>JANYDY010000033.1 GCA_025363435.1 Betaproteobacteria bacterium
CGGATGTCCGCCGGCCCACCAGGTGTCGTTGAAATCGAGCCAGCGGATCAAACAGCCGGTGCTGAACGCCGCAGTCACCGGATCGAGTTGATATTGCGTGCCGGGCACACGCGCGCCGTTGGGCACGATGGTGCCGGGCACGAGCGGGCCGACCAGCTTCATGCAGTCGGGTGCGGCGAAGGCCTGCATCGCGCAGCCGAGCGCGTCGAGCAGGCAGAGTCGCGCGTTGTCGTAGGCTTTGGCGCTGCCGATTTTTTTATTGACGACGTAGCGGGCGATATCAACCAGCGCTTGATCGGGGGCCGGGCGGTTACCTGCTTTTTTCACTTGGCCAGGCCGAGTTCGCCGAGCACGCGGCGTGCGGTCGCGAATTCCGCTTCGAAGAATTTACGCGTCGCGTCGGATTTCATGAAAGTGCCTTCGGCGACGTTGTGTTCGAGCTCTGCTTTCCAGTCGTCACTCGAAACAACGCGCGAGAGCACGTCTTCCCAATAGGCGATCTGCGCGACGCTGAAACCGCGCGGGCCGATTACGCAGCGCCAATTCGGAAACTGGCCCTCGACGCCGAATTCCTTCCACGTCGGCACCTGCGCGAAATCGCCGCTTTGCCGCTTCGCTGCGCCGATTGCGATTACGCGTATCTGTTTCGATTCGAGCGCCTGCACCAGATTACCGGGTGTGCTCGCCATGACGTCAACGTGCCCGCCGAGCAATGCGGTCAGCGAGTCGCCGCCGGTTTTGAAAAACGCGATCTTCTGCTTGCGCAGATCGGCGCGCGCGCCTTTGAGCACGATAGCCACGCCGACATGATTGGGGCCGCCGGGTGCGGTGCCGATGGCGATCGACAGCGAGCCGGGCGCATTGGCCAGACGATCGAGGAGCTCCTTGCCGGTCTTGATCGGCGAATCCGCTTTGACGGCGAAGGCGAGGTATTCGTTGTAGAGCATCGCGAGCGGCGTGAAGTCGTTGTAGCTGACGCTATTGCTGCCGGTGATCTGGTTGGTCAGCAGCGTCGGCGAGCAGATGCCGATGTGGTGGGCGTCGCCGTTGAACTGGGCCAGATAAGCCCAGCCGATCGCGCCGCCGCCGCCGGCTTTGTTGTTGATCGTTGTCGATACCTCGATCAGCTTGCGCGCCTGCGCGACTTTCTGGATCGTGCGGCCGGTGCGGTCGAAGCCGCCGCCAGCAGCCGACGGCACCATGATTTCGATGTTGCGATCGGGTTTCCATGCGGTTTGCGCGAGCGCCGCCGGGGCGATTACGCAGGCTGCGAGCAGCAATGCACTGGCGTGTTGGATGCAGATATTCGATATTGGTTTTTTCATACGCTCACTTTCCGTCCTGTGCCGATTTGGCGAGCCCGAGGTCGCTTAGTATCGCCGTTAATTCCGCATACTGCGCCGTCATGTAGCGGCGCGTGTCGCGGCTGTTCATATAGGTGTCTTCTTCGAGCTTGGCCTGCAATTCCTGCTTCCATTCCGGCAACTGCGCGAGTTTGGTGAACACGTCGTCCCAGTAGCGTACCTGTTCGTCGCTGAGCCCCTTCGCCGCAACCACACTGCGCCAGTTGGCGGCAACCACCGCGAAACCGAGCTCCTTCCACGTCGGCACACTGGCGAATGCGCCGCCGAGACGCTGCTCCGCGGCTACCGCCAGCACGCGCGCGCGACCGGCTTGCACATGGGTGAGTATGCTGCCCGCCGGCGTGCTCGCCACATCGAGATGGCCGCCAAGCAGGGCAGTGATGCCTTCGGTCGAACCGTTGAAAGGAATCACCTTGAGGCGCCGCACGTTGGCGCCGACGGCTTTCGCCAGCAGCGCAACCGCAATGTGGTTGTGGCTGCCGACCGAATTGCCGATGGCGAAGCTCAGGCTCGCGGCGTCGCCACGGATGCGTTCGGAGATATCGCGCGGTGTTTTCAGCGGCGACTCGTTGCGCACGGCGAACACCACCGATTCACTGCCGAGTTGCGCCAGCGGCGTAATGTCGTTGTGATTCTGCGCGCCTTTGCCGGTGATATGGTTGGTCAGCATCGTCGGCGAGGTCACCATCAGATAGTGGGCGTTGCCCGGATGCTGCGTCAGGTAGGCAAGCCCGATGGTGCCGCCGCCGCCGATCTTGTTGACTACGGTGGCCGGCACATCGATCAATTTCTTCTCGGTCAGCATACGCAGGATCAGGCGGCCGGTGGCATCGCTGCCGGTGCCGGGTGACGTGTTGACGATGATTTCGACCGGTTTGTCGGGGCGCCACGCCGGTGTTGCTGCAGTAGCGGAAAGCGGCAACGCCAGCACCGCCAGCGTGTAAGTGGCGACCTTACGCATCATCATTGCAGCACGAATGCATCGACAAATTGATCGACCGGTGTGGCGTCGAGTTTGGCGGCATCGGCGCATAGCGCCTGAATGCGCGCGCACTGCGCGGCCGGAAAACGGCGTTTCAAACTCGACTCGAATTTTATTTTGAGCACCGGTATTACTTCGGCGCGCCGGCGCTGATGGCCGATCGGAAATTCGATCTCGATTTTCGGCGTGTTCGATCCATCCTTGAAAAACACCTGCACCGAGTTTGCGCTGGAACGTATTTCCGGATCGACGAAATCGCGTGTGTAGCGTTCGCTTTCGGTGACCACCGTAAGTTCGCGCAGCCGGTCGATGCGCGGATCGGCGGCGAAGCTGTCTTCGAAATCCTGCGGATCGAGTTTGCCGTGCATCAGGCCGAGGGCGACGATGTATTGCACGCAATGGTCGCGGTCGGCCGGATTGTAGAGCGGGCCGGTTTTATACATGATGGTCATCAGCGCGCGCTGGGTGTTGATTTCGATGCGTGCAATGTCGGCGATGCGGTCTTTCACCAGCGGATGCAGGCGGAAAGCGCATTCGACGCTCGATTGGCTGTGCATGCCGGCGGCGACGAACTTGAACATCGAGTGCTGCAGTACATAATCGCCGTACGGCCGCTGAAACTTGAACGGCTTGCCGCCGTTGTGCACGGTGTAGAAGCCGTACTTGGGCGCGGTCAGAATCGACGGATAACCCATTTCACCTTTGACCGCCATCATGGCGAGCTTTAACGCCTGATGCGTCGCGTCAGCGGCAGCCCAGCTTTTGCGCCAGCCGGTGTTCGGTGCGTGGCGTACTGCGGCCAGCCCGGCATCCACCCAGGCATTCGACACCGCATTAACGACCTGGTCGCGGGTGCCGCCGAGCATGCGTGTGAGTACCGCGCTGGAGGCGACGCGCGTCAGCAGCGGATGATCGAGCCCCATTTTCTTGAAATCGTTTTCGATCGCGATGCAGCCCTGGATTTCGTAGGCCATGACCAGTGCTTCGAGCACATCGGCGATGGTAAATTTTTTCGTGCCGGCGCGCGTCATATGGTCGGCAAGCATCAGAATGCCGGCGAGATTGTCCGACGGGTGGCTGCCCTGCTCGGCGGTGAAGGTGTCGTTCATGTCGAGCCAGCGGATCATTGCGCCGAAGCCGAAGGTCGCGGTAACCGGATCGAGTTCGAATTTGGTGCCAGGCACGCGCGACGCATGCGGCACGACGGTACCCGGCACCACCGGCCCGATCAATTTCACGCAGTCCGGGAAATCGAGCGCGTCGAGCGCGCAGGCCATGGTGTCGGTCAGGCACATGCGGGCGTTGTCGATTGCCGCGCGGCTGATTTTGAAATTCATCACGTAGTCCGCAATGTCGGTGAGTTCGCGGTCGAAAGGCGGGCGTTCGTTGGCGGCCATGGTTTTATTCTCACGGATTTTTTTCGGGGAGGCGTAAGATTAACAGCATGCGCCGGCGATTTCAGGGCGCTGCGCATTTGTTCGCCGCGCCGCGAGTTGTTAATATCGCTGCTCGCATAATAATCGTCGAATTGCGGAGGCGCCATGAAGAACCAGCAGACCATAGGCAACGTCAGCGTGCTGCTGCCGAACGGCACCGCCGATATCGTAGCCAAAACACTGGCACCGCGGTTGACGACGCTCAAAGGCATGCGCATCGGTATTCTCGACAACAGTAAGGAATTCGCCGACCTTGTACTGAACGGCATTGCCGAAATGCTGGGCCGTGAATACGCGTTGCGCGAGGTGCGTTTCTGGCGCAAGAGTTATCTCGGCATACCCGCGCCCTTTACGGCGGAAATGGCGGCGGGCTGCGATGCTGTCATCAACGGCGTCGGTCACTGAGGCTCTTCGACCCCCTGGACCGCGCGTGACGCGGCCGCGCTTGAAGACCTCGGCATACCGACCGTAACTGTGATCAGTACCGCATTCGCACCGCTGGCGCGCGTGACTGCCGAAGGCGTCGGCCGCATTGCGCTGCCGATTGTGGTGGTGCCGCATCCGGTTGGTGATCGCGACGAAGTGCTGGTGCAACGGCGCGGCGTGGAAATCGCCGCCTTGTGCGCGCAGTTGTTGACGACATCGGTCGATGAACTCGAGCGCGAGTTCCGCGACAAGAAATTTCCGCTACCTGATGCGTTGATGCCGCGATGATGCCGCAATGACTACGCGCGATCTGCCTATCCTGAACGATAGCGACGCCTCGCTCGATCGCATCAACGATTATTTCTACGAGCAGGGCTGGACCGATGGCCTGCCGATCGTGCCGCCGACCGCAGCGCGCGTCGAAGCGATGCTCGCCGGCATGCCGGCGCACGACGCCGATGAATTGATTGGTGCGGTGCCGCCGAAGTTCGGCCACGCAACGTTTACGCAGGTTGCGGTGAATGCGGTGATGGCGGGTTGCCGTCCCGAGTACCTGCCGGTGGTGGTGGCGGCATTGCGCGCCGTGTTTGAACCTGCGTACGGGCTCGAACACCGCCAGACCACCACGCACGCCGGCGCGCCGCTGATCATCGTCAACGGTCCGATCGTGCAGCGCCTGCGCATCAACTGCGGCACCGGTGTATTCGGGCCGGGCTGGCGCGCCAATGCGACCATAGGCCGTGCGTTGCGTCTCGTGCTCGTCAACATCGGCGGCGCGGGGCCGGGTGTCGACGCGTCGCAGACCGGCCATCCGGGCAAGTACACGTTTTGCATCGCCGAATACGAAGCGGCCAATCCGTGGCAACCCCTGCATGTCGAGCGCGGCTACAAGCGCGAACAGGACGTCGTCACCGTGGTCAACACCGAAGCGCCGCACAGCATCAGCGAGAACGTGCAGACCGATCCGACAGAAATCATGCGCACCTTCGCCTCGTCGATGGCGACGCTGGGGGTGAACAATCTTTATTCGCAGGGTCATCCGGTGCTCGCTTTGGGCATCGAGCACGTGCAGTACTTCGCCGCTGCCGGCCTCGCCAAGCGCGACGTTCAGCAGAAGCTGTTCGAAATGGCGCGCCAGCCCTGGGGTTTGATGAAAAACCGCGGCAAATCGAAGGGCCCGCACTTTCCGGAGTTTGTCGATCAGAATGACGACAATTCCACCGTGCCCATCGTGTGGGCACCTGAAGACCTGATTGTGATTGTCGCCGGCGGCGCCGGCGGCAAATCGATGTTTCTGCCCACCGCCGGCGGGCAGAGTTTGAGCATTTCAAAATTGATCGAACCATGATGACGACAAAAAAATTCCACCTGCCCGTTTTGACCCTGTTGCTGATTGCCGGCGCTGCCGCCGCGCAGAATTATCCGGCCAAGCCGGTGCGCGTGATCGTGCCTTTCCCGCCCGCGGGTGCTGCCGACATCGTCGCGCGGCATGTTTCGAACGGATTGTCCGAAGGTTTCGGCGTGCAGTTCGTGGTCGAGAACCGCGGCGGCGCGGCCGGTGCGATCGGCGCCGAACTGGCGACGCGCGCTGCGCCCGACGGTTACACGCTGATGATGACCTCGTCGAGCACGATGTCGATCAACCCGCATTTGTCGGCGCGCCAGGCCTACGATCCGATCAACGGTTTCACGCCGGTCGCGCTGACCGGTTTCTCGGCCAACGTGCTGGCGGTGCATCCGTCGGTGCCGGCGCGCACGATCAAGGAACTGATCGCCTTGGCCAAAGCGAAGCCGGGCGTCATGACTTTTTCGTCCAACGGCAGCGGCACCATCAGCCATCTGACTGGCGAGTTGTTCATGCAACAGGCCGGCATCAAGATGGTACACATTCCGTACAAGGGCGCGTCGGGCGCGTTAATCGACGTGATGGCCGGCCAGGTCACCTTGCTGTTTGCCGCTTATCCCAGCATTGCGGCGCAGGTCCGCGCCGGCAAGCTGCGCGCGCTCGCCGTCACCAGCTCGAAGCGGATCGAACTCGCGCCGGAATTGCCGACCGTCGCGGAGGCGTTGCCCGGCTTCGAATCGAACCAGTGGTGGGGCTGCTACGGCCCGCCCGGACTTCCGGCCGCCATCGTGACGCGCCTGAACACCGAACTGAACAAGGTACTGCGCAGCGCTGATCTGCGCAAAAAATTCGCAGCTGACGGTATCGAAGCCGGCGGCGGCACGCCGGCTGATCTCGCGACTTATCTGAAGAGCGACTTCGAACGCTGGGGCAAGGTCGTCAAAGCTGCCGGCATCAAACCGGAGTAGTTGTACAGGCCGCAGGAATGATGTGAATTTTTTCGTGCCGTTCATCCTTCGACAGGCTCAGGACGAACGGGGGAATAGATAACGGGGGAATAAATATATGCTCTGTATTCACCTTTCACCCTTAACCCTTAACCGTTCGCCCTGAGCCTGTCGAAGGGCGATTAGCAGAGAAGATATGGCATTCTGGGTATATATCCTCCGTTGCGCCGACAATACCTACTACACCGGCCATACAGATCATCTCGACAAGCGTATGCATGAACACCGCACAGGTGCTGTTAGCAGTTGTTACACTTTCAAGCGTCGGCCGCTCGAATTGGCTTTTGTGCAGGAATTTCCGACGCGTGAAGAAGCGCTGGCGTCTGAACGGCAAATAAAAGGCTGGAGTCGCAAGAAGAAGGCGGCGCTGATACGTGGCGATTGGGCTGAGATATCGCGCTTGGCGCGAACATCAACTACTGCCGTTCGCCCTGAGCCTGTCGAAGGGCAAAAATTCGAGGAGTAGCGGCGGAGGTCCGGGTTTTAGAGTATTCCGTTCATCCTTCGACGAGCTCAGGACGAACGGAAAGCCGGTGGCCGAACAAGCGATAGTTTTAGAAGTGTTCGTTGAATTTCAAAAACGCCGTAACCGTAATACCGCAATCTGCGAACGGATCAGGCGTTTTCCGGCCAGTAGAGTTTGGTCGGATTATCGACCAGGATGCGCCGGCGCGTCGCCTCGTCGGTAATCGTCTGCGCGAAGAGATCGACCTGCTCGCCGTCATTCGGCATCTCTTTTACGTTCGGGTGCGGGTAGTCGGTGCCCCACGCTTTCTGTTCTTTCTTGACGGCGGTTTTCGCGGCCTTGTCTTTTTCATCGATTATGCGCAAGGGCCGCCGCACTGGTGACGGTCAATGCGGCAATCATTAATACGAATACCATCGATTTCATCAGGCGACCCATTCTAAGAGCGTAACGATCAATGGCCGGAGGATTTACGAACTGTTACCGCCTGTCAATCTACTACTTTACAGAGGTAATTACATAACCGGCCTTTTGCTGCACAAACTCGAAATCTACTTTTTTACCAACAGCCAGCTTATCAAACAGTGCCTTGTCCTTGACGGTGAACCCCATCGTCATCGCCGGCCATTTCAGGTCGGGCACCGGGCCGTGCGCGAGTGTCACGCCACCTTTTGCGGTGTCGATTTTTTTGACTACGCCAGAAGCTTTGAAGAACTTTCCCTTTGTCTGCTTGGCAGCCGGCATGTGACCGGCGTGCGGGTCTGTAGCGTCGCCCGACTGCGCTTTCTTGTCGGCCGCCGCAGGTTTCATGTCCATGCCTTTCATGTCGCCGGATTGCGCGATTGCGGTTCCGGTGTGAGTGATCAGTGCTGTCAGTGCCGCGATCAGTAGGACTTTCATTTTTGCGTCTCCTTGTTGGTGCAGTACGATAAAAAATGGACTCAGTGCTTTGCGCCTGGTGCAGTTCTTGATCTGCGCATCAGTAGATAAGCCGCGGGAATCACCAACATTGACAGCAGCGGCGCCGTGATCATGCCGCCAACCATCGGCGCCGCGATGCGCTGCATGATTTCAGAACCGGTGCCGCTGCCGAACATGATCGGCAGCAGGCCGGCGATGATGACCGCGACCGTCATTGCTTTTGGCCGCACGCGCAGCACCGCGCCTTCACGGATCGCGTCTTCGAGCAGTGCCAGCGACGGCGCCTGACCCGCAGCCAGCCGCGCGTCCCATGCCTGCCTGAGGTAGAGCAGCATGATCACGCCGAATTCCGCCGACACGCCGGCCAGTGCAATGAAGCCAACCGCACTCGCCACTGACAGGTTGTGGCCTAACACGAACATCAGCCAGAAGCCGCCGATCAGCGCGAAAGGCAGCACCGCCATGATCAGCAGCGCTTCGCCGACGCGCCGGAATGTCAGGTAGAGCAGCATGAAAATGATGGCGAGCGTGGCCGGCACCACCACCTTCAGCTTGGCAGTGGCGCGTTCGAGATATTCGAACTGACCGGACCACGACACCGCGTAGCCGATCGGCAGCTTGATCTCTTTGGCGACTGCCTCCTGCATGTCGCGAACCGCGGACTTGAGGTCGCGGCTGCGGATGTCGACGTAGACCCAGCCTGAGAGGCGTGCATTTTCCGAGCGCAGCATCGGCGGGCCGTCGGTAATGCTGATGGCGGCGACGTCCGACAAACGGATTTGCGCACCGCGTTCGGTCAGCACCGGCAGCTCGCGGATTTTTTCCAGAGAGTCGCGGATTTCGCGCGGGTAACGCACGCTGATCGGAAAACGCTGCAATCCCTCAATGGTTTCGCCGATGTTGTCGCCGCCGACCGCCGCGGAGACGATTGATTGCACGTCGGCGATGTTCATGCCGTAACGCGCCGCGGCGTCGCGGTCGATTTTGATGTCTACATAGCGGCCGCCGGTCAGCCGTTCCGCAAGTGCCGACGTCACACCGGGCACGGTTTTCACGACGCGCTCGATATTCGATGCGATGCGGTCGATTTCAGCGAGGCTGGTGCCCGCGACTTTTACGCCGACCGGGCTTTTGATGCCGGTTGCCAGCATGTCGATACGATTGCGGATCGGCGGCACCCAGATGTTGGACAGCCCCGGCACCTTGACCACGCGATCGAGTTCCGCCACCAGCTTGTCGGGCGTCATGCCGGCGCGCCATTCGCTGCGCGGCTTGAATTGGATCGTCGTCTCTAGCATCTCGAGCGGCGCCGGATCGGTCGCGGTATCAGCGCGGCCGGCCTTGCCGAATACGCGCGCGACCTCGGGCACCGTCTTGATCAGGCGGTTGGTCTGCTGCAGGAGTTCGGTGACCTTGCCGATCGAAAGACTGGGCAGCGCAGTCGGCATGTAAAGAAGGTCGCCCTCATCGAGCGGTGGCATGAACTCGCCGCCGAGGCGAGACGCCGGAAATATCGTCACCACCGCCAGCACCGCGGCGATGGCGAGCGTGGCTTTCGGAAAACGCAGCACTGCGTCGAGCAGAGGGCGGTAGATCGCAATCAGCCAGCGGTTGAGCGGGTTCTTCTGTTCGGGCGGAATATCCCCGCGGATCAGATATCCCATCAAAACCGGGATCAGCGTCACCGCCAGCCCGGCCGCAGCCGCCATCGCGTAGGTTTTGGTGAAGGCTAGCGGCGAAAACATCCGGCCTTCCTGCGCTTCCAGCGTGAACACCGGAATGAACGACAGCGTGATAATCAGCAGCGAGAAAAACAGCGCCGGTCCGACCTCGGCCGCGGACTCGCCGATCACGCGCCATTGCTCGTCCCCGGCAAGCGGCGCCTCTGCGTGCGCGTGTTTCCAGCGCTCAATGTGCTTGTGCGCGTTTTCGATCATCACGACCGCGGCATCGACCATCGCGCCGACCGCGATCGCAATGCCGCCCAGAGACATGATGTTCGCGTTCACACCCTGGTAGTACATGACGATGAAAGCGACCAGTATGCCGATCGGCAGCGTAACGATTGCGACCAGCGCCGAGCGCAGGTGAAACAGGAACAGCGCGCAGACGAGGGTGACGATGACGAATTCTTCGATCAGCTTTTCGCCGAGGTTGTCGATCGCGCGCTTTATCAGGTCGGAGCGGTCGTAGACCGGCACAATTTCCACGCCCGGCGGCAGCCCCGGTTTCAGCGCCTCGAGCTTTTCCTTCACCGCGGCGATGGTCGTCAACGCATTCTTGCCCGAGCGCATGACGACGATGCCGCCCGCTACTTCGCCTTCGCCGTCGAGCTCGGCGACGCCGCGGCGCATTTCGGGCCCAACTTGCACGCGCGCCACGTCACCGACGCGTACCGAGACGCCCATGCCGGAAGTCGTCAACGGGACTTTGCGGAAGTCATCAAGCGACTGCAAATAGCCCGAAGCGCGCACCATGTATTCGGCCTCGCCCAATTCGAGCACAGAGCCGCCGCTTTCCTGGTTGGCCTTCTGCAGCGCTTCGATTACTTTTCCATGCGGTATGTTGTAAGCGCGTAGTTTGTCCGGATCGAGCACGATCTGATACTGGCGCACCATGCCGCCGACGGAAGCGACCTCGGCCACGTTGGCGACGGTTTTCAGTTCGTACTTGAGAAACCAGTCTTGCAACGCGCGCAATTGCGACAGATCCATTTTGCCGCTGCGATCAACCAGTGCGTACTCGTAGACCCAGCCGACGCCGGTCGCATCGGGGCCGAGCGCGGTTTTCGCCTGCGGCGGCAGGCGCGACTGCACCTGGTTCAGGTATTCGAGCACGCGCGAGCGCGCCCAGTACATGTCGGTGCCATCTTCGAACAAGATATGAACAAACGAGTCGCCGAAGAAAGAATAGCCGCGCACCGTCTTAGCGCCCGGCACCGAAAGCATGGTCGTCGTCAGCGGATAAGTGACCTGATTCTCTACGATTTGCGGCGCCTGGCCCGGATAGCTGGTGCGGATGATGACCTGCGCGTCCGAGAGATCGGGGATCGCGTCGAGGGGCGTGCGGCTGAGCGCATAGACGCCCCACGCTGACGCCATCAGCGTCGCCAGCACCACCAGCAGGCGGTTTGCAATCGACCAGCGGATGAGCTGCGCGATCATTTGCCGACCCGTGCCTGCTCGCGGGTAATGCCGGTCAAGGTGGCGAGGCCGTCTTCGCCGACGCGGAACTCGAAAGTCACGCGATCGCCTTTGCGCACGTCGTTCGGCATGCCGGCGGCCGGCGGCTTGAAGTCCATCGTCATCTCCGGCCATTTCAGCGACGGAATGGGCCAGTGCGAAAGTGTGATTGCGTCCATCGCGATCGACTCAACGCGAGCCTCGCCGCGATGCAATTTCTCAGTGGCCGGATCTTTCGCAGCCGGCGGCGCCGACATGCGCGTGGTCGTCGCCTTAAGATTCGATTCCGAATCGATCAGGAATTGCCCCGAAACCACGATTTTTTGTCCGGCGACGAGGCCCTTGCGGATCTCGGTTTGGCCGCCGGCTTCGCTGCCGGTCTCGACTTCGACCGGCTGGAATTTTCCGCCCGCAGTTTCCGCGATGACAACGGTGCGCTGCCCGGTCTGAATCAGTGCTTCGCTCGGTACCAGCAGCACATTGTTTTTCGCCGCCGGCGCGAAATTGATGGTGGCGAACATGCCCGGTGTGAGGACGCCGCCGGCGTTGGCGATTTCGACGCGCGCTTTGAGCGTGCGGGTAGTCGCGTTGATTTCCGGTAGCAGCGCGGCGACGCGACCTTTGAACACGCGCTCCGGCAACGCCGGCGTACGTGCTTCGACTACAGTGCCGGGCTTGATGCGCGCGGCGGCGCTCTCCGGAATCTCGGCGTAGATCCAGACCGAGCCCAGGCCGTTGATGCGGAAAAGCGTCGCGCCTGCCATCGCCGTCATGCCTTCGCGCGCGCCAAGTTCAGCTATCACTCCGCCGATCGGCGCGCTAAGCGTGAAGCGGGGCTGCACTTTGCTGCCCGCTTCGACCGACCGCACCTGCTCTTCATTCATGCCGGCGAGCAGCATGCGCTGGCGCGCCGCTGATAGCAGCGCGTCGGTACCGCTTCCCTGTGTGCGCTTGACCGAAAAATATTCCTCCTGCACGGCGACCCACTCCGGCGCATAAATGTCCGCCAGCGGCTGGCCGCGGCGCACCGGATCAAGCTGGGTGCGAACATGCAGGCGCTCGATGAATCCGTTGACGCGCGCCGTGACCACCGCGACGTCACGCTCGTTGTAGGCGACGCTGCCCGGCGCTTCCATTTTCTGCGACAGCGAGCCGGTGGCCACTTCAGCGGTGCGTACGCCGAGGTTCTGCTGCATGCGCGAGCTGATCGTCACCTGGCCGCTATCGTTGGCGCCGCCGCCGTCCGCGTACACCGGTACGAGTTGCATGTCCATGAAAGGTGATTTTCCCGGCTTGTCGAACTTCTGTCCGGGCACCATCGGGTCGTGCCAGTACAAGATCTTTTTGCCGGTGCCCGCGTCCGCCGGCGTGCTGGCAGCAACGCTGGCGCTGCCGATGTTTTGCAGGCCGCGTTCCATGCCGATACGGTAGGCTGTGTAGGCGGTAGCGGCGACGACGGCTGCCGCAAGCACGCTCACAAGCAGCGTGCGCGAACTCATGGTTTTTCCTTAGTCACCGCCCCTGCGGGAGAGCTGGCGTGATCATTGTCGAGGACAAGGAAATTGAGCTGCGCCCAGGTGCGCGCGGTATCCATTTCGAGTTGGATCGCCTGCGTGCGGGTTTCAATCTCAGTTTTGCGCGATGCAAGCACCGCATTCAAATCGCCCTTGCCGCCGCGATAGGCGGCAAGCGTTGCCTGCGTGCGCTCGCGTGCCAGCGGCAGCAGCTCGCGCTCGTAGCGCGCGATGCGTTCGAGGCCGTTTTCCCACTCATTGATCATGCTGCGTATTTCAGCCGTGTGGTTGCGTAGTGTGTCTTCCTGCTGCGCTTTGGCGCGTTCGATCAGCGCCAGCTTGGCTGCGACTTCGCGGTCCTGGCGGTTTTTCTGGTCCCATTGCAGCGGGATGGAGACGCCGACCGAAAACATATTGGAAAACGCCGGGCCGCGTTCCTGATAGGCGACCTCGATGCTCCAGTCGGTCTGCTTGTTGGCGCGGGCGAGTTGCGCCTCGGTTTCCGCCGACTCGACCTGCCGCTGCAGCATGGCGATTTCCGGATGGCGCTTTAAGTCCTCGTCGAGCGCGTGCGTGCTGAACGGGATCGACTTGAATGCAGGTTCGCCCGCGAGCGCAGCGTCCGCTGCGGGGCCGACCCAACGCGCCAGCATGGTGCGCGCATTGCGGATGCGACGGTCAAGTTCGGACAGCCGGTCATCGAGCGCGGCGCGTGAGGTGCGTGCGGTGAAAATATCCGCCTGACTGCCGCGTCCGGCGCGGTAGGCGCCCTCGGCGGCCTCGATTTCGAGTTTCGCCTCTGCGGCTTGGGCTGCGACGGCGGCACGCGTGCGCTCAAGATAGTAGCGGTCGAGCCAGGCCAGCGCGGTAGATTTCTGCAATTCGGCGGTGGCAACGACTTTTTCCGTGAGGGCGCGGTTGGCTTCGCGCTCGTAGCGTTCGGCCTTCAGCTTGCGTTTGTCGCCGCGAGTGATTTCCTGCATCAGGCCGATGCGGCGCATGGTCATGAAATCGGTACCGATGCTGAAACGGTCGGCGCCGGTGACGGGCACATTATCGACACCGAGTTTGAGTACGGGGTCTGGTAGTTGACCTGCGGCAATCGCCATTTCGCGCGCCGAGCTGACCATCGAATCCTGCGCCGCCAACTGCTGCGAGCGGGCGATTGCGAGCCGCTGCGCTTCGGCGAGGGTCAACGTGGTCTGCGCAGAGGCGTATGGCGCTGCCGCCAGTGCTGCAAACAGCACAACGCGGCACAAGCCAGTTCGCCAGGACGTCTTGGTGGAAAGTGATTTCGGCGCGTGCAGACGATGCACGCCATTTGATCTCAACATAAAAATCTCCCGAACAAATCCAAACCCCGCGCGCGCGAAATGCGCGGCGTGGTGTTACCGGACTTGCGGGGAGATCAAATGCGCAGGAAGCCGAAGCGCAGCAGTGGCGGGGGGGAAGTTTCCCGTTCGGGCAGGGTGGACAGCACGACGACGCCGGGACTGCTCACAGGCAGCGGCAGCTCGAACACTGCAAAGGGCAGCATTGCGACGGCGGGCAGCGGCGTTTGCGGCGATGTCTGCACTGCCTGGCTGCCGGCTTGGCAGTGCTGCATGCAGAGATTGGTCGTGCCGCTGTCCGACTCTTCGCAATGCGGCATCGCGGCGTGCATGTCATCGCTAATTGCCGCCGGCGTCATTTCACCGGGCGCCGCCATGACCGGGCACGCGTACGCGGCAACGGCCAGCTGTGCAAACAGCAGGGCGGCGATGCCGAGTCGGGCGGCCAGACGCTTGATGGATGGGGTGGTCATGGTTGAGACACGAATTGTCCGCGTGGCGCTTCGAGAATGCAAAGATTATTCGCGCAGAATTTGCGGGAGTCAAATTCTGTCCCGCGTTTGCCCCTTACGGGCAGGCGGAGGCTAGGTTTCCGGCCAGTAGAGCCGCGTCGGGTTATCGACCAGGATGCGTCGCCGCGTCGCTTCGTCCGGCACTGTCTGCGCGAACAGATCGACCTGCTCGCCGTCATTAGGCATCTCTTTTACATTGGGATGCGGATAGTCGGTGCCCCACAGCACGCGCTCGGGCGCGGCTTCAACAAGGGCGCGCGCGTACGGCATCGCATCGTGGAAGGGCTTGCCGGTCGATGACACGCGCTCGAAGCCGCTGACCTTGGTCCACACGCGTTGTTCTTTCATCAGATCGAGCATCAGCTTGAAAGGCTTTTGCCCGAGTCCGTTTTTGGCGACGACGCGTCCCATGTGGTCGATGATGAAGGGCATCTCGAGGCCGAGCAGGAAATCGCGGTAGCTGTCGATATCAATGGCGTCGAGGTGTACCTGCAGATGCCAGCCGAGCGGCGCGATGCGCGCGACCACCGCCTTGATGACATTGAGATCGGGCGCGCCGCCCAGGTGAGCGACAAAATTGAAACGCGCGCCGCGCACGCCGGCCTTGTGCAGCGTTTCGAGTTCGTGATCGGAAACATCACGGCCTATCATGCAGACACCGCGCCACGCGTCTTTGGACCAAGTCAGTGCATCGACGAGCGCCGCATTGTCATTGCCATGGCAACTTGCCTGCACCAGCACCGCACGCGAGAAGCCCAGATGTTTATGCAGTGCGGCGAGTTGTTCCTTCGGCGCATCGGGCGGCGTGTAACTGCGGTTTTCAGAATAGGGAAACTTCGCGCCCGGGCCGAAAATGTGGCAATGCGCGTCGCAGGCGCCGGGCGGTGGCGTGTAGGCTGGTTTGACCGGATTGGGATCGGGCGCGAGGATGGTTTTCGGGGTCACCATGATTACAGCCGCTGAATCTTCGCTTTGTCGATCAATGCATTCCACTTGGCGATTTCGTTGATCAGGAATTTCTGCATGCCGTCGGGCGTGCTGAGATTGGTGTTCACGCCGAGTTCCTGAAAGCGCTGCGTGATCACCGGCGAATTCACTGC
>JANYDY010000035.1 GCA_025363435.1 Betaproteobacteria bacterium
CGGCAATCCGCGCGCGTCGGTGTTCGGCAGCGGCATGCGCACTTCGGTGTCGCAGGCGGTGTTTGTCAACAGCACTGCCGGCCACGCCTTCGAACTCGACGATGCGCATACGCGCGCTTCGGTGCATGCGGGCGCTATCGCGCTTGCCACCGCGCTTGCCATCGCTGAATCGCGCGGCGATATTTCCGGACGCCGCCTGATTGCCGGCATCGCCGCCGGTTACGAAGCCGGCCTGCGCGTCGGCAATGCAGGCGCCGGCAATATTTTCAAACGCGGCTTTCATTCCGCCGCGGTGTGCGGCGTATTCGTCGCCGCGGCGACGGCGGCGTCGTTGCTCGATCTCGATGAGGAGCGCACACAGCACGCGTTCGGTATTGCCGGCTCGATGGCTGCTGGTTTGATGGCGGCGCAGGAAGGCGCCATGGTGAAGCGCCTGCACGCCGGGCAGGCGGCAAAAAACGGCGTCACTGCCGCGCTGCTGGCGCGGCGCGGTTTCACCGGCATCACAAATGTGCTGGAAGCGCCGTTCGGCGGTTTTTTCAGCGCGCTGACCGATAAACGCGATCTCGCGGCGTTGACCGCCGGGCTCGGCGCCGAATGGGAAATACTCGCAGTGGGATTCAAACCCTATGCGACTGCCGGCGCCAGCCATCCGGCGCTCGCTTTGCTTGACGCGATCATGCGCGAGCACGCCCTGTCGGCGCGTGACATCGAGCGCATCGAGGTCGATTGCTCAACGCACTGCAAGGACCATGTCGGCTGGCCGTACGTGGCGCAAGGCGTGGCCTCGGCACAGATGAATATGGTTTTCGCCTTGTCGGCGATGGCGGTTGAGCGTGCCGCTATGGTCGCGCAGTTTGAAGAAGCGAAACTTGCGGATCCGCAGCTACTCGCTTTCATGCCGCGCATAACAATCCTGCCGGACGCGGCTTTTGATGCGATGGGCAATACGTTTCGCTATGCGACGCGCGTCTGCGTGGTAACAGCGAAGGGCGCGCGGCATGAGCAGGAGACCTTGTATCGGCCAGGTTCGCCCGAAGCGCCGCTCAGCTTGCAGCAGTTAAGCGACAAGTTTGATGGCCTTGCCGCCCGCACGTTGGACTCGGCGGCGCGGGCGAACCTTAAACAGCAGGTGAATTCGCTCGAGCGTCTACCGGTGATTGAACCCGTGATTGCCTGTTTGCGCGCGTAAACTGCTGTCGCGATCAGGCGGTAATCAAAATGACGCGGTAGTCATTGACGTTGGTGCGCGTCGGGCCGGTGACAACGAGGTCGTCGAGCGCGGCAAAGAATCCGTAACCGTCATTGTCGGCCAGCCGCAGTGCCGCGCCGACGCCAAGCGCCTGTGCGCGCGCCAGCGTATCGGGTGCAGTGATCACGCCGGCATTGTCTTCGCTGCCGTCGATGCCGTCGGTGTCGGCGGCCAGCGCATGAATGCCCGAGGCGCCATTTAATTCTTTTGTCAGGGCGAGCAGAAATTCGGCGCAACGGCCGCCGCGTCCACGGCCTTTCACGGTGACCGTGCATTCGCCGCCGGAGATCAAGGCGAGTGGTGGTTGCCACGGCAGGCCGCGCGTTTTGACTTCACGCGCGAGCGCCGCATGCAGCGCTGCGATCTCGCGCGCTTCACCGGTGACGCTGTCGCCGAGCACCACTGCGTGCACGCCATTGCATTCGAAATATTCGGCGGCGGCCCGCAGCGATTGCTGTGCGGTGGCGATGACGCGATTTTCCGTGCGCGCGAATATCTTGTCGCCGGGCTTGGGCGTCTCGCCGATTTCACCGCGCGCGCCGCGTTGTAGCGTTGTCAGCACTGCCGGCGGTACTGTGCAGGCGTAACGCGCAAGTATATCCAGCGCATCGGCATAGGTGGTCGGATCCGGCGCGCAGGGGCCCGAGGCGATATGTGTCGGGTCATCTCCGGTGACGTCAGAAATCACCAGCGCACGAATTTCTGCAGCGCAGGCAGCGGCAAGCCGCCCGCCCTGGATCAGCGACAGATGTTTTCTGACAGTGTTGATTTCCTGTATCGCCGCGCCGCAATGTAGCAGCGACTGCGTGACTGCTTTCAGATCGGCCATGCTGATCGATGCCGCCGGCAGCGACAGCAGGCTGGAGCCACCGCCCGACACTAGCGCCAATAACAAATCATCTTTCGATAATTGTTTGACCGCCTCGAAAATGGCGTGTGCCGCGGTTTCGCCGGCAGCGTCGGGTACCGGATGACCGGCTTCGACAACCGCAAGGCGTTTGACCGGCAGGCCGTGGCCGTAGCGTGTGATGACGGTGCCGCTGAGCGGCGCATCAGCCGGCCAGTGTTGTTCAACAGCCAGCGCCATCGCTGCGGCCGCTTTGCCGGCGCCGATGACCAGCGTGCGGCCCTTGGGTGCCGGCGGCAGATGCGGCGGCACGATCTGCAATGGATCGGCAGCAGCGACCGCCGCTTTGAAGCTGCCGAGCAATAGTTCGCGCGGCGTCATGGTCTCAGGACAAAACCTTGACGAGGTAATGGCCGGTGTAGCTGGTTTTGTTTTTGGCAATATCTTCCGGTGCGCCGGTGGCGATGATCTGTCCGCCGCCGTCGCCGCCTTCAGGGCCGAGGTCGATCACCCAGTCGGCGGTTTTGATGACGTCGAGATTGTGTTCGATGACCACCACCGTATTGCCGTGATCGCGCAGGCGGTGCAGTACGCGCAGCAACAGGTCGATGTCGTGGAAATGTAGGCCGGTGGTCGGCTCGTCGAGGATGTAGAGCGTGCGCCCGGTGTCGCGCTTTGACAATTCGAGCGACAGTTTGACGCGCTGCGCTTCGCCGCCGGAGAGCGTGGTCGCACTTTGCCCGAGCGTGATGTAGCCGAGGCCGACGTCGAGCAGCGTGTGCAGTTTGCGCGCGATGACCGGTACTGCGGAAAAAAATTCCGCGGCGTGTTCAACCGTCAGATCAAGCACTTCGTTGACGTTTTTGCCCTTGTACTGAATTTCCAGCGTTTCGCGGTTGTAGCGCATGCCGTGACAGACATCGCAGGGCACATAGATGTCGGGCAGGAAATGCATTTCGACCTTGAGCATGCCATCGCCTTGGCAGGCTTCGCAGCGGCCGCCTTTGACGTTAAAGGAAAAACGCCCGGGCCCGTAGCCGCGTTCGCGCGCGGTCGCTACGCCGGCGAACAATTCACGGATCGGTGTGAACAAGCCGGTGTAGGTTGCCGGGTTCGAGCGCGGTGTGCGGCCGATCGGACCTTGGTCGACGTTGACCACTTTGTCGAAATGCTCGAGGCCGTCGATCGCATCATGCACGGCCGGTTCTTCGGTACTGCCGTAGAGGTGGCGCGCGGCTGAGTTGTAGAGCGTGTCGTTGATCAGCGTCGATTTGCCCGAGCCCGATACACCGGTGATGCAGACGAACAGGCCGACCGGCAGCGCGAGCTCGACATTTTTCAGATTGTTGGCGCGCGCGCCGCGTATCGCCAGCATGCGTCGCGGGTCGGGCTTGTGCCTCAAGCCCGGCACTTCGATGCGTTTCTTGCCGGCAAGATATTGCCCGGTCAGCGATTCGGGGTTGGCGCGGATTTCCGCCGGCGTGCCCTGCGCAATAATGCTGCCGCCGTGCACGCCGGCGCCGAGGCCGATATCGACCACATGGTCTGCGGCATCGATGGCATCTTCGTCGTGCTCGACGACAATCACCGTATTGCCGATGTCGCGCAGGCGCTTCAGGGTATCGAGCAGCCGTGAATTATCGCGCTGGTGCAGGCCGATCGACGGTTCGTCGAGCACGTACATGACGCCGGTCAGGCCGGAGCCGATCTGGCTGGCGAGACGTATGCGCTGCGCTTCGCCGCCCGACAGCGTATCGGCCGAGCGGTCGAGCGACAGGTAATCGAGACCGACGTCGTTCAAAAATGCCAGGCGCTTGCCGATTTCGGTGACGATGCGGTCGGCGATGGCAAGTTTGGCGCCGGTGAGATTGATCGACGCAAAAAACTGCGTGGTCAGTCGCAACGGCAGGGCGCTCACTTCGTAGATGGTTTTACCGCCGACGCGCACGCTGCGTGCTTCGCGGCGCAAACGCGTGCCTTTGCACTCCGGGCAGGACTGCGTATTGAGATATTTGGCGAGCTCTTCACGCACCGCGGTCGAATCGGTTTCCTTGTAGCGGCGATCGAGATTGGGTACGATGCCCTCGAACGCATGTTCCTTCTGGTACTTGTTACCTTTTTCGCCAAGGTAATTGAAGCGGATTTTTTCACTGCCCGAACCGTTGAGCACGACCTCTTGCGTTTCCGCCGGCAGATTTTCGTACGGCGTGTCGAGTTCGAAGCCGTAATGCGCGCCCAGGCATTTCAGCATCTGGAAATAAAACTGATTGCGGTGATCCCAGCCGCGTATCGCGCCGGCCGCCAGCGACAGTTCCGGATGCGCAACGACGCGTTTCGGATCGAAGTAGCTGATCTGGCCGAGGCCGTCGCAGCGCGGGCAGGCGCCCATCGGGTTGTTGAAGGAGAACAGGCGCGGCTCGAGTTCGGGCAGCGAATAGCTGCACACCGGGCAGGCGAATTTCGCCGAGAACAGGTGTTCTTTCCCGCTGTCCATTTCGACGGCCAGCGCGCGGCCGTCGGCGTGGCGCAAGGCGGTTTCGAACGATTCCGCGAGCCGCTGCTTGATCTCGGGCCGGATCTTCAGGCGGTCGACAACCACTTCAACCGTGTGCTTGATATTCTTTTTAAGTTTAGGCAGCGCATCGATTTCATGCACGGTGCCGTCAATGCGCACACGGACGAAGCCCTGCGCGCGTAGTTCGTCGAGCAGATTGACCTGCTCGCCTTTGCGGCCGACGATCAACGGCGACAGGATCATCAGCCGCGTGTCCTCCGGCAACTGCAGCACGTGGTCGACCATCTGGGCCACACTTTGCGCCTGCAGCACGATATTGTGTTCAGGGCAGTGCGGTTCGCCGGCGCGCGCGAACAACAGGCGCAGGTAATCGTGAATTTCGGTGACGGTGCCGACGGTCGAGCGCGGGTTGTGACTGGTGGCTTTCTGCTCGATTGAAATCGCCGGCGACAGACCTTCGATCAAATCGACGTCGGGCTTTTCCATCAACTGCAGAAACTGGCGCGCGTAGGCCGACAGCGATTCGACGTAGCGGCGCTGGCCTTCCGCATAAAGCGTGTCGAAGGCGAGCGATGATTTGCCGGAACCGGACAGGCCGGTAATGACGATCAGGCGCTGGCGCGGCAGATCGAGGCTGATGTTTTTCAGATTGTGCGTGCGCGCACCGCGCACGCGTATCCACTCGTTACCCGGCGTGGGCAGCGGTGTTTGCGGATTTTGCAGCGGGACGAGGGTCGGACGTTGCAGCGGCATGGAGTCCCTTGGTTGCCGGCCGCACAAATGGCGCAGCCGAACCTGCTAATATACCCTTCCTCGATGTCTTTTCCCACGCCGCTTTTTCCCACGATATCCGGTAATGCCCTCCGCTGACCGCATGACCGCGCACGAATTGCGTGCGAGCATCGGCCTGGCCTCGATTTTCGGGCTGCGCATGCTCGGCATGTTCGTCATCCTGCCGGTTTTTGCGATTTACGCCGAAACACTGCGCGGCGGCGACGATCTGACCTTGGTCGGTTTTGCCATCGGCGCCTACGGGCTGACCCAGGCCATATTGCAGATCCCGTTTGGCTGGTTATCCGATCGTTATGGCCGCAAGCCGGTGATTTACTTCGGACTCGTCATCTTCGCGATCGGCAGTTTTGTCGCGGCGGGGGCCGATTCAATCGGCGGCGTGATCGTCGGCCGTGTGTTGCAGGGTTCCGGTGCAGTATCGGCGGTGGTGATTGCATTGACCGCCGACCTCACGCGCGAGGAGCAGCGTACCAAGGCGATGGCGATGATAGGCTCGACCATCGGGCTGACCTTTGCGCTGTCGCTGGTAGCCAGTCCGTGGCTGAATCAAATCATCGGCGTGGGCGGGATTTTCGCCATGACCGGCGTCCTGTCGCTGCTGGCAATCGCCGTCGTTCACTTGGTGGTGCCGGCGGTGCCGCCAGTGGTGGCGCAGGCTGCCAAAGAGCCGGTTAGTATGACGCAGTTGTTATGCGATCCGGAATTGGCGCGTCTCAATTTCGGTATCTTTGCGCTGCACGCAGTGCTGATGGCGTTGTTTATTGTGGTGCCGCTGGCGCTGCGCGACGGCGGTCTCGGTGTCGATCACCATTGGCAGGTTTATCTGCCGGTGATGCTGGGCTCATTTGCGTTGATGCTGCCGCCCGTCATCATTGCCGAGCGGCGCGGCCGTATCAAGGCGGTATTTGCCGGGTCGGTGGCGGTGTTGCTGGCCGGGCATCTGGCGATGCCGTGGCTGCTTGGCAGCACTGCGGCGATTATTGTTTTTCTGCTGATTTTTTTCAGCGCCTTCAACGTGCTCGAGGCGATGCTGCCGTCGTTGATGTCGAAGCTCGCACCGCCGGCGGCCAAGGGCGCGGCGATGGGCATCTACAGCAGCGTGCAGTTTTTCGGCACCTTTGCCGGCGCGGCGAGCGGCGGTTTTCTCTACCAGCGCTACGGCGCCAACGGGATTTTTCTTTTTGACGTGTCGCTGCTGGCGATCTGGCTGATACTAGCCTTAGGTATGACAGCGCCACGTCCGCTGCGCACGTTGAACTATACGATTCCTGCGCTGGACGACACTGCAGCAACGGTGCTGAAGGCGCGACTGGCAATGCAGCCGGGGGTGCGCGAGGTGCGCATACTGGCTGGTGCGGGACAGGCGCAATTGCGCGTCGATGCGACGGGATTTGACGAACAACACATGATACGATTGCTCGCTGAGCAAGCTTAAAAACGGGAGACAGCACATGGCATCAGTCAACAAAGTCATTTTGATCGGCAACCTCGGCGCCGACCCTGAAACGCGTTTTTTGCCGAGCGGCGACGCCGTTGCGAATATCCGGATGGCGACAACGGATACCTGGAAAGATAAGGGCGGCGAGAAGCAGGAGCACACCGAATGGCATCGCGTCTCGTTTTTCGGCAAGCTCGCCGAAATCGTCGGCGAATACCTGAAAAAGGGTTCGCCTGTTTATATCGAAGGCCGTATCCGCACGCGCAAGTGGCAGGACAAGGAAGGCCAGGATCGCTATTCGACCGAAATCGTTGCCGATCGCATGCAGTTGCTGGGCAGTCGCGGTGGCGCCGGCGGTGGTGACTCGGCACCGCGCGAAGCACGCGAGCCGCGCGGCGGCGGCGAGGGCGGCGGTGCGGCCAAGCCGGCGGCTAAAAAGGGCGGCGGCGCGTCATTCGACGATATGGACGACGATATTCCGTTCTAGCTTGATTTTGCGCGCCGGCAGGCCTCTGCCGGCGCGGTTTCACCTCGCTGCAACTGCCCCTTTCCGCTATAATTCCGCCCTCTAAAACCGGGGCCGTGTTATGCCGATTTACGAATACCGTTGCGCCGCTTGCGGATTCCAGAAGGAATATCTGCAGAAGATGAGCGATGCACTGCTGACTGATTGCCCTGAATGTGGCAAGGCCAGCCTCAACAAAATGGTGACGGCGGCCGGCTTTCAACTCAAAGGCAGCGGCTGGTATGTGACCGATTTCAAGCAGGGCGCCAAGGCACCGGCGACGAGCGGCGGCGCCACCGCAGCGAAACCCGAGTCCAAAGGCGAGACTAAAGCGGATAGCAAAGCCGGGGCGACAGGCACGGCGGGCGGTAGCGACAGCAAACCGGCCGCGGATGTGCCGGCGAAAAAAACCGAGGCGCCCGCTGCCAGCACTACACCGGGCACGACCGCGCCCAGCGGCAGCTGATCGCGCGGATACCCTGAAACAATCCTTGCGCCGGGTGCCAACGGCGCAGCTTTGCCGGCGCGCACGGAAGGCGCGGCAATCGAATAAGCAGCGAGGTTGAGTTGAAGAAGTATTTCATTACGGGTTTACTGGTGTGGGTGCCTCTGGGTATCACGCTGTGGGTATTGCGTCTGCTCGTCACCAGTATGGACCAGACGCTGCTGCTGCTGCCCGAGAGCTATCAAACCGAGAGTCTGCTCGGCGTGCACATTCCCGGCATGGGCGTGTTGTTGTCGCTGTTGATCCTGTTCGTGACCGGATTGATCACCGCCAATTTTCTTGGCCAGCGTTTGCTTTTATTCTGGGAATCGCTGCTCGGCCGCATTCCTGTCGTGAAATCGATCTACAACAGCGTCAAGCAGGTTTCCGACACGCTGTTTTCGTCGAACGGCCATGCCTTCCGTCAGGCGCTGCTGGTGCAGTATCCGCGCGAAGGGTCGTGGACCATCGCTTTTCTTACCGGGCATCCGGGCGGCGACGTCGTCAACCATCTTCAGGGCGATTACGTCAGCGTTTATGTGCCGACGACGCCGAACCCGACCTCCGGTTTTTTTCTGATGATGCCGCGCAAAGACGTCATCGTGCTTAACATGAGCGTCGATGAAGCGTTGAAGTACATCATCTCGATGGGGGTTGTGGCGCCTGCGAGTGGCCGCGGTAACGGCGGCGGTGCGCTGCCGAAGAACGGCAGCGTGCAGAAGCAGGCTGTCAATCAGTAGTGCGGACGTTGCGCAAAATCAATTTTTTTAAAACCGGCTTTTATTATGCGTAGTGATTACTGCGGCTCCATCAACCGCGCGCACCTGCAGCAGACCGTTACGGTGTTCGGCTGGGTGCATCGCCGCCGCGACCACGGTGGCGTGATCTTCATCGACCTGCGCGACCGCGCAGGTCTTTTGCAAGTAGTGTGCGATCCGGATACGCCCGCGACATTCAAGACTGCGGAAACGCTGCGCAACGAATTTGTCGTGCGCGTAACCGGTAAGGTGCGGCCGCGCCCTGAGGGCACGACCAATGCCAATCTGGTCAGCGGCGAAATTGAAGTGCTGGCCGGTGAAATCGAAATATTGAATCCGTCGCTTACGCCGCCATTCATGATGGACGATGAGCAGTTGTCGGAAAACGTGCGTCTCGAATACCGTTTTCTCGATCTGCGTCGGCCGCAGATGCAGAAAAATATGCAACTGCGCCACCGCGCCGCGATGTCGGCGCGCGAATATCTGGACAAGCACGGCTTCATCGACATCGAGACGCCGATGCTCTACAAGTCGACGCCCGAGGGCGCGCGCGAGTTTCTGGTGCCCTCGCGACTGCACGACGGTTTTTTCTACGCCTTGCCGCAGTCGCCGCAGCTGTTCAAGCAACTGCTGATGATTTCGGGATTTGATCGTTACTACCAGATCGTCAAATGTTTCCGCGATGAAGATTTGCGCGCCGACCGTCAGCCGGAGTTCACGCAGATTGATATCGAGACTTCGTTTCTGGACGAGCGCGAGATCCAGGACATCATGGAAGGCCTGATCCGCCATATGTTCAAGCAGACGCTGAATGTTGAGTTGGGCGCATTCCCGCGTATCGCCTACGCCGAAGCGATGGCGCGTTACGGCTCGGACAAACCCGACTTGCGCGTCAAACTCGAACTGACCGAACTGACCGACCTGATGAAAACGGTTGATTTCAAGGTCTTCAAGCAGGCGGCCTCATTGAAAGACGGTCGCGTTGCCGCCATGCTTATACCGGGCGGCGCTGCACTGTCGCGCAAGGAAATCGACGACTACACCACCTTCGTCGCAATTTACGGCGCCAAGGGTCTGGCTTACATCAAGGTCAACGATGTCACGAAGCTGAACGACGAAGGTTTGCAGTCGCCGATCGTCAAGTTCATGACGCCCGAAGTGCTGGGTGAAATTCTGCGCCGCACCGGTGCCGCCAACGGCGATCTGATTTTCTTCGGCGCCGATCGCGTCAAGGTGGTGAATGATGCGCTGGGTGCGTTGCGCGTCAAGGTCGGCCATGAAAAAGGCCACGCCGAAGCAGGCTGGCGGCCGGTCTGGGTGATTGATTTCCCGGCGTTCGACTATGACGAAGAAGCCAAACGCTGGAACGCTGCGCACCATCCGTTTACCTCGCCGAAAGACGAGCATATCGAATTGCTGTCGACCGATCCGGGCAAGGTACAGGCCAAGGCCTACGACGTGGCGCTGAACGGTTGGGAAATCGGCGGCGGCTCGGTGCGTATTCACCGCTCTGAAATACAGGCGAAAATTTTTGAGGTGCTCGGTATTTCGCCGGAAGACGCACGCGCTAAATTCGGTTTTCTGCTCGACGCGCTGCAGTATGGCGCGCCGCCGCACGGCGGTATTGCCTTTGGTCTCGACCGGCTGGTGACTTTGATGGCGGGGGCGGATTCGATCCGCGAAGTGATCGCCTTCCCGAAAACGCAGCGCGGGCAGGATCTGATGGTCAACGCGCCCAGCGCGGTGACGGAGACGCAGTTGCGTGAGTTGCATATTCGCCTGCGTCAGCAGGAACCGAAAGCCTGATCTGCGGGCGCCGCTTGCGGCGCCGGCAGGCGCAATACGCAATGACGCCGCGATTTCACCGCTGCCTGCGTTTGTTGCTGATCGCGGCGCTGCTGCTGTCCGGTGCGGCGGTGGCGCGCAACGACGCGCCGCCCGCGCTGCGCGAAATTGCATTGGCGGCGCTGCCGGCGGAAGCCATGCAAACCATCGAACTGATCAAACGCGGCGGACCTTATCCGCACCAGCGCGACGGCGTGGTGTTCGGCAACTACGAACGGCTGTTGCCGGCGCGCCAGCGCGGTTACTATCGCGAATTCACGGTGACCACGCCGGGTGCGGCCAATCGCGGCGCGCGGCGCATTATTGCCGGCGGCGATAACCATCGCATCGGTCGCGAGTTCTATTACACTGCGGATCACTATCGCAGTTTTCAACGCGTGCGCGAATGAACGAGAAATTCCATTTTGATCCTGAAACCAATGGCGTTTACGGCGCACCGCAGTCGTACGACTATCTGCGCGGCCTCGCGGAGTCGCAGGAGATCGAGTGGTGCAGCCTCGATCTGACCGGCGTCATGACAAAGCGCGTGTTCCTCAAGCGCTGTGCCGGGGCTCTGCAATTTCCCGCCGGTTTCGGCGGCAACTGGGATGCGCTTGCCGATTGTCTCGAAGATTTGTCGTGGCAGGCGGCCGGCGGTGTGGTTGTGCACTGGCAGAACGGCGGTGCATTTGCCAAGTCTTTGCCGAAGGATTTTTCCACGGCCCTCGCAATTTTTACCGATGCCGCAACGTACTGGAGTGAACAGGCGCGGGTCATGCTGGTGCTGCTCGACGAGAACAGTCTTAACGGCCGCGTGCTGCCGCCATTGCATTCGGCATGACGACGCAGTACAAAATTCCGGTTTCAGTGCTGGTGGTCATTCATACAACTGCTCTGCAGGTGCTGTTGCTGGAGCGCGCCGACCGGCCGGGTTTCTGGCAGTCGGTGACCGGCAGTCGCGACGCGGATGAAGACCTGCTGGCGCACACCGCACGGCGCGAAGTGCTCGAAGAGACCGGTCTTGATGCGGCAAATTACAGTCTGCTTGATTGGCAGAAGACCAACGAGTATGAAATTTATCAAAGCTGGCGCGGCCGTTACGCACCGGGCGTGACGCACAATACCGAGCATGTGTTCAGTCTTTGTTTGCCGGCGCCGCTGCCGGTGACGCTGGCGCTGCGCGAGCATCTGCGCTTTGAGTGGTTGCCGTGGCGCGATGCCGCCGACAAGGTGTTTTCATGGAGCAACGCCGCAGCAATTCGTGAACTTCCGGCGCGCGCGGCACACTAAGCCCCTGCTGGCGCCATGTGTAATACGGCTTTAGCGTGGACAATCTGCCATATTATGGTAATGTTTTAGGTCTACTACCGCAGGTATGCCGAAATGCAAACCGCCGCAATAGCATTTGACCGCTTCAAACCGCTGCACGAGGACGCGTGCGAGGGCCGCATTGTTGCGGCCAAGGCTGCGCTCGGCAAACGCGCGGTCATACTCGGCCATCACTATCAACGCGCCGATGTTTATAAACACGCCGATCTCACCGGTGATTCGCTCGGCCTGTCGAAACTGGCAACGCAGACGGATGCCGATTACATCGTATTCTGCGGTGTGCATTTCATGGCGGAAGTCGCTGATATTCTGTCGAAGCCGCAACAAACGGCAATTCTTCCGGACATGAGCGCCGGCTGTTCGATGGCCGATATGGCGAACCTTGCCAAAGTCGAGCGCGCCTGGCGCGAAATGTCGGAGGTGCTCGATGCCGAACAGCACGTCACGCCCATCACCTATATCAATTCTGCCGCGGATCTGAAGGCATTTTGCGGCGAGCACGGCGGCATCGTCTGCACTTCGAGCAACGCGCAGGCGATACTCGACTGGGCATTCAGGCGGCGCGAAAAAGTGTTGTTCTTCCCCGACCAGCATCTCGGCCGCTGGAGCGGTTATATGAACGGCATCAAGCCGGACGAAATGCTGGTGTGGGATTTTGACGAACCGCTCGGCGGGCTCACGCCCGAGCAGATCCGCAAGGCCCGCGTGCTGTTGTGGAAGGGCCACTGTTCGGTGCACCAGATGTTTCAGGCCCAGCACATTCTGAACTTCCGCAACCAGTATCCGGACGGCATGGTGATTTCGCATCCCGAATGCAATTTTGAAGTGTGCAAGCTGTCGGATTACGTCGGCTCCACGGATTTCATTCTGAAGACGCTGACCGAAGCGAAACCCGGCACGCGCTGGCTGGTCGGCACCGAGCTCAATCTGGTCAACCGCATGGCGGAGCAGTTGAAACCGCAAGGAAAAATCATCCAGTTCATGGCGCCGACCGTGTGCATGTGCTCGACGATGGCGCGCATCGACCCGCAGCATCTGGCGTGGACGCTGGAAAATCTCGTCGAGGGCCAGGTCGTCAACCCGATACGCGTGCCGGCACGCGAAGCCGAACTCGCGCGTACTGCGCTCAAACGCATGCTCGAAGTGGTCTAGCGCTTGCACAAGGCGATGCGGCGGCGCCTGCTGCGGCTTTCGCTGATTCTGCTGCCGGCGCTGCCTGCCGCGGCATACGCCGGGCCCGAAGTCCGGATCGAACAGCACGGCGACGTTTTTGTTGTGCAAGCCGAGACCATTGTTGCCACCGATGCCGCCCTTGCATGGCAGGTGTTGACCGATTACAACCACCTTGCCGATTTTGTTCCCGATATGCGCGTCAGCCGTGTCGTCAGCGCGGCGGGCCGGCCCGTGCAGGTGGAGCAAAAAGGTGACGCAGGATTTTTGTTTTTCAAGTTTGCAGTCGAGGTGGTGCTGGATATCGAGGAAACCCCGCCGCGCCGGCTCGGTTTTCGCGCCATTCGCGGTAACATGCGGCAAATGCGCGGCGAATGGCGCATCGACAATGCCGCCGGCGGCATCAGGCTGGTTTACGCGGCAGAACTTGAGCCGTCGTTCTGGGTGCCGCCATTGATCGGCCCGGCAGTCATGCGGCACGATATCGCCAGGCAGTTCGAAAGTGTGGCGCAGGAAATCTCGCGCCGGCAGGCCGCATTGACGGCACAACCCACAACACATTCCGCCAAATGAGCGATACGCTGCACATTGCAACCTACAATATTCACAAGGGCTTTTCGTTTTTCCGGCGGCGCATGGTCATACACGAAGTGCGCGAGCATCTGCGCCTGCTGAATGCGGACCTGGTGTTTCTTCAGGAGGTACAGGGCGATAGTACACGGCACGCGCGGCGTTTCCAGAACTGGCCGGTGCAGCCGCAGCACGAATTTCTCGCCGATTCGGTATGGACGGATTTTGCCTACGGCCGCAACGCGGTTTACGACGACGGTCACCACGGCAATGCCATCCTCAGCCGCTTTCCTATCCTGCGCTGGGACAATCAGGATATTTCGGGGCACCGTTTCGAGAGTCGCGGTCTCCTGCATTGTGAGATCGAAGTGCCGGGCTGGCCGCAGACCCTGCATTGCATTTGCGTGCATCTGGCTTTGACGGCGGGCCATCGCAACCGGCAGATGCGTTTGCTGCAGACGCGTATCGAGCAACTGGTGCCGCGCGCCGCGCCCTTGATCATTGCCGGTGATTTCAATGACTGGACACGTCACGCGCAGCAGGGTTTTGCGCGCGCGCTGCAATTGCGTGAGGCTTTCGAGTTTATCAACGGACGCCCGGCGCGCAGTTTTCCAGCGGTGCTGCCGCTCCTGCAACTTGACCGCATTTATGTACGCGGCTTCCAGGTGCGCGATGCGCGCGTGCATCACGGCCATCCGTGGGCGCGTATCTCCGATCATGCAGCGCTGACGTCAACGCTGACGCGGCTATGAACGCTTTTCTCGCCGGTAATCGGGTGCAGTTGTTGCGAACGGGCGCCGAGTACTTTCCCGCACTGCAAGCGGCGATCGATGGCGCCTGCGAGCAGATTCATCTGGAGACCTATATATTCGAGGCCGACACCACCGGCCGCGCAATTGCAGCAGCATTGTCGCGCGCCGCCGCGCGCGGCGTTGCCACACATGTGCTGATTGACGGCTTTGGTTCGAAAGACCTGAATACGGAGCTCATCGACGGCATGCGGGCGGCAGGCGTGGGTTTGCTTAAATTCCGTCCGGAGATCTCGCCGTGGACTCTGAAACGGCAGCGCCTGCGCCGGTTGCATCGCAAGATCAGCGTGATCGACGGCCGCGTCGCTTTTGTCGGCGGCATCAATGTGATTGACGATATGCACACGCCGGGACAGACTCCGCCGCGCTTCGATTACGCGGTGCAGGTCGAGGGGCCGCTGCTGGCGGAAATTCACCGTTCGGTGAGCACGCTTTGGAAATTCGTCTACAGAACACAATTGCGGCCGCGGCTACCGCGCAGCGAAGCCGTAACGGTGAAGGCGGAAGTCTGTGGCAGCCAGCGCACCGCATTTGTGGTGCGCGACAATTTCCGTCATCGCAATGACATTGAAAAAGCCTACCTTGACGCCATTGCCGGCGCGCGCGGCGAAATAGTCATTGCCTGTGCCTATTTTTTCCCGGGCCGCACCTTCCGCCGCGCCTTGATCGATGCGGCGGCACGCGGCGTCCGCGTCGTTTTACTGTTGCAGGGGCGCGTCGAATACCTGCTGCTGCATTACGCATCACGCGCGCTTTATATGCATTTCCTCAATGCCGGGGTGGAGATTTTCGAATACCACCGCAGTTTTCTGCACGCCAAGGTCGCGGTGATCGACAGCCGCTGGGCGACCGTCGGCTCGTCGAACATAGATCCGATGAGTTTGTTGCTCGCGCGCGAAGCAAACGTGCTGATCGACGACGCGGAATTCGCGCGCGAATTGCGCTTGAGCCTCGACGACGCGATCAAGTCGGGCGCGCAGGCGGTGCAACGCGTCGAATGGGAACGCACCTCGCATTCGCTGACGGTCAGGGCGCTGACCTGGGTTTGTTACGAGCTGGTGCGCCTGCTCAGCGGCTGGTCGTCGTACGGCCGGGCGCGCGAGTTCCAGTAAAAAACCGCCCGCGGTTTTCCTTCTCTGCTCTCCCATGAACGCTTTTTCCCGTGTTATGGTTGGTTGGTGAACGCTATCCTTCTTCGCTCTGCACGCGTTGCCGCGCGCTGCCGGTTGCCGGGTCTGGCTGCACTACTGTGCCGCGCGGCCGTTAGTTTCTACCCGCAGGACGCCGCCTTGTTTCACGCCGCCATCGACCTGCTGGCCGGGGCGGGGGCGCACCGCCAGGCCGAAAATCTGTGCCGTGCGCGCTTGCGCGCGCGCGGGGGGGACGCGGCGGCGCTGGTGCGGCTCGCCTACCTGTTGCTGGATAGCGGACGCGCCGCACTGGCTGCGGATTATTTCCGTGCAATAGACCGACTCGACGGCATGCCGGACTGCGTAACGGAGGTATTCGTCACGCAGCGTCTTGACATCGAACGTGTGCGCGCTGGCCAGCCCCATTACCGCTGGCTGACCGACGTTCGCATCGATACCGCGTACTGGACGATCATGAAGGACGGCATGGTTTTCAACGATGATATTCATGCCAAGAATCTCGCCACCAGCCCGTTTATCCGCGGCCGCGTCAGCGCTGACGGCGCGACGGTCATTGCGGCATTGCCGGCCAACCATTGCGACATTGCCGAAGAGTGCATCATGGTCGGCGGTGACGACAACTACAGCCACTGGCTGTTTCGCAATATGTTAAAGCTCTCGACGCTCGACCATGCCGGTCTCCTGCACAGCCTGCCGTGGCTGGTGAATGCGGATCTGCGCGGTTATCAGATCGAATACATGCGTCTGCTTGGACAGGACCCGGAAAAAACAATCCGCGTTGAACGCAATACGGTTATTCACTGCGCGCGCGTGCTGGTGCCGGCCCTGCATGTGAACAAGCCGGCGATATCCATCGGTATTCAATGGATGCGCGAGCGCATGGCGCATTTGCGCACGGCGCCGGCGACACGTCGCCTGTTTGTGTCGCGCCGTGACAACGGGCGCCGCAAGGTGCTGAACGAGGATGCATTGTTTGCGGCGGTGGCGCCGCTGGGGTTTGAACGTGTGGTGCCAGGCGAGTTATCGGTCGCGGAACAGATTGCCGCGTTTTCATCGGCCGGTGTTGTGGTTGCCGCGCACGGCGCCGCTTTGACGAATATGATTTTTGCGCCGCCGGGCACGGCCTTCGTTGAGTTGACCAGCACCGCAATCGAACACATCGATTTGTTTCGATTGCTCTCGCGCTGCGGCGGCCAGACGATGCAGACCGTGTGCTCGGACGACTACGCCGTGCCGGCGCATGAGGTGCAAATGCATTCCGACTACCGTGTTGATGCCGGCGCGCTGCGGCGCGCCGTCGATATCGCCCTGACACACGCCGCAGCACCGGCGCGTTGAGCGTCGCGTGTTAGCATAGCGGCCCAAAAACGTAATTCTCTTCGATTGCCGCGGCATAGGCCGCAGGCGCAGACCGGATTTCATGAACCCCCACGCCTCAACCCCAGTGCAAAACGGCGGCCGCGCGGCTGCGGCCGGCGGCACACGCCGCAACGAGTGGCGCGCCGTGCGCATGGTTATGCCTTATCTGTGGGAATACCGCGGCCGCGTACTGCTGGCGTTGAGTTTTCTGGTGATCGCAAAAATCGCCAACGTCGGCGTGCCGCTGGTGATGAAGGAAATCGTCGATACGCTCGATTCGAAACAGGCGGTACTTTTCATGCCGCTGGCGCTGCTGATTATTTACGGCGCCTTGCGTCTGTCGAATACCCTGTTTGCGGAGCTGCGCGACATCGTGTTCGTACGCGTTGCCCAGCGCGCCATCCGGCGCATTGCGCTGAGCGTGTTTCGCCATCTGCACAGCCTGAGCCTGCGTTTCCATCTCGACCGCCAGACCGGCGGCGTCACGCGTGACATCGAGCGCGGCACGCGCGGCGTCGGCACGCTGATGAGTTATATGCTGTTCTCGATTATCCCGGTCATTCTCGAATTTGTGCTGGTCGCCGCGGTGCTGTTAAATAAATTTGACTGGCGGTTTGCCGCGATTACCTTTGCTGCAGTCGCCGTCTACATTGGCTTTACCTTCAGCATTTCAGAATGGCGCATTGCGATCCGGCGCCAGGCCAACGAACTCGACTCAAAAGCCAATACGCGCGCGATCGACAGTCTGCTCAACTACGAGACGGTCAAGTATTTCAACAATGAAGAATTCGAGGCGCGGCGTTACGACGAAAATCTGCGCAACTATGAAACGGCGGCGGTCAAAAACGAGGCGTCGCTGGGCTTTCTGAATATCGGACAGAGCTGCATCATCGCGATCGCGGTGACGCTGCTGATGATCCTTGCCGCGCAGGGCGTGGTCGATAAATCACTGACGCTGGGAGATCTGGTGCTGATCAACGGCCTCCTGATCCAGCTCTACATTCCACTGAATTTTCTCGGCATGGTTTACCGCGAAATCAAGCAGGCGCTGACTGATATGGACCGCATGTTCGGCCTGCTGACGCAAAACCGCGAAATCGCCGACAAGCCGGACGCCATTCCTCTCGCCGATATGCCGGCGACTGTGCGTTTCGAGCAGGTTGATTTCAGCTACGACCCGAAGCGCAAAATACTGCACGGCGTGAGTTTCGACATTCCAGCCGGCGCCAAAGTAGCGGTGGTCGGTCACAGCGGTTCGGGCAAATCGACGCTGGCGCGGCTGCTCTATCGTTTCTATGACGTTGGCGGCGGGCGCATCGCCATCAACGGCAGCGACATTCGCAACCTGCAACAGACCAGCCTGCGCGCCGCCATCGGCATCGTGCCGCAGGATACCGTGCTGTTCAATGATTCGATTTACTACAACATTCAGTACGGGCGTCCGGATGCACCGCACGATGAAGTCATCGCGGCGGCGCAGGCCGCGCACATTCATGAGTTTGTTCTGACGCTGCCTGACGGTTATGAAGCGCGAGTCGGCGAACGCGGGTTGAAGTTATCGGGTGGCGAGAAGCAGCGCGTGGCAATTGCGCGCGCCATATTGAAAAATCCGCGCATCATGATTTTCGACGAAGCGACTTCGGCGCTTGACTCGGCGACCGAACAGGCGATACAGGCGGAACTCACGCGCATTGCAGAAGGGCGTACCACGCTGGTCATCGCGCACCGTTTGTCGACCATTATGGACGCCGACCAGATCTTGGTGATGGATGGCGGGCGTATCGTCGAACGCGGCACCCATCGCGAACTGCTCGAGCGCACCGGCGCCTATGCCGAAATGTGGGCCTTGCAGCAGCAGGAAGAAGCCGCCAAGGTCGAAGGCCTGCCGCTGCGGTCGGCGCTGCCGGTCACCGGTTAGATCAGCGTTTGCGCGTGGCTTCGTAGAGCGGTAATACCGTCGGCAGCAGCGACTGGATCTGCTCGATGCGCTCGGCTTCGGCCGGGTGGGTGCTCAGAAATGCCGGTGGGCGGCTGCCGCTGTTGGCCTTGATCATCTTCTGCCATAACGTGACGCCGGCGCGCGGATCGTAGCCGGCACGCGCCGTCAGTTCCAGGCCGATTCTGTCGGCTTCGGCTTCATGCACGCGGCTGAATTTTGTCGCGCCCAATGCCTGATAAATGGTGCCGGCGATATTGGTCGAGCTTTCGCCGAGTCCCAGTAGGGCGGCGCCGACGCCAATGGTTGTTTGGGCGGCCACCGCCTGAGACACCTGCTCGCGCGAATGCTCGCGTAGCGCATGCGAAATCTCGTGCCCCATGACGATGGCGATTTCGTCGTCGCTGAGGGCGAGTTGTTTGATCAGCCCGGAATAAAACGCGATCTTGCCGCCCGGCATGCAGAATGCATTGAGTTCGTCACTGCTGATGACGTTGACTTCCCATTTCCACGCCGGCGCATCCTTGCGGAATACGCCGGTCAGCGGTTCGATGCGACGGGCGATCGCGCGCACACGCTGCGTCAGCGCGGCGTCGGCGTTGAGCGCGCCTTTTTTCGACGCTTCGGCCTGCAACTGCGCGTAACCCTGCGCCGCCGCCTGTTCGAGTTCGGCCGAAGATACCAGCAGCAATTGCTTGCGTTCGGCGCCGACGGCGCCACCGTCAGTGGTGGAGGCGCAGCCTGCCGCCAGCAGTACAAAAGCCATAGATGCAATGACGGCCGGCATCGTTTGCAGAGAAAATTTCATGGCGTGCTCCGGTTGAATGCGCATGACGGAACCTTATTCTTTGAACGTTTCGATTTGAAACAGAATTTTGACATCGTCGCCGGTGCCGCCGGTGGCGGTGAGGCCGTAGTCGCTGCGTTTGATCTGCGCGCTGCCGTCGGCGCCGCATTGCTCTTTCTTGTTGACCGGGTGCGGCCGGCATTTGAACGACGTCACCGTGAGTGCGACTGGTTTGCTGATGCCGAGCAGCGTGAGTTCACCTTCGGCGCCGCTCAGGGAATCGCCGCCGAACGACAGCTTGTTCGATCGATAAATCATGTGCGGGAATTCGGCAGTCTTGAACCAGTCGCGCACGAGGTTGTCGCGGAGCGTATGTCCGGTACTGACCGACGCGGTATCGACAACGATTTCGATGCTGCCGGTTTTGGCGGTGCGATCGATGACAATTTTGCCGGCGGTTTTATTGAACATGCCGCGCGTGGTGGTGAAGCCGCCGGCGTGCGTGACCTCGAAGCCGGGGAAGGTGTGGCTGGAATCGACGACATAGGTTTCGGGCGCCGCCAGCGCGCCGCCGCTCACGACCAATGCAGCAAACAGGCAGGGGAGTCGCAGCATTTTTCCTCGCATGATCATTGAATTATTTTTTTGCCGGCGGCGTGGCTGCAGTGCCCGCACCAAGCACCAGCCGGTAGCGGATCTGCACTTCGTCCGCCACCGCTTCAGTGTCCTTCCAGACGCCTTCGCCGATATTATATTGCAGGCGCTTTACACTGAAAGCGCCTTCGACCACAGCGCCGCGGGCTTCATTGCGGTAGGTAAACGGCGTGACCACTTCCAGCGTTTTGCCCTTGATGGTGAGCGGACCGCGTGCTTCGAAACGCCCGCCGCCCAGCGCCTTGATCGAGGTTGAAACAAAGGTCGCTTTCGGAAAGCCGCGCGCGTCGAACCACGGTTTGCTGCGCGCTTCGTCGTTGGCTTCGGCGTTATCGAGATCGAAACTGCCGACGTCGATTTCGATCTGCGCTTTTGATGTCTCCGCGCGCGCGGGATCGAACGCGATTTGCGCCGTAAATTTTCGGAACACCGCTTCGACCGGCACATTCATCTGGCGCGAGACGCAACTGACGCGGCTTTTTTCGTAGATTACCGTTTGCGCTGCTGCAGCACCCGCCATCAGCAGCGCGGCGGTGATCAGCAGTAATTGGTTTGCACGGCGTGTAATAGTCATAAGCGGGTCATTTACGTGGTTTGGCAAACGGCAACATGCGTATCAGCACGTCGTCGCGGTCGATGAAATGGTGCTTGAATGCAGCGGCTGCATGGACTACGACCAATACCAGCAGCGAGTAGTTCATGGTGACATGTACAGTCTTGAGCGGTTCCGCCAGCGCCTTGTCGCGCGTGACCAGATCGGGCAGTTGCAGCAGCCCGAAATACACGGTCGGCACGCCGGCCGCCGAACTGTAGAGCCAACCGCTGAGTGGAATTACCAAGATCAGGACGTAGAGCAGAACGTGCGATGCGCTGGCAGCGTTGCGCTGCCAGGCCGGCGTGGCAGCAGGCAGCGGCGGCGCAGCATGACGGAGTCGCCACGCCAGGCGTGCCAGCGCAAATAGAAACACCGTGACGCCTATCCATTTGTGCCACGAATAATATTTGAGCTTGAGCGGCGACAACGGCAATCCTGTCATGTAGAGCGCGAGCGCAAAACCGCCGGCAATCAGCGCGAACACCAGCCAGTGCAGCGTTACCGCGGTCGCTTCGTAGCGTGGTGCATGCAGTGCCGGAGTATTCACGCGGCTTCGTTTCCGCGCGCCGGGAATTCGACCGTGACGCGCGTGCCTTTGCCGCCGGCACCCGCTTCAAGGCTGACGGTGGCGCCGTGACCGAAGGCGATTTCACGCACGATGGCCAGCCCCAGTCCGCAGCCGTCGGCGCCGTTGCCGAGCAGGCGGTGGAAACGTTCAAACACCCGTTCGCGTTCCGCCGCAGGAATGCCCGGGCCGTTATCTTCGACGCTCAGCAGGTAGGCGCTGGCGTTCGGCCTGACCGCAACCGTGACCTGGCCGCCGGACGGCGTGTATCGAATCGCGTTATCCAGCAGGTTGCCGAGCAGTTCCTTTAACAATATCGGATCGCCGCCGGCAGGCGCGGATTCGGCGTTGCTGTCGAAACCGAGATCGATGTTGCGGTCGATCGCGCGCGGCACCCACTCGGTGGTGGTGTCGCGCGCCAGTTCGGTCAGATCGAGCGCCTGCGGCGCGTACAGCCGGTTCGCGCCCGGCTCGGCGCGCGCCAGCGACAGCAGTTGATTGACCAGATGGGTGGTGCGCGCGGTCGCCGTATCGATCTGGCGCAGGCTGCGTCTGACTTCTTCCTGATCGTCCTGCCTGAGGGCGAGTTCGGTTTGCGTGCGCAGACCCGCCAGCGGCGTGCGCAGTTGATGGGCGGCGTCGGCGACGAAGCGTTGTTGCGCTGCCAGCGCAGCAGACAGGCGCGACAGCAGTTCATTCATCGCGCCGACCAGCGCGCGCACTTCGCCCGGCGCGTTTTGCACCGGCAGCGGACTCAGATCGCGATGCGAACGATTGGAAATTTCAGCCTGCAGATCGACCAGCGGGCGCAGGCCGCGCGCGACGCCATGCCAGATCAAGAGGCCGATCAGCCCGACCAGCAGCAGTTCCGGCAACAGCATGCCGAGCAAAATTTCGCTCGCCAGCGTGCGCCGCTTGTTGAGCGTTTCTGCAACGACGATGAGGATGTGGTCGCGGCTCTGCGGTAAGCCGAGCAGCGGCACCAACAGCGCGGTGGCGCGGATCGGATTGCCGCGGAAGACGTCGTCGTAATAGACCGGTTTGCCGGATGCCGTGTCGGCCTTTGGCAGCGGCAGGCCCGGATGACCGGTGATGTAATGCGCCTGCGAATCACTGATCATGTAATAAACGTTGTCGTGCTTGTCGAGTTCGAGCATGTCGAGTGCTGCTTGCGGCAGATCGACGCGCAATTCGCCATCGATAACATGGGCTTGCCGGCTGATGTCGAGTGCGGAATCATAGAGCGCATAATCGTAGGCCAGCGTTGCGTAGTTGAACGCGTAGTAGTACGAAATAACCGAACTAAGCAGCGTGACCAGCACCACCGGCGTCAGCAGCCGCACCAGCAGTTGTTCGCGCAGCGAGGCGTTTTCGGGCGCGCGCACCCGCGACAGGCGGCCAGCCATCGTCATGGCCGTTTTTCGAGCAGGTAACCGAGGCCGCGTATGGTGCGGATGACCACGCCGGCGGGTTCGAGCTTTTTGCGCAATCGATGCACATAAACCTCGATCGCGTTGGCGCCGACTTCTTCACCCTGGCCGTAGAGCTGGTCGGTCAGCTGTTCCTTGTTGACGACGCGGCCGCTGCGCAACATCAAAATCTCGAGCACGCCCAGCTCGCGCGCCGACAGCTCGATCGGCACGCCGTCGAGCGTGGCGCGGTGTCCGGCGAGATCGAGGGCGAGCGGACCGTGGCTCAACACGGAACTGCCGCCGACCTGGCCGCGGCGTATGAGGGCGCGCACCCGTGCTTCCAGTTCCGGCAGATCAAAGGGCTTGGTCAAATAATCATCAGCGCCGAGGTCTAGCCCCTTGACGCGGTCTGCCACCGCATCGCGTGCGGTCAGGATCAGCACCGGTGAGGTGCCGCCGCGGCGACGCAATCGCCGCAATACCTCGAAACCGTCGATTCGCGGCAGGCCCAGATCGAGTATCACCAGGTCATAGTTTTGCACCGCCAGGATGTGGTCGGCCTCCTCGCCGTCGTGGGCGACATCCACCGCGAATTCATTGCGGCGCAGCGATTTCAGCAGCCCGTCGGCCAGAACAGGGTCGTCTTCGGCAATCAATATACGCATCAGGGGCCGGATGGGCGGGCACAAGCGTGGACGCCGCATCGCTTCCAGGGAAAGTAATCGAATAAAATGCGCAGTTTACCCTGCTGGCAAAGCCGCCGGTACATGGTAGATTGCGCGTCTGCCCAGAGGGCTGTATTTTGCGCCACGGCGGCACCGCCCGATTTAGCGAAAAAATAGACGGTCTTCGTAAGGTTAACGTAAGAAATGGTTGATACCGTAAACACATCAGGTTGCGGCAAGGCGGCAGGTTGCAGTGCATATCCTCGCCGGGGCCTGATGAACAGCTTGCGCAGTGTTGCTTTTGCTTTCCTCCTCGGAGGCATGTGTGCTGCGGCTGCCGGTGCTGAACCGGCGGTGGCGGGCACTGCCCCATTAAGCTCCGACCTGGAGCGACTCACGTTGCGCCAGGCGGAGATTTTTTTTGCCGTACGCAATCGCGAAGTGCAGCTTGGCCGGCGCCTCGTTGACGGCGCCGAGGCCGACCGGCTATCGGCCGGCGCCAGACCCAATCCGACCGCTTTTGCCACCGCCGGCAAATTCAATTCGCGCCAGGGCAATTACAGTGGCGATCTGCGCGACAAGCAGATGGACACCGTGTTCGGAGTACAGCAGTTGTTCGAGCGCGGCAACAAGCGCGAATTGCGCATGGGCATCGCCGACTCGAATATCGAAGTGAGCCGCGGCGAATTTGCTGATATCCGCCGCCAGCAGAAAGTCGCCCTGTATGTCGCCTACTACGACCTGGTCGCCGCGCAGGAGCGCCTGCGCATTGCCAGCGAAACCGCGGCGTCGTTTCAAAAAACCATCGACGCCGTGGAGCGCCGTCTCAAAGCCGGCGATATCTCCGCCGCTGACGTGGCGCGCATACGCGTTGATGCCCTGCGCGCGCAGAATGATGCGCGCAGCGCCCGGGCCGAGCGGCTTAAAGCGCAGACCCAGCTTGCCTACGTGATCGGCGCCGAACGCGATACGGCCGCCATCAATGCCGCCGACGATTGGCCAGCACTCGGCGATGAAATCGGCGCCGCCGAAATCGACAAGGCGCTCGACAACCGTGCCGACGTCATTGCGGCACGCGCGCGGGTCGCTGCGGCGGAAAAAAACCGTGAGTTGGCGCGCGCGCTGCGCACGCGCGACGTTACCGGCTCGGTGCAGTTCGAACACTTTCCTGGCGACTTCAGCAATAACACTTTCGGCCTCGGCATCAGCGTTCCCCTGTTCACGAACTACTACTACGAGGGCGAAATCCGCCGCGCCGAAGTTGATCTGTCGTCGGCGCGTGACAACCACGACCGCGTACGCGCGCTGGCACTCGGCGAAATCATCGCGCGCCGCGCCGATCTGGACGCCGCGCGCGAACGCGTGCAGCGCTTCGAGGGTTCGTTGTTGAAGGAGGCGCAGCGTGCCGCCGATGCCGCGGAGTTTGCCTACAGCCGTGGCGCCAGCGGGGTGATGGATCTGCTGGATTCGCGCCGCCAGCTTTATGCAACCCGCCTGGAGGCATCCGCGACCCAGGCCGAATATGCGAAGTCGCTGGCCAGTTGGAAGGCATCAATAGTCGCTGCGGAAATGCGCAGCGACAATGCGAATTAGCGTTTATGCGGCAGCTTTGCCGTGCAGAACAGGAAAATGAAATGGCAGTTATTGCAACATTCGCACTATTCAAATCTTCAGCGGCGCGTTTGCCCTGCCGCAGGTTCGCGCTGGCAATTCTGTTTTCATGTGCCGCCGGATGTTCCGATGCACCAAAGCCGGAAGCCGTGCCGGCGGCGAAAATCGACGGCGAATCGATTATTTTTCCAAAGGGCAGCCCGCAACTGACTTCGTTGATTCTGGATGGCGCGGTGGAGCGCCCAGCGGGCGCGGTGCGCTTGAGCGGGCGTTTGAGCTGGAACGAGGACCGCACGGTACGCGTATTCACCCCGTTTGCCGGGCGCGTCGGCAGCATATTGGTGCAGCCGGGCGACAACGTGAAGCAGGGGCAGACGCTGGCTGTGATCGCATCGCCAGATTTCGGCCAGGCGCAAGCGGAAACGCGGCGTGCCCAGGGCGATTTTGCACTGGCCCGGCAAAATCTTGCGCGCGCCAAAGACCTGCACGAGAACGGCGTTGTTGCCGCCAAGGATTTGAACGCCGCGGAGGCGGAGTATGCGCGCACCGAATCGGAAATCAAGCGCACCGAAGCGCGCTTGAAGTTTTATGGCAGCGGCAGCGAGATCGACCAGACCTATGCGCTGAAAAGTCCGTTGACCGGTGTCGTGGTGGAAAAAAATATCAATCCCGGCCAGGAATTGCGCCCCGATCAGATGGTGGCCAACGCGCCGGCGCTGTTCGTGATTACCAATCCGTCATTGTTGTGGGTATTGCTTGATGCGACGGAAAAAGATCTGGTCAATCTGAAAATCGGCAGCAGCCTGAGCATCAAGGTACCGGCGTATCCGAACGAGGAGTTTCAGGCAAAGATCGCGTCGATTTCGGATTTTCTGGATCCGCTGACGCGCACGATCAAGGTGCGTGCGGTGATCGACAACACGGCGCGCCGGCTGAAGGGCGAAATGTTCATCAACGCCGAAGCGAAATCGTCGCAAGCGACGGTCATCAAGGTGCCTGCGCGGGCGGTCATGTTTCAAGGCGGGCGCTATTACCTGTTTGTCGAAGAGGGCGAAGGGCGTTTCGTGCGGCGTGAAGTGGTCACCGGTGAAACCGACGAGGGTTACGTCAGTATTGTCAGTGGCGTCGAGCAAGGGCAAAAAGTGGTTGCCGAAGGGGCGCTCCTG
>JANYDY010000038.1 GCA_025363435.1 Betaproteobacteria bacterium
GTGCCGGCGAGCGTGACGACGTCCGAACCGAGCGCATTGAAGCTCGCAGTACCCGTGAGCGCCGCGGTGGTTGTGGTGTCATAGACTTTGTTCACCGCCGTCAGGCCGGACACCGCAATCGATGCCGGCGTGACCGTCAGGCCGCCGCCCGCCATGGTGATGTCGTAACCTTGCTGGTTCGACCACAGGCTGGCGCTGTAGCTGCCAACGTTGTTCTTGGTAACACCGTACGGTGTCGCAACACCGAACAGGTTGACCGATCCGTTCGCCGCCGGAACGGAGTAAGCCACGTTGGTCAAGCCTGCCGAGGTGGCGTCGTAAGTCTTGGTGACGTTGTCGGCGGTAATCGTCAGCGGCGTCAGAAAGGCGCTCAGCAAGGGTGTCGTATGGAGTTCATAAATGCGCCAGGTTGAACCGAAAGCAAAGTTTGTAAAGGCGCCGGCGATCGTCATCTGAACCGGCGTCCGCACAGCGCTACCCACCACAAACATGCTGTGATCCAGACTATAGCCAACAAGTCCATTCACATTGGCGCCGGTGCCGCTCACGTTTCCCAACGTGTAACTATATAAGACGTACGCCAACGCACTGCTGCCCACCAGTCCGCCCACGTTGCTGACACCGGCGACATTGCCAGTCGCGAAGCTGGTTGTTGCAGCGGCTTCACTGAAATTGTAGCTGGCCAACGTCGCGATGCCGATCAGCCCGCCGACGTTTACATTGCCGCTGACATTGCCGGTCGCGTATGAGTCATGGATGAACGCAATATCGTTCTGTCCGACCAGCCCGCCCACGTTGTCGGTAGCGCTGACGCTGCCGCTTGCATAAGTGGAATCAATATATCCGTTGGCTATTTGACCCACCAATCCTCCTGCGACCGATCCGCTGGCGGAGACATTGCCCGTGGCATAGCTGTTCTGAATGTGCGGATTCCAGCTGTCTGCGCAATTCCCGCCGTCGATTAAGCTAACGCAACCGACGAGGCCGCCGACCACCGAAACGCCGTTGACTTGCCCGGTTGCATGGCTGCCTGAAATAATTAAATCGCCGTTGGTCGCTCCGACCAGTCCACCTACGTTGATTGTGCCGCTGACATTTCCCGTCGCGTAGCTGTTGGTTACGCTGGCGCCCACGAGAAAGCCCACCAGACCACCCGCCAGCTCATGACCAATGACTGCGCCGGTCGCATAACTGTTGCTGATGGTTAAAAAGGGGCTACCGACGCTGGGAATACCGTCGCCAAATGCCATCCCAACCAGGCCCCCGCCGTGATAACCGGGATTGGTTACCGTGCCCGTGGCGTAACTGGAGTCTATGCTGCCCCCCGTGCTGTCGCCCGCCAGCCGTCCCACGAGACCGCCCACATCCATCAAGCCCTGCACATTGCCGGTGGCGAAACTGTTACTGATGGTGCCCCTGATATTGCGCCCGACTAATCCGCCGGCAGCGGCTGTCGGTCCCAGGTCAATGGACAAGGGCGTTGCAAACAGGGTGATGCCGTTGACGTTGCCGGTGGCATGGCTTTGGGAAATCAGTCCCCAGTTATCTCCAGCCAGCCCTCCGGCGGAACCGCCTGTGACAACGCCGGTGGCAAAGCTGTTAATGATGCGGCCGTCGGCGCCGATCACGCCAAATGGCCCGTTCAGGCCGACGAGTCCGCCCACTATGCTGTTTTCGGGTCCCGTTACGGTCCCCGTCGCATAGCTGTTAAGTATCGTGTAACCGGTGTTTGGAATTGATAGCGGACCGCCGTTCGAGCCAACCAGACTGCCCACAAGATCGGCCCCGGTCGTGCTGCCGCCGGTCAGGCCGATATTGGAAATCACGCTGCCTGCGCCGCTGATCGTAGTGCCAAACAGCGCTACGCCGCTTTGAGACGGCCGGTTGATGGTGAGATTGCCAATCGTATGGCCAAGGCCATTGAAGTTGCCGCTAAACACCGAGATCGGTGCGAAGCCGGCGCCGGCATTCCAGCCCGATGTAGCGCTGGCATCGATATTGGCGCCAAGCGCGTAAAAACCATTCAGATTGCCCTGCATGCCCTGCAAGTCCGCGGCGGTGACGCTGCCTTGTGCGCCGAGGCTGTTAATGACGTTGTAACCGTTGCCGTTGATGGTGAGAAAACCGCTCCCTGTACGACTTCCAAAATCCACACGGCCGAGGAAGCCGCCATCGTTCGGCGCCAGCCCGGCCTTGACCGCGCCGCCCGCCACGGCGGATGCGGCGCCGTTGGCGGTACTGGCGTTCAGGGCGAGGGCAGAGCTGCCGCTTGCAGTCATCACTGCGTTGATGTTGATGTCGCGCGCCGCCGTGAGCGTGAGGGTGTTGGCGCTCCAGGCGACGGCGTCGTTGACGTTGATATCACCGCTGCCGGAATTGCCGCCGACTGCACCGCCGTTGCTGGAGAGGATGGTGAAGTTGCCGCCTGCCAGAGCTGTGCCCACCGCCGCGCCGGTCATGTCGCCGCCGGCGGCGGCAATGGTGTAGTTCTTCGGGTCGATCAGCCAGGTGCCGGCCTGACCGTTGACCGCAAGCGTGGTGACTCGGGCGTTGTCGGCAACTTTCACGTGCGCAGCGCTGGTTTCGATGAGGCCGCCGTCACCACCATTGGGGTTGAGTAATGCCGGTGCGGAGGCATCGAGCTTGCCATCGACGTTCGTCTTGCCCGCTGCCATGCCGGCGAGCAACAGGATGTTGCCGGGTTGGCGCTCCACCGTTTGCGCTTCGATGATGCCGGTGTTGTTGACGGTGCTTTGCAGCAGGCTTTCTTTGGCGCCCGCGGTGAGTAACACATTGCCGCCGTTGGCTTGTATGAGGCCGCCGTTCGCCGCGAGCGCGTTGAGCGCGCCCTGTGTGACTTCGAATTTGACCAGTGCGCTGTCCTTTAATGTCAACTGTGCGCTGCCGCCCGCGCCAAGCACGACGCTGCCCAGATAGGCGACCATGGCGCCCTCATTGACGACCTGATTGCCGATGAGCGCAAGATAACCGCCGGCTTTCGCCGTCAGTGTGCCGCGGTTGATGACGCTCGCGGTATTCGCTGCGTCGCTGAAGACGTAATTGCTTTTGTTGAAATCGGTGTCGCCGATGCTCAGCGTCGATGCGACCAGCCCGCCGACATCGACCTGCGCGCCTTTGGCGAACAGCACACCGTTCGGATTGATCAAAAACACCTGACCGTTGGCGCTGAGATTGCCGTAGATCTGGCTTGCGCTGTTACCGACAATGCGGTTTAACGCAATGCTTGTGCTTGACGGCTGATTGAAGGTGACGCTGTTGTTGACGCCGATGTTGAAGCTTTGCCAGTTGATCGACACCTTGTCGGTGGTTTGCTTGATCAGCAGCGCGTTGGCCGCGGGCTGAGTAATGCTGGCGGCGCCGGCCGCGACTTGCCCGCCTGAGGGCAGCATCTGCGCGTCAGCCGCGTTCGGCAGTGCCGCGGCAGCGGTGCAGGCGAGAGCAACGGCAATGCTGATGCGTTTGCGCCGTTGCCACGCACGCGCGTCATTGCACGCAAGCCGTGTTTCGGGGGAATTATTGTGAATAAATCGGACGGTCTGTTTCAATTGCATACCCCAGGTGGCTTGTAACCGTTGGCCGTTGCCGGCTGTTTTTGACCTGGAGCAATGTTATGAATCAGCCTTCCAAGAAAACATACCGCATACGCGGTATTTCCCGCAGTATTTGCGCATCGCCGTGACTTATGTCCGCAATTTCAGAGACGCACATTGTTGCCGGACAAAATGACGTGCGCCGTAATCGCAGCCGCGTTGTGCAGGCCGAGTTTGCGCATGGCGTTTTTGCGATGCGTGCGCACCGTCTGCAGGCTGATGCTTAGCACGCTGGCGATTGCCACGTTGCTGAGACCGGTGGCGATGAGCGCGAGAATTTCGCGCTCGCGTCGCGTCACCCGTGCACGGTGTATTTCGGTCATCGAGGCTCCGCGGCATTGTTTACACCGTGCGACAGGCACGATGCACGGGGTCGATGATAAGAACGGCGCGGGCCATGCAAAATACCGCATACGCGGGATTTTTGCGGCAATGTCAGTTGCGCGCGGCCATCCTGGTGTTGATCACGTAGGCGGTGATTTCAGCAGCGTTGTGAAGATCGAGTTTTTCCATGACGTTCTTGCGGTGCGTGCGCACCGTGTCGAGGCTGATGCAGAGCGTATTTGCGATTTCCTGATTGCCGTGACCGTCGGCGATGAACTGCAGAATTTCATGCTCGCGCGGTGTTACGCGCGTCGCTTCCGTCGCCGGCGGCATGCGGCTCTGCTGAAAACTCGAGGCGATGCGCTGGCCGACGTAGCTGCGTCCGCCGAGTACCGCGCGGATCGCCGGGATGATTTCCGAATTGTCGTTGACCTTGAGGATATAGCCATCCGCCCCGGCGGCCAGTGCGCGACGCACCGAATCGGGCTTTGCATCGCCGGTGAGGACCAGAATCTTCACCGCATCGAAGCGCGCTTTGATCTGGCGTGCGATGTCGATACCGCTGCGACCCGGTAAGCCGAGATCCAGCACCAGAAGATGCGGTTGGTGCGTTTCAATCAAATTCTCCACCGCCGCGCCGTCACCGGTTTCGGCGACGATCTGAAAATCCGGCTCGGACGACAAAAGCAAGCGCAGACCGTCGCGCAGCAGGGCATGATCTTCGGCCAGAAGGATTCGGTGCATCGAAGCAATGAAGTGGATTGAGGTTCGCGGAATGCCGTCTATTTTAGACGGTTATTCCGCCGGATATTGCTCACCAAGTTACACGACAGCAGTGATTGGAAAAATACCGCGTTTGCGGTATCCCGCAATCGGTATGATGGCAGGCACACTGATCAACGCAAATCGTTCTGTTCCGCCAGAAAGGCTTGATGAACGCTCCAGCCAGTCGCCTGCCGGCCACAGCGGCTTCGGCCACGGACGACGCGATGTCCATTGCCCAGGCGGGCCAGGGGCCGCGCTCGCGCTGGGCCCGGCTGCTCGAATGGAGTGACGGCCCCGTTCTTGTCGAGCAACTCAGGCTGGTACTGGGCAACATAACGGGGCTGCTGATCCCGCTGACGGTGCTTGCCCTGCTGATGGTGTGGTCGCTTGCCAACGATGACAATGTCGTTCGGCTTTCGCTGTGGGCGACCGCGGTGATCGGCAGCAAACTCTATTCGACCATGCGCGCCCGCCGGATACTGGCTACCGGCTTTGCGGTCCGGGATGCGCGGGCGGTCATGTGGCGCATGCTGGGAATGCGGGTTTTGGATGCTGTAATTTGGGGGGCGCTCCCCTGGTTGGTGCTCGACTCGGCGTCGCTCTCCGGCGGCGTGCTGGTAGCTTCGTTTCTTGCCGGCATCGCCGGCGCATCGGTATCGATGTATTCGCCGGTCCTGCCGGTGTTCGTTGCCTTTATCCTGGTTCAAATCACCGTCATGGTGTCCAAGCTGTGGAGTATGCCCAATCCGGATTACCAGACGCTCGGCACGGTGTCCGTCATCTATATGTTGACGCTGCTCATGCAGGCCCGCAACAGCGCCCGCGCGACGCGCGCCGGCATCCTGCTGCGCTTCGAGAACCGGGCGCTGGTCGGTGAGCTTCGCATCGAGACGCAAAAAGCGCAGGCCGCCGACCGCGCGAAGTCGAAATTTCTTGCTGCTGCCAGCCACGATCTGCGCCAGCCCCTGCAGGCGCAGAGCCTGTTCCTTAACGTGATCGGGCGCGGCCCGCTGTCTGCAAACCAGAGCGAAGCACTCACAGGCGCAATTGCAGCCACCCAGGCGAGCGCCTCGGTACTCAATGCGCTGCTCGATTTTTCGCGTCTCGAAGCGGGCGTCATCGAACCCGATCAACAACCATTCGACGTGCAGTCGCTTTTGCATAAGCTCTTGGGCGAAATGGCGCCCCTCGCCGCCGCGAAGAGCCTCGCCATCCGCGTGCGCGCGGTCGCAGCAATAGGGCATTCCGACCCGATGCTGGTGGAATTGATATTGCGTAACTTTCTGGCCAACGCCATCCGCTATACGGAGCGCGGCGGCGTGTTGCTCGCGTGTCGCAGGCGCGCAGATGCAATCGTGCTGGAAGTCTGGGATACGGGCATCGGTATCGAGCCGGCACAGCAGGAGGAAGTGTTCCGCGAATTTCATCAGCTCGGCAATCCGGAACGCGATCGCAACAAGGGCCTTGGCTTGGGGCTCGCCATCGCGCAGGGGCTGGCGCATTTGTTGCAACTTCATCTGTCGTTGTCGTCAAAGCCGGGGCGCGGCAGCGTATTCAGACTGGCGGTGCCGCGTGCCAGCGTTGTCGCAGCCGCAGCCGCAACAACAGGCCGCGTGATGCAACAGGAAGACGACGCGCGCCAGGGTTTCCACGATTTTCCGACTGCGCTCAATGTTCTGGTGATCGATGATGATGCGACCATCCGCTCGGGCCTGCTGGCCCTGATGCGCGAATGGGGCTGCGTTTGCGTCACCGCCGATTCGATCGACGCCGCGCTGGATATCTGCGGTGCGACGCGGCCCGACTTCATCATCAGCGATTACCGTCTGCGCGAATCGCGCACCGGCGCGCAGGCGATTGCGGCAATCCGCGCCGTCGTCGGCCGCGAACTGCCGGCACTGCTCATTACCGGTGACACCGCGCCCGAGCGGCTGCGCGATGCGCTGGCCAGCGGCATACCGCTGCTGCACAAGCCGCTGCCTCCGGAGAGGCTCTACGAAGTCATGGCCGGTCTGCTCAAAACAACTCCGCGATCCGTGACTGCCTGAGCAACCCGGCCACCGGTTTCAGCGCCCTCTCTTAAATTCAGCGATGGCGCGCTAGACAAGCTTGACCAGTTGCTTGCCGAAGTTTTTACCTTTCAATAATCCGAGGAATGCCGCCGGCGCGTTTTCGAGGCCGACCGCGATGCTTTCGCGGTATCTGATTTTGCCGTTGTGCACGAGTTGGCCGAGTTCGGCCAGCGCCGGTTTCCACAGATCGAGATGATCGGAGCAGATGAAGCCACGCAGACTGATGCGGTTGACGAGGAAGGCGCGGAAGTTTTTCACCGCCAGTGCATCGGGGTCGTCATAGCCCGAAATCTGTCCGCACAGCGCGATGCGCGAGAACGCGTTCATGTGATTCAACACCGCATTGAGCACGGCGCCGCCGACGTTGTCGAAATAAACGTCGACGCCCGACGCGCAGGCGGCTTTGAGGTCGCCGGTGAGATTGCCGGCTTTGTAATCGATGCAGGCGTCGAAGCCCAATTCGCTGACGACGTAATCGCATTTGGCTTTGCCGCCGGCGATGCCGACGGCGCGGCAGCCTTTGAGTTTTGCCAGTTGCCCGACGGTGCCGCCGACGGCGCCGCTCGCCGCCGAAACGACGACGGTTTCACCGGCCTTCGGTTTGCCGTGTTCGTTGAGGCCGATCCACGCGGTCACACCCGGCATGCCGACGGCGCCGAGGTAGGCCGACAGCGGCACGAAGTCCGGATCGATGCGGCGCGCGCCGCCGCCGTTCGATTTGCCGTAGAGCTGCCAGCCGCTGCGCGTTTCGACGAATTCGCCGGCTTTGAATTTCAGGTGCTTCGATTCGATCACTTCACCGATCGCAGTGCCGACCATCACTTCGCCGACGACGGCACTCGCCGCGTAAGATTTCGATTCGTCCATGCGGCCGCGCATGTACGGATCGAGCGAGAGGAAGTGGTTGCGCACGACGAACTCGCCGTCGCCGGCCTGCGGGAGTTCGTTCTCG
>JANYDY010000108.1 GCA_025363435.1 Betaproteobacteria bacterium
GGCCGGCGGCGCGATTGCCGCATTCGGTTTGTTCGGTATCGTTACCGCGTGGCATCCGGCCGCCGTTGCCGGCGGCGGCTTGCTCTGTTACATGATTCCCGGACTCGACGCCTGGCTGCAATAGCCGGGTATTGCAGCAGCGGCGGTATTAGCATGACGCCTGTCCGCGCTGCGTCGCCGGTATTTCATGCTTCTTTATTGCCGATCATAAAGTTCTATCAAGGTATTCACGGCGTCAGCCGGCAGCGCGCCGATGCGGGCCGCGTAGGCCTCGAGGTTTGCGCGCGCCGCCGCTGCCGCTGATGCAGTAGCCGCGCCGAAGGTCGCGCAAGGGAACTGTTGCTCAATGGTGAGTTGCTGAATCCGTTCGGCCGCCAGTTCACTGCGTTTGATCTCCTCGCGCAGGCGGGTGGCGGCGTCACCGGTGAACAGGGCCGCCACCGACTTGAGATGGCGCTGTGTCGCACGTAACGGCCGCACCACCTGCTCGCGCCAGCCCGCCACGGTATTCTCGATTGCAGCGATGTCCTGCGCATTGACCTGACGGTTGTGTCGGGCAAGAAAAAACAGATACAGAACTACGTTGATATCGGCGCCGGCTTCTTCCTGCAGCGCGAGGCAGGCCGCCGCAACGCCGGGGCGGGCGTAGAAGCGCAGGGAAAAATCCCAGAACGGGGACGGCGCATCGCTCATAATTTTGGCGGCAGGACTTACTTTTACGTCGCGCGCTATTTGTGGTTTTGAGTTTTTGCAACACGGCGTGCAACAATGCGACCGATTCTACCAGAGCACGCTGCGTTTCGATTTCCGCAAATGCCGCGTTGCTGCTAATCTGTGTGCCCGCAGCAATCAAGCTGCCATCAAGTACGCAATCGGAGTTGAAGGGATGGGGAATCTGGCTTATCGCGCAAGCATGCCCGTGTTGCGCCTGTTCAGTCCTGAAGCCGCGCACACTATTGCCATCCATGCCTTGAAGCTGGGGCTTGCCGGTCGCACGGCAGCGGCGGCAGATCCGGTGCTGGCGACGCGCGTGTGGAATCTTGATTTTAAAAATCCGGTCGGCCTCGCCGCCGGCTTCGACAAGAACGCCGACGTGATGGATGCGATGCTCGCACTGGGCTTCGGTTTTGTTGAGGCGGGCACCGTCACGCCGCTGCCGCAACCGGGCAATCCGAAGCCGCGGCTGTTCCGTCTGGATGAGGACGGCGCCGTAATCAACCGTTTCGGCTTCAACAGCAAAGGGCTGGACGCGTTTGTCGCCAAACTGCAGGCGCGGCCGCGCAACGGTATCGTCGGCGCCAATGTCGGCAAGAATAAGGAGTCAGCGGATGCGGCCGGCGATTACGTCAAGGGAATCGAGCGCGTCTGCCACTTTGCCGACTATCTCGTTTGCAATGTGTCGTCGCCGAATACGCCGGGCCTGCGCGGACTGCAGGCGCGCGGGCAGATTGCCGAATTGATCGGCCGTGTGCTCGATGCACGCAGCCGCGCCATGGCAGGGGCGCAACCGGCGCCACCGCTGCTCGCCAAAGTGGGGCCTGATTTGAGCGAGCAGGAAAGGCGCGATATCGCTGAAGTCGCGCTGGCGAGCGGTATTGATGGTTTGATCGTCGGCAATACTACTGTGGACCGCCCGCCGACTTTGCGCAGCCGCCATGCGGCAGAGAGCGGCGGATTGTCCGGCGTACCGTTGAAAGAAAAAGCCCGCGCTTGTATCGCCGACATGTATCGCTTGACCGGCGGCCGTCTGCCTATCATCGGTTGCGGCGGCATCGCCAATGGTGCAGACGCTTATGCGCACCTGCGCGCCGGCGCCTCGCTGGTGCAGCTGTATTCGGCATTGGTTTATGGCGGGCCCGCGCTGGTCGAGGACATCAAGCGCGATCTGGCGGCGTGTTTGCGCGCCGGCGGCTTTGCTTCGGCGGCTGATGCAGTGGGCGCAGATCATCGCTGAGCAGAGCGTGCGATCTGCGGCTGCCGTGCTGGCGCTGACGGCCTGGCTGCTGATGCCGCCCGCGGTCATTGCGCAACCGGCGTTCGACGGCAATCCGGAGGTCGAGGCGTTCATCACGCAAATGATCGATGAACATCAATTCGAGCGCGCGCCGCTCAGCCGTTTATTTCGCCAGAGCCGCCTGCAGCACGGCGTGCTGCAGGCCATCGCGCGGCCCGGTACATCGCGTCCGTGGCACGAATTCCGCACTGCCACGGTTACCGCGGCACGTATCCGCGAGGGCGGTGAATACTGGCAGCGCCATGCGCGCGTGCTGGCCCGCGCCAGCGCCGAATACGGCGTGCCGGAAGAAATCATTGTGGCGACGATCGGCATTGAGACATCGTATGGACGCACCCTGGGCAATGGTCGCGTATTCGATGCATTGGCGACCCTTGCATTTGCCTACCCGCCGCGCGCGGGGCTGTTCCGCAGTGAACTGGTTGAGTTGCTGCTGCTGGCGCGCGAAATGCGCACTGACCCCTTGCATTACAAAGGTTCATTTGCCGGCGCGCTGGGCGTGCCGCAATTTCTGCCCAGCAGCTATCGCCGGCACGCCGTCGATTTTGATGCCGACGGGCGACGCGATTTATGGAGCCACGCCGACGCCATCGGCAGCATCGCCAATTATTACCGCGCTTACGGCTGGACGGCAGGGCAGCCGGTGCTGGCGGCGCTGGAACGCACCAACGAGCCGCCGGCTGATGCATTCCGGCAACTGCTTGAGCGCGGCATACTGCCGCACAGCAGTGTTGCGGTCTTCCGGCGCGCCGGCGCCTCTTTGACCACGACTGTTGATGACGACAGGCTGGCCTGCGCGTTTGCTGCCGAAACGGATGCCGGCACCGCCTACTGGCTGGGGTTCAACAATTTTTACGTGATTACGCGTTACAACCGCAGTGTCAATTACGCGCTCGCAGTGCATGATCTGGCACTGGAGCTGCGCCGGTTGCGCGATGCGCAGTCGCATTGAACCGCTATGAAGTCTGTTTTATGGTGCAGATAGTCGGCGCTGTGGATTTATTTGCAATATTCACAGTCCAACCGGCCTTGTCGCTGTGATGGTAAAAAGCCTCTATTCAACCCTGTCCGGGATGTTGCGCGTGCGTTTATCGATTTTGTTTGCAGTGGTTTTGTTGAGCGCGTGCAGCGTGATGCCGCGCGGCGGCGATACGCCGGTCAAACCGGCGTCGCCGGCAATCGAGCCGCTGCCCAAGCCCGAAGTGCGGCTGGTGCCGCCGAAAATCGCGCTGGCGCTGGGCGGCGGGGCGGCGCGCGGTTTTGCCCACGTCGGCGTGATCAAGGCGCTGGAAGCGCATGGCATCGTGCCCGATATGGTGATCGGCACCAGTGCCGGGGCGCTGGTCGGTGCGCTCTATGCCGGCGGGTACAGCGGCTTTGATCTGCAGCGCGCAGCGTTGCAGATGGACGACACGCTGATCGCCGACTGGTCTTTGCCGGACCGCGGCTTTATCAAAGGCGAAGCCTTGCAGAACTTCGTCAACCGCGCGGTGCAGAACCGCACGCTGGAGAAACTCAACAAACCGTTCGCCGCCGTTGTTACCGATCTGCAAAGCGGCGAGATGGTGGTATTTCGTAGCGGCAACACCGGCATGGCGGTACGCGCCTCAAGCAGTGTGCCGGGCGTATTTCAGCCGGTGGCGATCAACGGCCGTGAGTACGTCGACGGTGGCCTGGTCAGCCCGGTGCCGGTGCGCGCGGCACGCACGATGGGTGCTGACATCGTGATTGCGGTGGATATTTCAAACAAGCCGCGCTTCGGCAAAACGCGTGACAGCGTCGACGTTCTGCTGCAGACGTTTGCGATCATGGGGCAGAGCATCGCCGGCTACGAATTGACCGAGGCGGACATCATCATCCGGCCGGAGACGGGGCAGATGCGCGGCACCGATTTCGATAACCGGCACAACGCTATCATCGAGGGTGAGAAGGCGGGGCTTGCCGCGATTGCGGCGATCAAACGCCGGATTGCCGAGAAGACCACTACCCAAACCGTGGCCCGCTAGCGGGCCGGCAATCAGGGCAGCAGGCGGCGTGCGCCGTTGAAGCGTTTTTTCCAGTAACCGTCGCGCAGTTCCGAGACTTCGACTTCACGGCCGCGGCGCGGCGCGTGCACGAAGCGGTCTTCGCCGATATAGATACCGACGTGCGAGAAGGGCTTGCGCAGGGTGTTGAAAAACACCAGGTCGCCGGGCTGCAGATCGGTTTTGTCTACCGCGGCGCCGACCTTGCTCATCGAGCGCGAGTCGCGCGGCAGCACCATGCCGGTGACTTCGTTGAACACATGGCTGACAAGCCCGCTGCAATCGAGCCCGCCATCGGGGTCGTTGCCGCCCCATTTGTATTTGACGCCGATCAGCGACAGCGCATGGATCACTAGTTCGCCGGCGCGGTCGAAATAGCCCTTGGGCGCCGGGTTGGCGGCAGCCGTCGCTTCGACAGGCGCTGCCGGCGCATTCTCGGCGGCAACCGCAGGCGCCGCTGCAACAGCGCAGGCGAACAGGCAGATGGATAAATTTTTCTTCATCGGCGCGAATACTAACAGGTTGTTACAAAAGGGGGAATCGCTGTTTTTCGATGCGCCAAAACCGGGCTGCCCGCGGCGCGAAGAAAAAGCTGTATCAGGGGTAAACTGGCCCCTTATTACGACGTTAATGAGCTATGCCAGCAAAATTTCAAGGGTTTTTGCGTGCCGCCGCGGCATTTCTGCTGCTGTTTGCGCAGATTGCGGCCTATGCCCAAAGCGGCGCCGTAGAGGTCATTACGCTCAAATATCGCACTGCGGAACAGGTTATGCCGCTGTTGCGGCCGATGCTCGACAAGAACGGCAGCATGACCGGCATGCAGAATCAGTTGATCGTGCGCACCTCGATTGCCAATCTGAATGAGCTGAAAACCATTCTTGCGACCATCGACACGATGCCACGCCGGCTGTTGATTACCGTACGTCAGGATGCCACGCTTGATCGCGACCGCACGCAGGCGCAGGTATCGGGCCGCATAGTTACCGGCAACGCTGCCGTGGCGGTTGGCGACGCAGGACGCGCCGGCGGAATGGCGCAGGTGCAGCGCGGTGATGATGTGCTGCGTGGGCGCATCGACAACACGCGCTCGCTCAACGACGACCGTAATGCGCAAAGCATTCAGGTGCTCGAAGGCAGCAGCGCATTCATCAATTTCGGCCAGTCGGTGCCGGTGCCGCAACGCCAGGTCACGCGCAGCGTCGTCAACGGCCAGGTCGTCGAGCGCGTCAGCAGCGGGGTCGAATACCGCGATGTGCAAACCGGGTTCAATGTGCTGCCGCGACTGAACGGCGATCGTGTATTACTCGAAATCAATCCGCAAAATGATCGCTTTGCGTCACCCGAGCAGAATCTGCCGCCCGGCAGCGTCAACACGCAGCGCGCGGCGACCACGGTGTCCGGGCGCCTTGGCGAATGGATCGAACTCGGCGGCATTGCGCAGGGCGGCGTCAATCAGCAGACGGTCATACTCGGCAGCACACGCGAAACCTCGTCGGATAACCGCCGCGTGCTCGTCAAGGTCGACGAAATCCGTTAGACCGCCAGCATCCGCAGTTCGGCGTGCACATCGGCGCCGGAAATTTCAAGAATTCCAAGCGCAATCGGCAGCGTAAAGCGGCGCGGCCCGGCGCTGCCGGGATTCAGATAAAGCACGCTATCGCGCGTTTCGATCAACGGTCGGTGGGAATGGCCGGAGATGACGACCTGAAATCCGCCGGCTGCCGGATCGAGGTCGAACTGCGAGAGATCGTGCAGCATGTAGATCGCCACCTCGCCGAATTGCAGTGCCGCGGACTCTGGAATCTCAGAGGCCCACTCGCCGCGGTCATTGTTGCCGCGTACTGCATCAAGGCGCGCGATTTCACCCAGGCCGCGCAATACCGCCGTGCCGCAGATATCACCGGCATGCAGTATGTGATCGACGCCGCGTAACGCTTCTACCGCCTGCGGGCGCAGCAGATCGTGCGTGTCGGAGATGACACCGATGCGCACGCGCGGCCGTAATTAAAACCTGCGGACCAGACCGACGGTCAACAGGTCTATATCGGCGCGCCCGGTAGTGCTGTCGCCGACCTGGAAGAAATGCTGCCATTCGAGTCGTGCCGCGATTGATTTTGAAATGTCGAGCTGAAGGCCGGCGCCGATATCAGCCACGACCTGATTCTTGGTGGCGTTCGAATAACCGATGAAGCCGGCAGTCGAGGCGGAAGCTGACGCTTTGGTATTCAGGTAAGCGCCGCCAAGCCGGCCGTATACCGAGATCTGGCTGCCGACGTCGACTTTTGCAACGACGTCGACAGTGGCGCCCTGCGACTTGATATCGCCGGTGAACGTGCCGGCAGGGAGGGGGCGTGAATAATTGCCGGTGATACCGAATTTGCCGAGATTGACGTAGCCGCCTTCAATCGCAAATGTTTCGTTCAATTGATAACCGGCGAACAGCTTGAAGGCCAGATCGCCGTTATCGACCGTGCCGGTACCGGTGATGCCGTGGATCGAAAGATCGGTGGCCAATTGCCCGGCGTTGTAATTCAGTTGCGAACGCCCGGCATTGCCCCCGCCATACCATTGCGCCAGTACGGGTGTTGCCGATGCGGAAGCGATCAAGCAGACCGCTGTCGCTGCCAGTGTGCGAATTTTGAAAAGCATGGCCATATCTCCCCTGAATCTGTTTAGCGGTGTGCCGCAACTTTTGTTGTTGCGGTCACGCAGCGAACCGGAATTACACACTGTTTTGCCGCGTCTGTCATCAGTCGGCCCGCTGCGGCGCGGGAATGACCCTGCATGCTCTATACTCGGCAGCTTTGGCGCATTTGCATGCAAGACATCGACGAAATATTCTCCGATAAGGGCGCGCTGGCGCAGACCGTGCAGGGATTTCGCGTGCGCGAGGGCCAGATCGAAATGGCTAATGCAGTCGCTCATGCCATTCGTGAAAATTCCGTGCTGATCGCCGAAGCCGGTACCGGTACCGGCAAGACCTTCGCCTACTTGATTCCGGCGCTGTTGTCGGGCGGCAAAACCATTATTTCGACCGGCACTAAGACCCTGCAGGATCAGTTGTTCGACCGCGACATTCAGGTGGTGCGCGACGCCCTGAAAGTTCCGGTGACAGTGGCTTTGCTCAAAGGCCGTTCGAATTACGTCTGCCATCATTTTCTTCAGCGCGCGCAACACGAGGGGCGTTTCGAAAGCCGTGACGACGCGCGTTACCTGCCGGTGATTGTCAATTTCGCGCGCAACTCGGCCAGCGGCGACAAGAGCGACGTGCCGGATGTGCCGGAAAATGCCACTATCTGGCCGCATGTGACCTCGACGCGCGAGAACTGCCTCGGTTCCGAGTGCGAATTTTATTCAAAATGTTTTGTCATGGAGGCGCGCAAGCAGGCGCTGGCGGCCGACGTGGTGGTGGTCAACCACCATCTGTTTTTTGCCGATGTCGTGCTGCGCGACGAGGGCGTTTCCGAGCTGCTGCCGGCGTCGAACACGATCATTTTCGACGAGGCGCACCAGCTGCCGGAAACCGCCGGCCTGTTTTTCGGGCAGACCGTATCAACCGCGCAGGTAATCGAGCTGGCGCGCGACACCCGTATCGAGGCCGCAGTTTCGGCGCGTGATACGCCGGCGCTGCCGGCAGCGGCGCACGCGCTCGAAAAAGCGGCGCGCGATTTGCGCCTGGCGTTTCGCGATGAGAGCGGGCGTTTCCCGTTTCAGGCGCTGGCGCGTATCCGCGAGTTTGCGCCGGCACTGGCGACGCTTGACGAAAAGCTGCGCGCATTGGCCGACGCGCTGGAAGGCCAGGCCGAACGTGCCGAAGGGCTGGAAAAATGCTGGCAGCGCGCGCGCGTGCTGCTCGATGAATTGCGCGACTGGCGCGACAATGAGGACGCTTCGCGCGTGCGCTGGGCAGAACTCTTTCATGCGACGCTGCATCTTAATGCGACGCCGTTGTCGGTGGCGGAAATTTTTCAGACGCAGATCGGCGAACGCGCTCGCGCTTGGATTTTTACCTCGGCAACTTTGTCAGTCGGCGGCGATTTCGGTCACTATGCCCGCCAGATGGGGCTGACCGAGGCGCACACGCAAACATGGGAAAGCCCGTTCAATTACGCGGAAAACTCGTTGTTGTATGTGCCGCGCGAGATGCCTGAGCCGAATACGCCGACCTATACCGAGGCCGTAGTGAGCGCGGCGCTGCCGGCAATCGAAGCCAGCGCCGGGCGTGCCTTCATGCTGTTCACCAGTCTGCGCGCGATGCGCGAGGGCTACGACCGGCTGAAGGAGGCGTTTGCCCGGCGCGGTCTCGATTTCCCGCTGATGATGCAGGGTGAGGGCTCGCGCACCGAGTTGCTTGAACGCTTCCGGCGCCTCGGCAACGCGGTGCTGGTCGGTAGCCAGTCGTTCTGGGAGGGCGTCGATGTGCGCGGCGAAGCGTTGTCGCTGGTCGTCATCGACAAGCTGCCGTTTGCCGCGCCGGACGATCCGCTGCTGGCGGCGCGCATCGAAAAAATCAATCAAGACGGCGGCAATGCTTTTGTCGAATATCAATTGCCGCAGGCGGTCATCACCCTGAAGCAGGGCGCCGGGCGTCTGATCCGTGACGAGACCGATCGCGGCGTATTGATGATTTGCGATCCGCGTCTGTTCAGCAAGGGCTACGGCAAACGAATTTTACGCAGCCTGCCGGCGATGAAAGGCACGCGCAAAATCGACGACGTGCTGGAGTTTTTCGCGCACACTGCGCCTGCGGACGCGTCCTAACGGCCGCTGAAATAATCGAGCAGTTGTGTGCCGTAGCGTTGCCACAGCCAGACCAGCAGCAATATCCACAGCAGCAAAATAACGGCGGCGGCAATGATGCTGCGCGGTTTTTCCTTATGCGCGGCGATCCACGCCGCCGCCCGGGCGCGGCTTTCCATCAGAACCGGCGCCGGCACCAGACGCAGAATCAGATAGATGCATACCGGCAGCAGTATTAATTCGTCGAGATAACCGATGAGCGGAATGAAATCGGGAATGAGGTCGACCGGACTGAGAAAATAGCCGACGACCAGCAGCGCAAACAATTTCGGCAGCAGCGGCATGCGCGGATTGCGGCAGCAGAACCACAGCGTCATGCCGTCGTTTTTGAGCGCACGCGCCCAGCGCTTGAGTCGCTGCCACATCAGACGACGGTGGCGTGTAAATCATGCGCATCGGCGGCAACAATGCCGACGCGCACGAATTCTCCCTGTTGCAACGACGCATGCGGCGCGATGTGCACTACGCCGTCGATTTCCGGCGCGTCGGCGGCACTGCGCGCAATCGCACCTTCAGCGTCTACGCTATCGATCAACAGGTTCATCGTCTTGCCGATTTTTTGCTGCAGGCGCTGCGCGCTGATTTTTCCCTGCGTCGCCATGAAACGGGCTTTGCGTTCTTGCTTGATTTCTTCGGGCACCTGATCGGGCAGGGCATTAGCGGTCGCACCTTCAACCGGCGAATAGGTAAAACAGCCGACGCGGTCGAGCTGCGCCTCTTCAAGAAACGCCAGCAGTTGTTCGAATTCTGCGTCGGTTTCACCAGGGAAACCGGCGATGAAAGTGCTGCGTATGGTTAATTCCGGGCAAACGCTGCGCCACTGCTTGATACGCGCAAGATTGTTTTCCGAATTAGCCGGGCGCTTCATCGCTTTGAGTATGCGCGGGCTGGCGTGCTGGAACGGCACATCGAGATAAGGCAGCACTTTACCGTCGGCCATCAATTCGATTACGTCATCGACGTGCGGGTACGGATAAACGTAATGCAGGCGCACCCAGACGCCGAGTCCACCGAGTGCCGCGGCCAGATCGAACATCTTTGTCTTCAACGGGCGGCCGCCCCAGAAACCGGTGCGGTATTTGATGTCAACGCCGTAGGCGCTGGTGTCCTGCGAAATCACCAGCAATTCCTTGACGCCGGATTTCACCAGATTTTCAGCTTCCTGCATGACATCGCCGACTGGACGGCTGACCAGATCGCCGCGCATCGATGGAATGATGCAGAAAGTGCAGCGGTGATTGCAGCCTTCAGAAATTTTCAGATACGCGTAATGTTTCGGCGTCAGACGGATGCCCTGTGGCGGCACCAGATCGGTATAGGGATCGTGCGGTCGCGGCAGATGTTTGTGCACGGCGCGCATGACTTCGTCTGTGGCATGCGGGCCGGTGACGGCGAGTACCTTAGGGTGCGCGTCTTTGACGACGCTGCCTTTGGCGCCGAGGCAGCCGGTGACGATGACTTTGCCGTTCTCGGCGAGCGCTTCACCGATAGCGTCCAGCGATTCTTCCACAGCGGCATCGATAAAGCCGCAGGTGTTGACGACGACGAGGTCGGCATCGGCGTAACTGGGGGCGACGATATAACCTTCAGCCCGCAGTTCGGTCAGTATGCGTTCGGAATCGACCAGCGCCTTCGGGCAGCCGAGAGAGACAAAACCGACTTTGGGAACCGCCGCGCGCCGCGACGGGCGCGCGGGCTTAACTGCCTTTGCCGCCTTCATCCTTGGGCGCATCCGCGTCGGGCTGGGCAGCGGCAGGTGCAGCTGCGCCCGGCGGCGCGAACGGATTGCCGGCCGCGGCAAAATTGGGGAAGGGGAAGCTGCCGAACAGATTGCGCGTTTGCGATTGCATCTGGCGCTGCATTTCGATGAACGCGGTCGCACTTTGTTCGAGATAGTTGCCCATCAGGCCCTGCATTGCCGGTCCCTGCATCTTGAGGAACTCGGCCCAGGAGTTGGCGTTCGGCACCGGCTGCGCGGCATTGCCGTAAATCGCCTGCGACTGATCCTGCAGGCGCTTTTGAATATCGATGAAGGTCTGGATGTTTTTGTCCAGATAGTTGCCCATCATGCCCTGCATGGTGTTGCCGTAGAAGCGGATGACATTGGTCAGCATGTCGCATGAGAACATCGGCGCGCCCTGCGCGCTTTCCTCTTCAAGAATGATTTGCAACAGTATGCTGCGTGTGAGGTCTTCGTGTGACTTTGCGTCCTCGACTTTGAACGCAACATTTTCGAGCACCAGCTTCTTGACGTCGGCCAGCGTGATATAGCTGCTGGTCGCCGTGTCGTAGAGCCGGCGATTCGGATACTTCTTGATGACTCTGACTTCCTCACTCATAACGGCCTCTGGCGTTCGTTGCGGTGGAATTCGAAATCACCCGGTTGCGCGAAGCATTTTTTCGGTGCGTGCAACCGTCCAAATTGGTGCCGATTATGCTGCAATGCGGTAACCCGTGGCAACTGCGGCGTTGCGGCGGGTTTTTCGCGGTCGGCTACTGCATGTGCTGCCCGCCGTTGATGGCGATATTGGCGCCCGTCACAAAAGCCGCTTCCTCGGAACAGAGATAGGCCACCAGGCCGGCGACTTCCTCGGGTTTGCCGAGCCGCCCGAGAGGGATTTGCGGAATGATTTTCGAATCGAGCACTTCCTTCGGAATCGCCATCACCATCTTGGTGCCGATATAGCCGGGTGAAATGGTGTTGATGGTGACGCCCTTGCGCGCGACTTCCAGCGCCAGTGCCTTGGTGAAGCCGTGCATGCCTGCCTTGGCCGCGGAATAATTGGTCTGGCCGAAAGCGCCTTTCTGGCCGTTCACCGACGACACGTTGATGACGCGCCCCCAGGCGCGGCTGACCATGCCGTCGAGCACCGCTTTGCTCATGTTGAAAACGCTGTCGAGATTGGTGTGCATCACTGCGTCCCAATCGACCTTGCCCATTTTCGCAAACGTCTTGTCGCGCGTGATGCCGGCATTGTTGACCAGCACGTCTATCGGGCCGACTTCGGCTTCGATCTGCTTGACGGCTTTGGCGCAGGAATCAAAATCCGCGACATCGACCTGCACGGCGTGAAATGTGTGGCCGAGTTTTTTCATCTCGGCGAGCCAGTCGGCAGATTTGGTATTGCCCGGCGAGGAGGTTGCAATCACCTTGAAGTCCATACCGGACAATTTGATGCAGATAGCTTCACCGAGTCCGCCCATGCCACCGGTAACTACCGCGACGCGTTGTGTCATTTGATTTCTCCTCGCAAAGTATTCAAATCAGAATAGTGTTTGCCGCATTCTACCGCTTTGATCAATCGCAACGTTGCCGCACGTAACGGCCGGGTGCCGGTTCGAGTGCCGGATAGGACGGGTTGCCGGGCGCCGCCGGTGCGTTGACTTTGTCGCCGGCGCGGCTTTCCAGCCAGCTGTTCCAGTGCGTCCACCAGCTGCCGGGGTGACGCTCAGCCGCTTCGAGCCAGTGCTCAGCGCTAGCCGCGCCGTGGTCGCCGCTCCAGTAATGCCGTTTATTTTTTGCCGCAGGGTTGATCACGCCGGCAATATGGCCGCTGGCGGCGAGTACAAAGGTTTTGTCACCCGGCAGCAGGCGCGTGTTCTGCCACGCCGTGCGCCAGGGCACGATATGGTCTTCGCGCGACGCCATGAGGTAAACCGGCAGATCGGCGCGCGTGAGATCGACTGGCACGCCGCACATGGTCAGGCGGCCCGGCACGCAAAGATTGTTTTCGAGATAGGTATTGCGCAGGTAGTACACGTACATTGCGCCGGGCAGATTGGTGCTGTCACTGTTCCAGTAGAGCAGATCGAAGGCTTCGGGCTTGCGGCCCTTCAAATAGCTGTTGATGACGTAGTTCCAGATCAGATCGTTGGCACGCAGACTGGCGAAGGTCAGCGCCAGTTCCTGGCCGCGCATGACGCCGCCTTCGGCATAGAGCGTTTCGCGTTGCGCAACGTAATCCTCATCGACGTAGACCGCGAGCTCACCGGTATCGCTGAAGTCGAGCATGGTGGTCAGCAGCGTCGCGCTGGCCGCCGGGCGTTCACCTTTGGTGTGCAATACCGCCAGTGCAGTTGCCAGCAGCGTGCCGCCGACGCAGAAGCCCAGCGTGTTGACCTGCTCGACGCCGCAGATTTCGCGCGCCACGTTAATCGCCTTGATGACGCCGAGTTCGAGGTACTGGTCCCAGGTGAAGTGGCCGAGATCGGCCGGCACATTGCGCCACGACACCATGAACACCGTTTGGCCGTTTTCGACCGCGAAGCGCACGAATGAATTTTCGGGCTGCAGATCGAGTATGTAGTACTTGTTGATGCACGGCGGCACCATCACCAGGGGGCGCGCAAAAACCGCCACTGTCTGCGGCCGGTACTGGATCAGTTGTATCAACTCGTTTTCGAAAACGACTTCGCCCGGCGTGACCGCGATATTGCGGCCGATTTCGAACGCCGCTTCGTCGCTCATGGTGATGCGGTTTTTTTTGATGTCTTCGTTCAGTAGTTCCATGCCGCGGCGCAGGCTTTCCCCGTTTGATTCGGCGGCGAGCTTCAAGACTTCCGGATTGGTAGCGGCGAAATTGGCCGGTGCTGCGGCATCAATGATCTGACGGGTGAAAAACTCAAGCCGCTTTTTCGCCTGCCCTTCAAGCGGAATCGACGCCGCCATTTCCCGCAGCCAGCGCGCATTCAACAGGTACGACTGGCGCACATAATCGAAGTAGGGCAGGCCGCGCCACTCCGGCGCGCGGAAGCGGCGGTCGTTGTCCTCGCCGGGCGCGGTTGTTTCGCCTTGCGCGAGGCGTTGCCAGAGTTGCAACTGTTCGCCGTAAAAGCGCTGCTGCATGCTTTCCCAGTGCGCCGGGTCCTGATGTATGGCCGCCGTCAACGCGGCAAGAATCGATGCGCTATCGATGTGCGAGTGACCCGACCATGTCGATGACAACGATTCGACGAAGCGGCGGCCGGCTTCGTTCAGGCTGTCGAGTGCCCGGCGGGCGGATTCGTCAGACGCTGGCATGATGGTCAGTAGTGCGCCGGCTTCAGTGCAGCAATTCGCCGACGCCCCACACCGTGGTGACGCCGCCGGCAATCAACAGGATCTGCTGTACGCCGGCGGCGATTTCCGGCCGTTTGTGCAAACCGGGAATCAGATCGGCAACCGCGACATAAATCATGCTGGCCGAGGCAAACGCCAGCAGCAGCGGAATGATCTGATGCACTTCCTGCAGCGAGTAATAGGCCATGACGCCGCCCGCCAGCATGGCAAGGCTGGACAACGCATTCAGGGCGAGCGCGCGGGCGCGGCTGTAGCCGGAGTGCAGCAGCACCAGAAAATCGCCGACTTCCTGCGGAATTTCATGCGCGATGATGGCGATCGAGGTGACGACGCCGACCTGAATGTCAGCGACAAAAGCGGCGGCGATCACCACGCCGTCGACAAAATTGTGCACGGTGTCTCCGATGATGATCATCATGCCGCTGCGGCCGTGATCGTGTTGCGGCGGCTGCGCGTCGTGCGCGTCGCAGTCGGTTTCGTGGCAGTGGCGCCACAACACCAGTTTTTCAAGCACGAAGAAAAACAGGATACCGAAGAGGATGGTGGCAGCCACCGGCCGCGCATCGGCGGCGCTGCTGAAGGCATGCGGCAGGATGTCGAGAAACACTGCGGCGAGCAGTGCGCCGACGGCGAAACTGATGAGTACCGGAATTTGCGAGGCGCGCGCGTTCCACGCAAAAAGCGCGGCGATAATCACGCTCAGCAGTCCGCCGATCACGCTTGCGGCAATAATCCAGAGCAATACCGACATGCGCAGATTCCCGGAAAAGGTGCCGATTATAAATGACGGAACGGGCGCAGCGAATTAATCGGCATCAAGCCAGATCAGCGCCGCCATGCGGCCGGTCGTTTTGTCGCGCCGGTAGGAGTAAAACCGCCGCGCGCCGGCGACTGTGCAATCGCCGCCGCCGTAGACCCGTTGCACGCCGCAGGCGGCGAGACGCTGCCGTGCAAGCATGAACAAATCCGCCAGCCACTTGCCTTCGCCGCGGGCCTTGAACGCCAGCGCGGCACCGGCGTCATGCGCGACAAAGGCATCGCGCACGTCGGCGCCGACTTCAAATGCAGCGGGGCCGATGGCCGGGCCGAGATAGGCGAGCAACTGTTTGGCATCGACCTGCATTGCACGAACGGTGTTCTCGATTACACCACTGCTCAAACCGCGCCAGCCCGCGTGTGCCGCCGCAACCACACTGCCGTCGTCGTCGCACAACAATACCGGCATGCAGTCGGCGATCATTACCGCACAGACGGTGCCGGTTTCGCGCGCGACGCTGGCATCGGCGTCGGTCTCGTCTGCCAGCGTATCGGCATCGACCACGGTTGCGCCATGCACCTGATGCAGCCAGCGCGGCGCCTGCGGCAGGAATTGCGCAAGCTGTTGGCGATTGGCGTGCACCGCCTCCAGGTCATCGTCACAGCGCAGGCCGAGATTGAAGCTGCTGAAGGCGCCGCCGCTGACGCCGCCGTTGCGCGTTGTAATCATGCCGTTGACGCGCGCCGGCGCCGGCCAAACCGGGCTGATCCAGTCGTGCGGCAGTTTCATGCGTCGGTGCGCAGCGCGGCCAGCAGTTGAGAAAAATCCGCCGGCAGCGCGGCTTGCCAGGCGAGCGTTGCGTCGCTGTCGGGATGTTGTAGTTCGAGCCGCTCGGCGTGCAGGGCCTGCCGCGTGAACGCATTGAGCAGGGCGAGCGCGGAGCGCCGTGACTTGCCATAGACCGGATCACCAACCAGTGGGTGGCCGAGCGACTGCAAATGCACGCGGATCTGATGCGTGCGTCCGGTTTCGAGCCGGCAGCGCAACAGGGTTGCATGCGCGGCAAAACCTTCGAGCACTTCGAAATGCGTGACGGCGGGCCGACCGCGTTCGACCACTGCCATGCGCGTGCGCTGCGTTGGATGGCGTCCGACCGGCGCGTCAACACGGCCGCCGCGCACGATCGCGCCGTGCACCAGCGCCAGATATTCGCGTTTCACCGTTCTGGCCTGCAACTGGCGCGTCAGGCTGGTTTGCGCCTGCAGTGTTTTGCCGACAACCAGCAGGCCGCTGGTTTCCTTGTCCAGCCGGTGCACAATGCCGGCGCGCGGCAATCCGGCGAGTGCCGGTGCGTGCGCGAGCAGCGCGTTCAACATGGTGCCGTTCCAGTTGCCGCTGCCCGGATGCACCACCAGCCCGGCGGGCTTGTTGACGACCAGTATTGCGGTATCCTCGTAAACAATGTCGAGCGCGATTGCCTCCGGCAGGGCGGCCAGTTCCGCCGCTTCGGCAGACGGGTTGACGGCGATTAATTCACCGCCGTAAACGCGGTTTTTCGGCTGCGCGGCATGGCCTTCGATGATGACGCGGCCCTCGCGGATCCAGCGCGTAATGCGGTTGCGCGAAAATTCAGGCAACAAACTGGCGATTGCCTGGTCCAAACGCAGACCGGCGCAGTCGGCCGGCACGGTCAACTGAATCGACGCCGGCCCGGCAGTGCCTGCGTTATAATTTTGCTGTTTAGCGGCAAGGATCATTTATGCGTTCAAGTTTAGCGTTAATTCTTGTGCTTTGCGTGTCAGCCTGCGGCCTGTTGCCCGAACAGGTTGATGAGACCAAAGGCTGGTCGGCGCAGAAGCTCTATACGAGTGCTAAGGACAAGCTTGATGGGGGCCAGTTTGAGGCTGCCGTCAAGATGTACGAGAAGCTGGAGTCGCGTTATCCGTACGGCCGCTACGCGCAGCAGGGGCAGCTTGATATCGCCTACGCCTATTACAAGGACAAGGAAATCGCCTCTGCCATTACCGCTGCCGAGCGCTTTATAAAATTGCATCCGAACCACCCGAACGTTGATTACGCCTATTACCTGCGCGGTCTGGCGAATTTCAATGACGATCTGGGCCTGCTTGGTTCCTATGCGGGGCAGGACATGAGCGAACGCGATCCGAAAGCTGCGCGTGAAGCGTTTAATGCGTTCAAGGATCTGGTGACGCGTTTTCCCGACAGTAAGTACGCGCCGGATGCAGTGCAGCGACTGAATTATCTAGTCAATACACTGGCGCTCAATGAGGTGCATGTGGCGCGTTACTACATGAAGCGCGGCGCCTACGTTGCCGCGGCGAATCGCGCGCAGTTCGCCTTGAAGACCTATCCGCAGGCGACGGCCAACGAGGAGGGCCTGCTGATTCTAGTGCAGGCTTACGACAAACTCGGCATGACCGATTTGCGCAATGATGCCGAACGTGTCCTCAAGACCAATTTCCCTAAAAGCAAATATCTAAGCGGCAAGGCTGAAAGCGGCAAGCCGTGGTGGCAGCTCTGGAACTGGTAGGTTCTTAACTATCGGGCTTCGGCGGTGCGCTAGCGCGCGGCCTCAAGATACCTCGCGGAGGTATCTTGAGGCAGATCAGGCAAGCCGCAGATTTGCTGCGGGCGGTTAGATGCGTGTCAGCCTGCCATCGACGAAACGCACCTTGTCGCCGCTGCGAAAGCCCGGTTCGGCGTCGTAGCTGACGCTGCGCGTGGTGCCGTCATCCATGCGCACATTGACTTCGTAATGCGAGGTCTTCTTGACGTTCTTTTCGACCTGGTGCCCGGCATAGGCGCCGCCGGCGGCGCCGAGGATGGTGGCTGCCGTGTTGCCACGACCCGAACCGATTTGATTGCCGAGCAGGCCGCCCAGCACACCGCCGGCGATCACACCGACGGCACTGCCTTCGCCGGCTTTTTCGATCACGCGTATGGTATCGACGGTGCCGCAGTTGGTGCAGGGCGGTGCGGCGGGGGCCGCTTGTTGCTGTACCGGCTGCGCGGGTTGGACTGCTGGAGCGGGCGCGGCCGGCACAACAGGTTGTGCCGTTTGCGCCGTTTGCGTTTGCACCGGCTGCGCCGATTGATAGCGGTAGTCCTGCGCGTATGCAGACATCGCCAGAACAGCGGCGCCGCCTGCGATCAGCGACTGAATAATTTTATGGTGTGTAAACATGCAGTCCTCCTTGGCTGTGGTTGCCGGCGAATTATATTCCAGTCGTTACAGGCTTTGCTGCGACTTGCGTCACGGACTAGACGGCAAGTTCGGCGCGATCGCGGAACAGATCAAGCGCTTCGGGATTGGCCAGCGCCTCGAGATTTTTCACTGCGCGGCCGTGCACGACATTGCGTACCGCGAGTTCGACGATCTTGCCGCTTTTGGTGCGCGGAATATCCGTCACCTGCACGACTTTCGCCGGCACGTGGCGGGTAGTTGTATTGGCGCGGATGTGATGGCGAATTTTTTCCGTCAGTGCAGCATCGAGTTTGAGTTTGTCGCGCAGACGCACGAATAAAACGACGCGCACGTCGGTCGGTTGTGGCGGCGGCCAGTCCTGACCGATGACCAGGCTCTCGATGACTTCATCGAGTTGCTCGACCTGGCGGTAGATTTCGGCAGTGCCTATGCGCACGCCGCCCGGATTGAGCACGGCGTCCGAGCGGCCGTAGATAATCATGCCGCCGCGTTCAGTGAGTTCGACATAATCGCCGTGGCGCCAGACGTTCGGAAAGTGTTCAAAGTAAGCAGCGTGATACTTGCTGCCGTCGGTATCGTTCCAGAAACCAACCGGCATCGACGGAAACGATGCCGTACAGACGAGTTCGCCTTTGGCGCCCTGTACTGAATTGCCTTCGTCGTCGAAGACTTCGACTTTCATACCGAGCGCGCGGCACTGTATTTCGCCGCGCCACACCGGCAGCAGCGGATTGCCATTGACAAAGCAGGCGATCAGATCGGTGCCGCCGGACATCGAGGCGAGATTGACGTCCTCCTTGATGTGTTCGTAAACGTAGTCGAAGCCTTCCGGCGCCAGCGGCGAGCCGGTCGAGAGCAGGACGCGCAATTTTTCGAGCTTGTGTGTTTTGCGCGGACGCAGGCCGGCTTTAGCCAGCGCATCGATAAACTTGGCCGAAGTGCCCATCACCGTCATGCCGGCGGCGTCGGCAAAATCGAACAGGATGTTGCCGCCGCGCGCAAACGGCGAACCGTCGTAGAGCAGGACGGCACTGCCGGCGGCGAGTGCGGTGAGCTGCCAGTTCCACATCATCCAGCCCAGCGTCGTGAAGTAAAACAAACGGTCGTCGCGGCCGAGCCCGATGTGCAGAACGTGTTCCTTGAGGTGCTGCAGCAGCGTGCCGCCGGCGCCGTGCACGATGCATTTGGGCACGCCGGTGGTGCCCGACGAATAGAGAATGTAGAGCGGATGGTTGAACGGCAGGCGTTCGAATTCGATCACGCGCGGTTTGTACGGCGCCATCAGGCTGTGCACGTCGATGCAGCGCGGAATCGCGCGCGTGTCCGGCGCGTGCTGCGTGTACGGAATCATGATGATGCGTTCGAGCGACGGCAGCGCGCGCACGATTTCGGCGACCCGCGGCAGCACGTCGATCGTCTTGCCGTTGTAGAAGTAGCCGTCGGCGGCGAACAGGATTTTCGGTTCGATCTGGCCGAAGCGGTCGAGCACGCCCTGCACGCCGAAATCCGGCGAGCACGACGACCACACGGCGCCTATGCTGGACGCCGCCAGCATTGCAATCACCGCGCCGGGTATATTCGGCAGATAGGCGGCGACGCGATCACCGGCTTTGACGCCGTTGTTGCGCAGGGCCTGGGCAAGCCGCGAGACTTCCTGATACAGCTCGGCGAAAGTGACGCTGCTGTTGACGCGATCTTCACCCTGGAAGATCAGCGCCGGCGCGTTGTCACGGCGGCGCAGCAGATTTTCGGCAAAATTCAGCCGCGACTGCGGAAACCAGCGCGCGCCCGGCATGCGTTCGCGGTGCTCGACGGTGATATTGCCCGGGCTGTCGGCGATGACGCCGCAGAATGTCCAGATTTCGCGCCAGAATTGCTCGGGCTCGTTGATCGACCACTGGTAGAGCGCATCGTAGCCGGCGAATTCAATGCCGTGTCTGGCCCCGGCGGCGCGCATGAACGCGCGCATGTTCGATGCCGCCATCGACTGTTCGGAGGGTTGCCACAGCGGTTTTTGCATGGCGGGCGGCGCGAGGGGTTTATTCGGCGCGCATTTGCGGAAACAGGATGACATCGCGGATCGACGGGCTGTCGGTCAGCAGCATGACCAGGCGGTCAACACCGATGCCGGCGCCGGCGGTCGGCGGCAGGCCGTATTCGAGCGCGCGTATGTAGTCGGCATCGTAATGCATCGCTTCCAGATCGCCGGCGTCTTTTTGCTTGGCCTGCTGCAGGAAACGTTCGGCCTGGTCTTCGGGGTCGTTCAGTTCCGAAAAGCCGTTGGCGATCTCGCGGCCGGCGATAAACAGTTCGAAGCGTTCGGTAATTTCCGGATTGGCATCATTGCGGCGCGCCAGCGGCGAAACCTCGGCGGGGTAGTCGATGATGAAGGTAGGGTCAAACAACTCGGCCTCAGCAGTGCCTTCGAACAGCGCCAGTTGCAAGCCGCCGAGTCCGTCGGTTTCGCGCGCCGGGAGTTTCAGTTCGGTCAGCTTATGCATGAGTTTTGCGCGGTCGTTCAGAATGTCGTCGGTAATTTCGGGACGGTGCTTTTTGATGGCCTCGGCAATGGTCAGGCGCGCGAATGGCTTGCCGAAATCGATTTTGCGTTCCTGATACGTGATTTCGGTGACACCGAAGACCGCGGTGGCGATTTCCTTGAACATCTCTTCGATCAAAACCATCATGTAGCGGTAATCACGATAGGCGACATACAGCTCAACCATGGTGAATTCCGGATTATGTCGCGTCGAAATGCCTTCGTTGCGGAAGTTGCGGTTGATTTCGAATATTTTCTCGAAGCCGCCGACCACCAGACGCTTCAAATAAAGCTCGGGCGCGATGCGCAGGTAGAGTTGCATGTCGAGCGCATTGTGATGGGTGACGAAGGGTCGTGCGGCGGCGCCGCCGGGTATCGAATGCATCATCGGTGTTTCGACTTCAAGGAAACGGCGCTGCAGCAGCAGCGTGCGCATGGCCTGAATGATGCGCGAGCGCAGCACGAAGTTCAGGCGCGTTTCTTCGTTGCAGATGAGGTCGACGTAACGCTGGCGGTATTTCATTTCCTGATCGGTAAGCCCGTGGAATTTTTCCGGCAGCGGGCGCAGCGATTTAGTCAGCAGCGCGACGTATTTGACGCGGATAGTTAATTCGCCTTTTTGTGTTTTGAACAGAACGCCTTCAACGCCGACGATGTCGCCGATATCGAAATGCTTGAACTCGTTGTGTTCTTCCTTGCCCGGGTAGGCGTCGGTCAAATACAGCTGGATGGTGCCGCCCATGTCCTGGATGTTGGCGAAGGTGGCTTTGCCCATCAAGCGCTTCAACATGATGCGGCCGGCCACGCGCACGACCACTGGGTTCAGATCGAGGAAATCGCGATCCTTGTCGTCGTGAAAGGCATGCAGGTCGTCGGCGAAGTGGTCGCGGCTGAATTTATTCGGAAAGGAAAAACCTTTCTCGCGCAGCGCTTTCAGTTTGGCGCGGCGCTCGGCAATGATCTGGTTTTCTTCCGGTTTCGGTGCGGCGGGTTGATCGCTCATGGTGTCCTCGGTACGGCGGCGCCTGCCGCCTAGATGCCCTGTTTCAGGCTGGCATTGATGAAATCGTCGAGCCCGCCGTCGAGCACGGCCTGTGTATTGCCGATTTCGACGTTGGTGCGCAGGTCTTTGATGCGTGACTGGTCGAGTACGTAAGATCTGATCTGGTGGCCCCAGCCGATATCGGTCTTGGTGTCTTCCATCGCCTGTTTTTCTTCGTTACGTTTGCGGATTTCAAGTTCGTAGAGGCGGGACTTGAGCATCGCCATCGCCTCAGCGCGGTTGCGATGTTGCGAACGGTCGCTCTGGCATTGCACGACGATGCCGGTCGGCGCGTGCGTAATGCGGATCGCCGAATCGGTTTTGTTGATGTGCTGGCCGCCGGCGCCGGAGGCGCGAAAGGTATCGATGCGCAAATCAGCCGGATTGATTTCGATTTGTATCGTATCGTCGACTTCGGGGTAGACGAAGACGCTGGCGAACGAGGTGTGGCGGCGGTTGTTCGAATCGAACGGTGATTTGCGCACCAGACGATGAATGCCGGACTCCGTGCGCAGATGCCCGTAGGCGTAATCGCCAGTGACCTTCAGCGAGGCGCTTTTGATGCCGGCGACTTCGGCCGGTGACTCTTCGAGCAATTCGACCTTGAAACCCTTGCGCTCACAATAACGCAGATACATGCGCTCAAGCGAATGCGCCCAGTCCTGCGCTTCGGTGCCGCCGGAACCGGCCTGTATATCGAGAAAGCAGTTGTTCGGATCCATCGGATTCGAAAACATGCGGCGAAACTCGAGATCGACGACGGTTTTTTCGAGATCAATGGTGTCGGTTGCAATCGACTGCAGCGAGGAGTCGTCGTTCTCGTCGCGCGCCATCGCGAACAGTTCGTTGCTGTCGTGCAGATCCTGATCGAGTTTTTCCAGCGTGCCGACCATGGATTCTAGGGATTTGCGCTCACGGCCGAGTTCCTGCGCGCGTTTGGCGTCACTCCAAACGGCGGGGTCTTCGCACAGCTTTACGACTTCTTCGAGGCGGTTGCGCTTTGCTTCGTAGTCAAAGATACCTCCGCAGTTCGGTATTGCGTTGGCCGAGATCCTGCAGGCGCCGGGCGACGATATTGAGTTGTTCTGCTTCCATGGTGCTTGCTTCGATGCGAAAAACGCGATTATACAGGACGGCGCCGCCCGGCCATCGCGATTCAGGCCGGTTGCCAGTGCTCGAATGTGAGCTGCAGGCTGCGCGTCGCGTTGAATTCGTTGACACCGATGCGGTAGATCGCCTGCACGCGGTCCGGCAGCGACTCCGACTGTCCGAACAGCATGGCCTCGAATTCGCCGTCGCCTTTGCGCAGGCGCAGTTTCAGATGCCGTCCGCCGACGATGCGCTGCTTCAGTACTTCAAAGATGTCGCAGAAGGTCGGTGCCGGGAAACCCTGGCCCCATACCGCCTGTTCGAGCCGGGCGGCGGTATCCAGCGTCATGAATTTTGCCGTCAGCGGGCCGTCAGTCGCAATTACGCGTTCAAGATCGACCGGTGTCAGCATTGCCTTGGCTGCGCTTTCAAACAGTGTGCGGAAGCGTGCGAAACCGGTTTCGCGCAGCGTCAGTCCGGCGGCTGCGGCATGGCCGCCGAAGCGGATAATCAAATCGGGTTCCTGCTTGGTCACCAGATCGAGCGCGTCGCGCAGATGCAGTGCGCTGATTGAACGGCCGGAGCCTTTGATTTCGCCGCTGTTGCCGCGCGCGAAGGCGATCACAGGGCGGTGCAGGCGTTCTTTCAGACGCGAGGCGAGAATGCCGATTACACCCTGATGCCAGGTTTCATCGAACAGGCAGAGGCTGTAATCGTCGCTGACATACAATGTATCGAGTCTGGCCATGGCGTCTTCGTGCATATCCGATTCGATGGCGCGGCGCTGTTTGTTCAAGCGGTCGAGTTCCTGCGCCATGCGCGTCGCCTCGATGTCATCATCGCAAATCAGGCAGTTGATGCCGCGCGACATGTCGTCGAGCCGGCCTGCCGCGTTGAGCCGCGGGCCGAGCACAAAGCCGAGGTCGTAGGTCGAGGCGCGTCGCGCGTCGCGTCCGGCTACGCGCAGCAAAGCGGCGACGCCGGGCCAGGTCTTGCCGGCGCGGATGCGTTCCAGCCCTTGGGCGACGAGCAGGCGGTTGTTATCGTCGAGTTTCACCACGTCGGCGACGGTGCCGAGGGCGACTAGGTCGAGCAGGCTGGCGAGGTTAGGCTCCGCGCGCGTTGCAAACACGCCGCGCGTGCGTAGCTCGGCGCGTAAGGCCAGCATCAGATAAAACATGACGCCGACGCCGGCGAGGTTCTTGCTCGGGAAATTGCAGCCGGGCTGGTTCGGATTGATGATGCATTGCGCTTCGGGCAGCGCAGGGCCGGGCAGATGGTGATCGGTGACCCAGACGCGCATGCCGAGCGCGTTGGCGGCAGCGACCCCATCGACGCTGGCGATGCCGTTGTCTACGGTGATCAGAACATCGGGATTTTTGGTTTGTTTCGCCAGCGCCACGATCTCGGGCGTGAGGCCGTAACCGTATTCGAAGCGGTTGGGCACCAGATAATCGACATTGGCGCCGAGTGCGCGTAGTGCGCGCACGCCGACCGCGCAGGCGGTGGCGCCGTCGGAGTCATAATCGGCGATGATCAGCAGTTTCTTGCCGGCGGCGATGGCGTCGGCAGCGAGTGCGGCCATGCGTTCAACATTGGTCAAGGCAGCGAACGGAATGAGCCCGCGCAAATCGGTGTTGAGTTGAGCGGACGATTGGATGCCGCGTGCGGCGTAGATTTGCGCCAGCAACGGGTGGGTGCCGCTGCTGACCAGTGCTGCAATGTGATCGGGCGGCGCCGTACGAACTTCGATCTTGGGCGCGTCAGGCATAACCGGCCGGTGATTTTAACCTGCGCCACCAGCGCCACAGATTTGCCGGCGTGATGTCGATGCGCCTGTAGTGCAGTGCATCTGTTACTACTAGCGTCAGCAACGCAATGCGGCGTTTTTTCAGCGCGGCGTAGCAGGGGGCAATCCAGTGTTGCTCAAATGTTTCGATGGTTTTCTGCCAGCTCTGGAGGTCGCGTGCCGCGTCGCGAAAGGCATCGATGACAACCAGGGCATCGCCGCCGGCGGCGAGTACGGTTTCGGTCGTTGGCGGTAATGGTGATGCGGCTACTTTGGTATGCGCGGCAAGTGCGCGCGCCAGCGGCTCATCTGCCCACACCCGGTTGTAGCGCGTTTCGGTAGACAAAGCACCGGCGGCGTTTGCGGTGCCGCCGCCCCATAACCAGATGCTGTTGAATACCGGCAGGCCGCGCATTTCGCGCTCCGCGTTGAGCGGATGCGCATGCAGCAGCATCTGCACTTCGTTGAGGATGCTGCGCCAGTAACGGCTGTCCGCGCCCGTCGGCATCACGGTGTCGATGTCGCGTTCAACCGCTGTGGACAGGGGCTGGGTGGTCAGATCGCTATGCGTTTCCGTGCGCACATACCAGCGGCCGTTGCCGCCGGCGTAAAACAGCAGTCCGTCAGTGTGAAAGTGCGTATTTAGCGCATCCACCAGTCCCTGTGATTCTGCGGCGGATGGCGTGCCCGCGGCGTCGCTCAAATATATGCGGTTCTGGCGTGTATAAAAATGCACCGGGTCGCAGCGCAGCCAGTAACCGCGCGCTGCATCGCCGCCGTCGCCGGCGAGCGTCAGCGGGGCGACCGGCCAATCGTGCTGACGGCGCACGCTGAACTCGTCGCACAGCCAGGATTCCATGCTGCCCGGGGCGGCCGCGCCGGTGTTGCCGCGTGCCAGTAAGCCACTGAGACACGGCGTATACGGGCGCGCATCAGGCGCATCGCGCAGTACGGCCGGCAGCAAATCAGGTATTAAAAGCGTGCAGTGCATCATCGCTGCGCAGTGTAACATTCGGCACGCGCCGGTCCGGCGTTGTGGTGCCGGGCGCGCGCTGTGGCACACTCCCGTTTTTCCGGAAAATCATTCGTGCAAGCTTACGAACTCTTTATCGGTCTGCGTTACACCCGTGCGCGTCAGCGCAGCCGCTTCATTTCGTTCATTTCGCTGGTGTCGGTGATTGGCATTGCGCTCGGCATCACAGTGCTGATTACAGTGCTGTCGGTGATGAACGGTTTCCAGCGCGAGGTGCGCACGCGCATCCTCGGTGTTGCCTCGCATATCCAGATTTCAGGTGCAGACAACACGCTCGCCGACTGGCGCAGCGTTGCCGAAAAGGCGGTGCAGAACAGCGAAGTCGTGGCGGCCGCGCCTTATGTCTCGGCACAGGGCCTGCTGTCGAGCGGCAGTTCGGTGCGCGGCGTCTACATTCGCGGCATTATTCCGGATGCAGAGGAAAAGGTCGCCGATCTTGCTCAGCACATGAAAAGCGGCAGCCTCGGCGCGCTCAAGCCCGGCGAGTTCAGCGTGGTGCTCGGCATCGAACTGGCGCGCGCACTGGGTGCGACGGTGGGCGACAAGGTTGTCCTGATCGCGCCGCAGGGGCAGGTTACGCCGGCCGGCATCCTGCCGCGCCTGCGCCAGTTCACGGTGGTCGGGATATTCGCCGTCGATCATTACGAATACGATTCCGGACTGGCGCTGCTGCATATCGAAGACGCGCAGAAGCTTTATCGCATGGGCGAGACGGTCAGCGGCGTGCGGTTGAAGTTGCACGATCTGTTCCGTTCCGGCGCGGTCTCGCAGGAACTGTCGCGCACGCTCGGGCCGAATGCCTATATGACCGACTGGACGCGTCTGAATGCGAATTTTTTCCGTGCCGTTGATATTGAAAAACGCATGATGTTTTTAATTGTTTTCCTGATCATCGCGGTCGCCGCCTTCAATATCGTCTCCAGCCTGTTCATGGCGGTGAAGGACAAGCAGGCCGACATCGCCATCTTGCGCACGCTCGGCGCCAGCCCGGCCGGCATCATGAAAATATTTTTGATTCAGGGCACGCTGATCGGTTTGCTCGGCACGCTGGCAGGCGTGATCGGTGGCGTGCTGCTGGCCGCCAATGTTGACGTTGTTGTGCCGTTCATCGAATCGGTAGTTGGTTTCAAGTTTCTTGCCAAGGACGTTTATCAGATCAGCGATCTGCCCTCGGAAGTGCGTAGCGCCGACGTGCTGTTAACCGCGGTGTTCTCATTTGTGGTCACCATGGTGGCAACCATTTATCCGAGCTGGCGTGCCTCGAAAATAAATCCGGCGGAGGCGCTGCGTTATGAGTAGCGTACCGGTCGATGCAGGCGCGGCGGCAATCGAATGCCGCGATTTGCGCAAAGTCTACCTGCAGGGGCAGACCGAAGTGCCGGTCCTGCACGGCGTCAATCTTACGGTGGCGCGCGGCGAATGCGTGGCGATTGTCGGTGTATCGGGTTCCGGCAAGAGCACACTGTTGCATTTGCTCGGCGGTCTCGATGCGGCGAGCAGCGGCAGCGTTGCTATCGGCGGACGCGACATTGCGGGCCTCGATGAGACTGCGCGCGGCGCCTTGCGCAATCGCGAGCTTGGTTTTGTTTACCAGTTTCACCACCTGCTGCCGGAATTCACTGCGGTTGAAAACGTTGCGATGCCTTTGCTGATACGGCGCTGCGCGCCGGCTGAAGCAGTCGCGACGGCGCAGGCAATGTTGACGAAGGTCGGCCTCGGCCACCGTTTTAGTCATGCGCCGTCGGAATTGTCGGGCGGCGAGCGTCAACGCGTTGCGGTGGCGCGCGCGCTGGTCACCGGACCGGCCTGCGTGCTGGCCGACGAACCGACCGGCAATCTCGATCGCCAGACCGCCGGAGAGGTTTTTTCCCTGATGCGTGAACTGAACCGTTCGCTGGGCTGCAGTTTTGTCATTGCAACCCACGACGGGGAAATCGCCGCGCAGGCCGATCGTTCCTTGAAGCTGATCGACGGCGCACTGCAAGCTGCTTAGCGGTCGCGACTGCGGCGGCTATTCCAGCTGCAACAAACCGCTAGCAAGAAATTCCTCAAAGCGGGCTTCACTGGCGAGCGCTTCGTCGATGACGAATTGCGGCGCAGAGCGTGCCACCAGTTTCGGCAGCAGGGCGCCGATGGCGATGAGGGCGAGGCCGCTGAATATCCAGCCCAGCAGGGCCATGGCGACGCCAATGCCGAGCACCGGCAGGCGAACCAGCGGCAACATGAGGCGCGCACTGATGTAACGTGCTGCCAGTGCGGGGTCGATGCGCGGCGCAAGGGTGCCGGCGCGGCAGCCGGCGACGAACTCCGCGTGCGTCATCAACTTGGGTTCAGACCCGGCCGAGAGCCGCTTCGACGGCGCGGCGTCCCTCGGGCGTTGCCATGATGACCAGTGTCATGCCGGCGCGCAGCGCATGCCGTTGTTCCGGATTGAAAACCCATTTCGCGCCGTCGCGCAGCGCCACCACAATGTGATTGCGATCCGGCAAATGCAGTCCGGCGAGCGGCTTTTCGTCGAAGCCGGCCGGCACCACCACCTCTTCAACGCGCAGATTTTCATCGGACTTGAGCATCTGGTCGAGAAAACTGACTACATGCGGACGTATCATCGCCGACGCAATACGCAGGCCGCCGGTGAAATCGGGTGACACAATGGCGTCGGCGCCGGCTTTGCGCAATTTCTCGGAATTGCGAATCTCGTGACAGCGCGCGACGATGCGCGTCGCCGGATTGAGCTGCTTGGCGGTAAGGCTGATCATCAGATTTTTGCTGTCGTCACCGGTTACCGCAAATACGCCGCGCGCGGTTTCGATATGCGCTTTTTGCAGAATATCGTCGTCGCTGCTGTCGCCGTGGATATACATCTGGCCCGGGTGTTTTTCCAGATGCGTGGTGATCGAGTTCATATCCTCATCGATGACGACGTAGATGCGATCGGTGGCGTCAAGTTCATGCGCAACGTTGCGGCCGACCCGGCCGATGCCGCAGATGATGTAATGATCGCTTAATTTGTGTATGTGTTTTTCCATGCGGCGTCTCCACAATGCTTCGCTGATATGGCCTTCGACCAGAAAGGCGGTAACGATAGAGGTCAGATAGGTCATGACGGCAATGCCGGCGAGCGCGATGATCATGGTGAATACGCGTCCGCCGGGATGTTCCGAAAGATCGACGATCTCGCCATAGCCGATGGTCGCGATCGTAATGAAGGTCATGTAGAAGCAATCGAGCAGCGAATATTTTTCGCCGCCGATGACGCGATAGCCTGCCGTGCCAATGGCGAGGATCACAATCAGGATGACGAGCGACCACAGGAACCCGGCGTAAATACGCTGTGCGGTGGACGAATCGGGTGCGGGCAGGGGCACGGCGGAATTCGCTTCAGTAAAGACTCAATATTCTACCGGTATCGGATCGAGACTGCGCCACATGTACCAGGTTGCTACCGAGCGCCACGGTTGCCATTGTTTGCTCAGTGCGGCGAGTTTGCGCACACCGAGCGGGCGGCCGCGGTTGTAATGCAGGCTCATTGCTTTTTGCAAGCCGAGATCGCCGAGTGGAAACACATCCGGACGCATCATATAAAAAATCAAAAACATTTCGGCAGTCCAGCGGCCAATGCCGCGAACCTGCGTGAGCTCTTCGACCAGCTCATCGTCTGACATCTGCGGCCATAGCGCAGGATTCAGTTTGCCGTTCGAGAAATGAAAGGCGAGGTCTTTCAGATAAACGACTTTGCTGCGCGACAGCCCGCAGGCGCGCAGGGCATCAGCATCGTGGCGGTCAACCAATGCCGGTTCAAGCACGGGCAGCGCGGTCGTCAGTTTCAGCCAGACGCTGTCGGCCGCTTTGACCGAAATCTGCTGGCCGACAATCGAGCGCGCCAGCGTATTGAAGGCGTCGCCGCGCGAACGCAGTGTCAGGCCTTTGCAGCCGGCGGCGATTTTGCCGATCACCGGGTCGCACGCGGACAATTCGCGGGTGGCTTTTTTCCAGTAGTCCGGCGCTTTCATGAATGTGGCGCCTTTTGTTGCCGCGCGTGTTTCCGTGCGCGCCATGCATAGACGGCAAAACAGCGCCATGCCAGGCGCACCAAGGCATAACCGGCGACGCTGAGAATGACGGCCAGCAGCGGAATACCGATCAGCAATGGTTTGCCGGCGCTGGTCAGCCATTCGAAGCCGGCACTCAGCCAGGCGCCGATACTGTCGCCGGGAATATCGAATGGCGGCAGATCGCTATCCGCCGTGAACAAAACCAGTTGACCGAGTTTGAAGGCGAGCAGATACAGCGGCACGATGGTGAATGGATTGGAATACAGCGTGACGATCACCGCGATCGGCAGATTGACGCGAAAGCCGACGGCGAGCAGGGCGGCGGCGCTGAATTGCACCGGGTTGCTGCCGGGTATCAGGCCGGCGAACATGCCCGCCGCAACGCCGCCGGCGACCGAACGCCGGTGCAAATGCCACAAGTTATGATGTTGAAGCCGGTAGCCGAAGCGCGCGATATGGCGATTGGCGTTGATTGTCGCATGGCTGGGTAAAAACTTTTTCAGCAACTTCGGTAGCATGCGGGCTAATTCCTTTGGTCGAGGCTATTCTACCAATTGCAGTCGGCGCAGCTTCGTCTCAAGCGTTTAACTGCAGTCGAACCCTGTAAATATCCGCTGAATGCGTCTTTCGATCATCTGTTTTGCCGCCGGCACTGCCTTGCTGCAATTGCAGCGCGAATTGCCGTCAGCGCAGGGATGGTGGCTGCTGCTGCCGTTTTTGCTTGCGCTATTGCTCGCTGCACGTCCGCGCCGCGCCGTCATGCAGCAGGGATGCCGGATTGTTGTCGTGATGCTGTGCTTCGCCTGCGGTTTCATGTGGGCGGCATGGCGCGCCGACGGGCGGCTGGCGGATGAATTGCCTGCTGCGCTGGAAGGCGCGGATATCCGTGTCATCGGAGTTGTCGCGCAGTTGCCGCAACCGTATGAGCGCAGTCTGCGTTTTGAATTCGATGTCGAGCGCGTGCTGACGCCGCAGGCTGAGGTGCCGGCGCGCATTGCATTGTCGTGGTGGGGGGCGCCCGCGCTGGAAGGTCAGGCCGGGAGCATTCCGGCGTTGCATCCCGGCGACCGCTGGCAACTGACGGTGCGCCTGCGCCGGCCGCACGGCCTGCAAAATCCGGATGGTTTTGACTATGAAGCGTGGCTGCTGGAACGCAATATACGCGCCACCGGTTATGTGCGGACGCCGGCGAGCGCGCGGCGATTGGCGGCAAATGTATTCGCGCCGCAATATTTGATCGAACGGCTGCGCGAGGCGGTGAGAGAGCGCATTGTTAATGCCCTGCCGCAGGCCGAGTACGTCGGCGTGTTGACGGCTTTGGCGATCGGCGACCAGCGCGGTATTCCGCTGCAGCAATGGCAGGTGTTTACGCGCACCGGCGTCAATCATCTGATCAGTATTTCAGGTTTGCATGTGACGATGATATCGGGCCTTGTTTTCTGGTTGGCACATGTGTTGTGGTCGCGCAGTTTGACGCTGGTGATGCGCCTGCCGGCGCGCAAGGCTGCGGCGGTAGCGGGTTTGCTGGCGGCGCTTGCATATGCATGGCTGGCCGGTTTTGCCATACCGGCGCAGCGCACCGTCTACATGCTCGCCGTTGTCGCGCTCGCATTGTGGTGCGGCCGCTTGAGTTCGCCGGGCGGGGTGTTGTGTGCTGCCTTGCTGCTGGTAGTGGCGATTGATCCGTGGGCGGTATTGTCGGCCGGTTTCTGGTTGTCGTTCGGCGCAGTGGCGATCATTCTGTTTGTTTCATGTCACCGTATCGCGGCACCGCACTGGATCGTTGCCTGGGGACGCGTGCAATGGGCGGTTACCGTTGGACTGACGCCTTTGCTGATTGCGATGTTTCAGCAGGTTTCGCTGATTTCGCCGTTTGCCAATGCACTGGCGATTCCGCTGATCAGTCTGGCGATCGTGCCGCTGACCTTGCTTGGTGTAGTGACGCCCGGCACGCTGGTTTTGCAATTTGCGCACGCCTTGATGGCGGCCTGCGGAGCAGCGCTGCAATGGATGAGCGAATTTCCGGCCGCGGTGTGGCAGCAGCATGCGCCGCCGCTGTGGGCAGTCGGTGTTGCATCGACGGGGATTTTCTGGATGCTGTTGCCGCGCGGGTTTCCGGCGCGCTGGATCGGCGCGTTCGCTTTTCTGCCGCTGTTTATTGTCACGCCGGCGCTGCTGCCCGAGGGCGCTATCCGTCTCGCCGTGCTCGACGTCGGGCAGGGTTTGGCGATTGCGCTGCAGACACGCCATCATGCATTGCTCTATGACGCCGGAGCGGTTTACGGACCGCAGGCCGACAGCGGCAACCGGGTAATCGTTCCGTACCTGCGCGCCAGCGGCATCGGCGTTTTGCATACCATGATCGTCAGCCACGGCGACAAGGATCATGCCGGCGGCGCGGCGTCGGTATTGCAGGCGGTGCCGGTCGAACGGGTGCTATCGTCGCTGACAGAAGCAGAAGTTAAAAATGCGAACTGGCCGAATGCGACGCCGTGTATTGCAGGTGAGCGCTGGCGCTGGGATGGCGTCGATTTCGAAATTCTGCATCCGTCCCTGCAGCACTATGCACGCGATAAGCAGCGTAGTAATGACCGCAGCTGTGTTCTGCGCGTGAGCAGCGGCGGTACGGCCATTTTGCTGGCTGCGGATATCGAACAGAAGACGGAAGCGGAGTTGCTGAAGTCTGCAGCGGAAAAACTGCCGGCCCGCGTGCTACTGGTGCCGCATCACGGCAGCCGCACCTCTTCTTCGGCAGAATTTCTCGCCCGCGTCAAACCCGAATACGCGCTGGTTGCGGCCGGTTATCGCAATCGCTTCGGTCATCCGCGCGAGGATGTGGTGGATCGTTACCGGGCGCTCGGCAGCCGGATATACCGTACCGATCTGGATGGCGCGTTGATTGTTTTGTTAAACGGCGGCGGCGACTTGAGTATTCAGCGTCAGCGCCTGCTTGGGCGGCGCTATTGGCATGCGGCGCTCGAAAATCCGGATCTTGCCGAGGATGAAGAATTCTGAAACGGTAAAGTTGCCCGAGCGCAACGCACGCGCACAGGAATCAAAAGTTTCTGTGCAGCATCAGACCCGGCGTGCGTTTCGGCGCCAGTTGCAGCCCGGGCGCTGACAGTTCGGTCGGCGGGGCAGCGACGTTGAGATTGAGTCCGACGCCCCACTCGTTTTTCTCATCGAGTTGCATTAACAGGCTTCTCGAATCGCGGTTGTAATTCAGGCCGAATGGCAACTCGATGCGATTGCGCAGACCAGCGTGTTCACGCAACTCGCTGGCGGGGCGGCGCAAACCGACTGGCGCTGAATCCTGTGAAAATGCTTCTGCCGACGAACGTGCAGGCGGTTGCAGGGTTGCCGGCCGGTCTGCAATTTCATCGGCAGCTGCAGAGAGCGACGGCAGCACAGCAAAGGCCGCGGCAATAATGCCGGCAGTGGTAAAGCGTATTAGAAGACGATGCATGGATTGCCTCTCCCACCGATCCAGCTTGTGACGTGCGTTACTATTATCAACCCGCAACTGTGACTTTTTCAACACTTGAAACAGGCTGGATGCGGTTTGAGCTGTCATTGCAACCGCTGCCCGGTTCCGATAAATTTCAGGATTGTTATTGAAATATATTTTTATTCAGTAAGTTGCAATTAGCCGGAACGGACGATCCGGCGCCTTGGAGTTTTGTATGTTGCGCTGCGGAAAACGACCATGAAAAAGTGCCCGAAATGCGCTTATGAGCGTCGCATCGAGGATCAGGGGGATGCCGGAATTTGCCCTTCGTGCAGACTGGTCTTTGCAAAATGGGTGAGCCGTACTCTGGGCACTGCGCGTTTGCCGCGCGATGTGGAGCCGGCTGATGATGAGTCGAGCGGCCGGCTCAGCGGTTTATTCGAACGTCTTACGTATGTGGAGCCACGCACTGATTCGATGTTGTTCTGGGGGCGTGTTGCACTCTACGCAGCCTTTGTCGTTTGGGGTTTCTACTTCATATCACTGGATTTGCGCACCAATGAAATCGGCGCGTCTTTCATGCATCGTATCGATTTGGTGTTTCACGAAGCCGGGCACGTGATCTTCATTCCGTTCGGCCAGTTCATGCGCATACTGGGCGGCAGTTTAGGCCAGTTGCTGATGCCCGCCATTGTGATCGGCGTGCTGGTGGTAAAGAATCGCGATAATTTCGGTGCTTCGATCGGACTGTGGTGGTTCGGCCAGAGTCTCAAGGACCTCGGGCCTTACATTAATGACGCACGTGATCTGCAATTGCAGTTACTCACCGGTGCCAGTCAGGATGTTCCGGAAACACATGACTGGGCAAATATTCTGATCGATCTTGGTTTGATCATGCGCGAGAAAAAAATTGCGCTTGGCGCCGATATCATCGGTTCCCTGATCATTCTGCTGGCGCTGGCGTGGGGCGGCTATCTGCTGTTGAAGCAGTACTGCAATCTGCGGCGGGAGTAAAGTCGTGGCGACTGCAAATCATTTGAAGCTGGTAACGCCACTGCTGCCGGATCGCGCCGCGGGGTTGTTGTCTGCGCTTGCCGGCGCTTATAACGTCGAAGAAAACGCGCTGATTTCGCGCACGCTGGTCTGGATCGCAAAGCACGCAGGCGAGCGGCGGCTGGCGAGCGGCGAAGCCATGCTTGAACACGCCGTCGCCACCGCCGGAATTTTGCTTGCCTTCGAGCCGGACGTTGAGTGCGTAACAGCAGGCTTGCTCGGACGCCTTGCTGAAGATGCGGTGTTATTGCCTGCACTGCGCGAGGATTTCGACGCGGATGTTGCGGCGCTGGCTGAGGGCGCGGCACGCATGCTGACGATCGAAGAACTGGGTGGCCGCATTGAACCCGGCCGCACCGCCGGCACGCAACTCGAAGCCTTGCGCAAGATGCTGCTGGCGATGGCGCAGGACATGCGAGTGGTTCTGATCAAGCTTGCCGATCAGGTGCAATCGCTGCGCTTTGCCGTCAAAAGCGATGCCGGGCCACAGCGTGTCGCCGCGGCGCATCTCGCTCTGGATATTTACGCGCCGCTGGCGAATCGTCTGGGTGTCTGGCAGTTGAAGTGGGAGATCGAGGATCTCGCGCTGCGCATACTTGAGCCTGAAATCTATCAGCGTATTGCGCGTTGGCTTGACGAGAAGCGCGACGACCGCGAAAGCTATATTACGAATGTAATCGCGCAATTGCACGCCGCGCTTGCAGAGTCCGGCATCCAGTCTGAATTGAACGGACGCCCCAAGCATATCTACAGCATCTACAACAAAATGCGCGACAAGAATCTTGATTTCGCATCGCTGTACGATGTGCGGGCGGTACGCGCGATCGTCGCCGATGTCAAAGCCTGTTATGCCGTGCTGGGTGTCGTGCATAACCTGTGGACGCCGCTGCCGGGCGAATTTGACGACTATATCGCGCGGCCCAAGGGCAACAACTACCGTTCGCTGCACACGGCGGTGATCGGGCCCGGAGACAAGCCGCTGGAAATCCAGATACGCACCGCGGAAATGCATCAACACGCGGAATTCGGTGTCGCTGCGCACTGGCGTTACAAAGAAGGCTCGAGTCGCGATGCGCGTTATGACGACAAAATTGCCTGGCTGCGCCAGATCGTCGAGTGGAAAGACGAAATGGCCGATGCCAGCGGGTTGTTCGCCGACACCATTTATGTTTTGACGCCGCAAGGCAAGGTGATCGATCTGCCGGCGGACGCGACGCCGATTGATTTTGCCTACCACCTGCACAGCGATCTCGGCCATCGCTGCCGCGGTGCGCGGGTCGATGGTGCGATGGTGCCGCTGAACACGCCGCTGAGGAACGGGCAACGCGTTGAAGTGATTACTGCGAAACAGGGCGGACCGAGCCGTGACTGGCTGAACCCGGCGCTGGGTTTTCTGAAGAGCGCGAGTGCGCGCAATCGCGTGCGGCAGTGGTTTAACCGGCAGAATCATGAAACCTCGGTCGCGCAGGGACGCACAATCGTCGATCGCGAATTGCAGCGCCAGGGCATGACACGGCTTAATCTTGAAACGCTGGCGCGGCAATTCGGCTTCAACAAGGTTGATGATTTTCTCGCCGACGTCGGGCGTGGCGAAACCGGCCCGCGGCAACTGCAAAACGGCATTGTGCCGCAGCAGGAAACGCCGCCTGTCGATGAAGATGTGCCGATAGTCCGCAAGGCGCGCGCGCAATCCAGCGGCATACTGGTTGTTGGTGTCGATAAATTACTGACGGTGCCGGCGCGCTGCTGCAAACCAGCGCCGCCCGATCCGATCATCGGTTTCGTTTCGCGCGGTCGCGGCGTGACCATACATCGTCGCGGCTGCCTGAACGTGCCGCGACTCAGCGCGGAGCGGCTGGTTGAAGCGGAATGGGGCGACTCTCCGCTGGCGACATTTCCGGTCGATATCGTGATCGAAGCAGACGATCGCACCGGCTTGCTGCGTGACATCACGGAAATTCTGTCGCGTGAGCATATCAACGTCACGGCGACCAACAGCGCGAGCCGCTCGGCGTCGGCGCGCATGCTGTTGACGGTTGAGGTGCCGAATCTCGGCCAGCTCGAACGCGTGCTGGCGTTGATACGCGCCGTGCCTGGTGTTGCCCGCGCGGCGCGGCGCTAAACCGCCGCACTATCTGGCGCAGCGAAAACCGATGTTGTGATGACCGGCGCGCGGATTGCGTGACAGATAGCGGCCGCGTTGTGTGGTCGTGATTTCAGCGGCGGGTGAGTCGTGTCCGCCGCCGCGTGCGCCGCGCACCGGGCCTGCGGTTAGATTCTCGCGGCCGTCATCGGCGCTATATGGATAGGGTTTGTAGGCGCTCGAAACCCACTCCCATGCATTGCCCGCCATGCCCAGTGTGCCGAACGGGCCGGCGCCGGCGGGAAACGCATCAGCTGCTGTGGTGTCGTTGAAGCGTTTGCCGAACTGTGCGCGTGTTGCGTCAGGCGCGGCATTGCCCCAGGTGTATTTGCGCCCGTCATTGCCGCGTGCGGCTTTTTCCCATTCGGCTTCGCTCGGTAATCTTTTGCCGCGCCAAGCGCAGTAATCGCGCGCACCCGCCCAACTCGGTTCCACCGCCGGGTGATTTTCGTAGCCGCGATCGGCGATCCAGCGCGTTCCGCTTTGATGTATGCGCGCATCTGCATCGTCAAAATCATAAAGGCGTTCGCCGGCGCGATTGTGGGGGCCGACCGCATTGAGAAATTCGGCGAACCGTTCGTTGGTGACCGGCAGGCGATCAATCTCGAACGCCGCCAGGTTGATGCTATGTGGCGGACGCTCATCTTCCGGGCCGTCGTTGCTGCCCATGCTGAATGCGCCGGCGGGGACCGGCAGCATTTCCGGATTGCGCTCAGCTGCAAGTGCGGCACTGCTTATTATCATCAGCAGAATAAACACGATGGATGGACGGGGCATAGGTTCAGTCGGAGCGCAGAGAGTAGCGGTTGAAAATTGGCAGGTGTAGTTGCGACGCGACTATATTGCGCGTCGCCGGTTGCGGCAATGCCTGTGAGGTGCCACCTTACAAGGCCATGATTCATTTGAACCATCAGGCCGAAACGGGTAGAATCCGCCGTTCCCAGGCGCGTAGCTCAGTTGGTTAGAGCACCACCTTGACATGGTGGGGGTCGTTGGTTCGAATCCAATCGCGCCTACCAACAATTCAATACTAATGTGACGCACGGTGCATAGCGCCGCTTGCGGCAAACGTCGGATACGGAAGCGAGCGTTATGACACCGCGAACTAGTACGTTTATCCCGTCGATTTGCTAGTCGCGTTCTGTCCTAACAAGAAAAAAGTGCGGCTGGTCCGCACTTTTTGTTTTTGTAATCGGGATTTTTGAAATGATCAATGTAAAGCTTCCGGACGGCTCGCTGCGTCCGTTTGAAAAACCGGTGTCCGTTGCGGAAGTCGCGGCCTCGATCGGCTCGGGGCTGGCCAAGGCGGCGCTCGCCGGGCGCGTCAACGGCAAGCTGGTGGATATCTCGCACGTGATCGATGCCGATAGCGAGCTTGCCATCATCACCGAAAAAGACGCGGATGGTCTCGACCTGATCAGGCATTCCACTGCGCATTTGCTGGCCTATGCGGTGAAAGAACTGTTTCCGGACGCGCAGGTCACGATCGGCCCGGTGATCGAAAACGGTTTCTACTACGATTTTTCGTACAAGCGCCCGTTTACGCCGGAAGATCTGCAGGCGATCGAGAAGCGCATGAGCGAGCTGGCGAAGAAAAATATCCCGGTCTCGCGCGAAGCGTGGCCGCGCGACAAGGCGGTGGAATTTTTCAAATCGATCGGTGAACACTATAAGGCCGAAATCATCGCGTCGATTCCGGCCGATCAGGAAGTATCGCTGTATCGCGAAGGCGATTTCATCGATCTCTGTCGCGGACCACACGTCCCATCCACCGGTAAGCTCAAAGCCTTCAAGCTGATGAAGCTCGCCGGTGCTTATTGGCGCGGTGATTCGAAAAATGAAATGCTGCAGCGGATTTACGGCACCGCATGGGCGAAAAAAGAGGAACTCGACGCCTATTTGCATATGCTGGAAGAAGCCGAGAAGCGCGATCACCGGAGGCTCGCCAAGCAGCTTGATCTCTTCCATATGCAGGAAGAAGCGCCGGGGCTGGTGTTCTGGCATCCGCACGGCTGGACGATATGGCAGCAGGTCGAGCAGTACATGCGGCGTATCTATCAGGACTACGGCTACAAGGAAGTGCGCTGCCCGCAGATTCTCGACCGCTCGCTGTGGGAGAAATCCGGCCACTGGGAAAATTACAAAGAGAACATGTTCACTACGGCGAGTGAAAATCGTGATTACGCGATCAAGCCGATGAACTGCCCCGGCCACGTGCAGATTTATAACTCGGGATTGCACAGTTACCGCGACCTGCCGCTGCGTTACGGCGAATTCGGCGCCTGCCATCGCAACGAGCCGTCGGGCGCATTGCATGGCATCATGCGCGTGCGCGGGTTTACGCAGGACGACGGCCATATTTTTTGCACGCCGGCGCAGATCCAGCCCGAGGTGTCGAATTTCATCGACCTCTTGATCGGGGTTTATCGCGATTTCGGCTTCAACGACATTATTTACAAGTTGTCGACGCGGCCGCCGAAACGCGTCGGCGACGATGCAACCTGGGATGTGGCGGAAAAAGCACTCGCCGACGCCCTGAACGCGAAAGGCGTGGCGTGGGAGACGATGCCGGGTGAGGGCGCTTTTTACGGTCCGAAGATCGAATTTTCGTTAAAAGACTCGATCGGCCGCGTCTGGCAGTGCGGCACCATACAGGTTGATTTCTCGATGCCCGGGCGCCTTGGTGCCGAATACGTCGACGAGGACAATACCCGCAAGACTCCGGTCATGCTGCACCGGGCCATCGTCGGCTCGATGGAGCGGTTTATCGGAATTTTGATCGAAAATTTCGCCGGTGCCATGCCGGTTTGGCTGGCGCCGGTGCAGGTTGTAGTCATAAATATTACGGCCAACCAGGCGGCCTATGCGGAAGGGGTGCTGCAGCAATTGCGCCTGGCCGGCTTGCGCGCCGAGGGTGACTTGAGAAATGAGAAAATAACCTATAAAATTCGGGAACATAGTCTGCAAAAGCTGCCCTACCAGATTATTCTGGGTGACAAGGAAATGGCGGCGCAGACAGTTGCCGTGCGAACCCGCAAAGGCGAAGACCTCGGGCAAATGTCTGTTCAGGTCTTCATTGAGCGCCTTCAAAATGAGGTGCAAAATTTCGGGCGCGCGGCATAACTTTTTGATATAGCGAGGTTTTTGTATCGTTCAGGAAAAAGAGCCGCGTATTAACGGCGAAATTAATTCCCCCGAAATCAGGTTGATCGGGCCGAATGGCGAGCAGGTTGGAGTCGTTGCCATTGCATCCGCATATGCGCAGGCGGAGGCGGCAGAGCTTGATCTGGTCGAGATCGCCCCGACGGCGGTTCCGCCGGTCTGCCGTATCATGGATTACGGCAAGTTCAAATATCGTGAGAGCAAGAAGCGCCACGAGGCCAAGCTCAAACAGAAGCAGATCATCGTCAAGGAGGTCAAATTCCGGCCGAGTACTGACGAGGGGGACTACAAGATCAAGCTGCGGAACCTGACCAAGTTTCTGGAAGAAGGCGACAAGACGAAAGTTACCTTGCGCTTCCGCGGACGTGAAATGGCGCATCAGGAATTCGGTTTGCGCCTGATTGAAAGGGTCAAGACCGATCTCGAGCCTTTCGCGGTGATCGAGCAGTATCCGAAAATGGAAGGCCGTCAGATGGTGATGGTGTTATCACCGAAGAAGACGGTGGTTGCGCCGGCGAAGAAACCAGCGAAGCCTGCCAAACCTGCTGCTGCTGCTGCTGCTGCTGCTGCTGCAGCGGTTGAACCGGCCGCTGCAGTGGAAGAAGCGGAAAAGAAGTAACTGAATTATCAGTAGCAGCAATACCCAGAAGTAGTTGTCCGGGTTCCCGAAGTCTTCCCGATGGGAAGCACCCGGCGCTATGTTAAAAACGGAGCATTTATGCCCAAGATGAAGACCAAGAGTGGCGCCAAAAAGCGCTTCAGAGTGACCGGAAGTGGCCGCGTTAAACGTGGTGCCGCGTTCCGCCGGCACATCCTGACCAAGAAGACGACCAAGCGTAAGCGCCAGTTGCGCAGCGCGACCAGTGTGCACGAGAGCAACACGAATTCCGTGCACGCCATGCTGCCCTACGCTTAAGGAGCGCGAAAATGCCAAGAGTCAAACGTGGAGTTACCGCGCGCGCCAGCCACAAGAAGGTCATCGCGCGCGCCAAGGGTTTTCGCGGCCGCCGCAATAACGTATTCCGGATTGCCAATGAAGCGGTGATGCGCGCCGGGCAATATGCCTATCGCGACCGTCGCAACAAAAAACGTGATTTCCGCAGCCTGTGGATTGCGCGTATCAATGCTGCCGTGCGTGAGCATGGCATGTCGTACAGTGTGTTCATGAACGGCCTCAAGAAAGCCGAGATCCTGGTGGATCGCAAAGTGCTTGCGGACATCGCGGTAATGGACAAACCGGCGTTTTCGAAGTTCGTCGAGAAAGCGAAAGCCAGCCTCGGCGCCTGAACGAAACTGCCGGCAAAAAGGAGGCTGAGCCCAGCCTCCTTTTTTTTCGGCTCTGCGATGCGAAATGGATAAGCTCGAGGAAATAATCAGGGAAGCGCTCAGCCTGTTTGCGAGCATCGACGACGCAGTCGAACTCGAACAGGTGAAGGCGCGTTTTCTCGGCAAATCCGGCGCGTTGACAGATTTGCAAAAAGGACTTGGCCGTGTGCCCGCCGAGGAGCGCCCGGCGATGGGTGTCAAATTCAACGCCGCCAAGGAACAGCTTGAAGCGGCGCTGACCGCGCGTCGTGATGCCATCCAGCGAAAAAAACTCGAAGCACAGCTGGCACAGGAAGCGCTCGATGTAACGCTGCCCGGCCGCGGCACGGGTTCTGCCGGCCTGCATCCGGTGACGCGCACGCTTGAACGTATCGAAGATCTGTTTCATTCACTTGGTTTTGAAGTCGCGACAGGTCCTGAAATAGAAACCGATTTCTATAATTTCACCGCGCTCAACCAGCCGGAGAATCATCCGGCGCGTTCGATGCATGATACTTTCTATCTCGACGACGGCAAACATCTGCTGCGCACGCACACCTCGCCGATACAGATACGCTACATGGAAAAGCACCGGCCGCCGCTGCGTATCATTGCGCCCGGTCGTGTTTATCGTGTCGACTCCGACGCAACACATTCGCCGATGTTTCATCAGGTCGAGGGTTTGTGGATAGACGACAGCGTTACGTTTGCTGATCTCAAAGGCCTGATTGCGGAATTCCTGAGGCGCTTTTTCGAGCGCGACGATTTGAAAGTCCGCTTCCGCCCGTCATTTTTTCCGTTTACCGAACCGTCGGCGGAAATCGATATGAGTTTCGGCGATGGCTGGCTGGAAATCGGTGGCTGCGGCATGGTGCATCCGCAGGTGCTGAAGAATGTGAACATCGACAGTGAGGCGTTTCAGGGTTTTGCCTTCGGTCTGGGGCCGGATCGGTTGACCATGCTGCGTTATGGCGTCAACGACCTGCGTTTGTTCTTCGAAAACGATCTGCGGTTTTTAAAACAGTTCAACTAATTGCGTTGCGATGACTTGATGTCGAACCGTCCGCTGCGATTGCAAACAAGTTCATGAAATTTTCAGAAAACTGGCTACGCACTATTGTCGATCCGCCGCTGACGAGCGCTGCGCTTGCCGACGTGTTGATGATGTGCGGACTCGATGTCGAAGCGGTGGAATCTGCAGCGCCTGCATTCGAGCGCGTGATTGCCGGTGAAATCACTGGAATCTCCAAACACCCTTCGGCCGATCGCTTGCAGGTGTGCCAGGTAAACAACGGACGTGAAACGGTCACCGTAGTTTGCGGTGCGCCCAACGTCGCGGTCGGCATGCGGGTTGCGCTGGCCGAAGTCGGCGCGAAGCTGCCGGGCATGGAAATCAAGCAGGCGAAAGTTCGCGGCGTCGAATCGAGCGGCATGTTGTGTTCGGCCAAGGAACTTGGCATTGCCGATGACGCGGCAGGCTTAATAGCGTTACCGGCCGATGCTCCGTTAGGCGAAAACATCCGCAAGATTCTTGAACTTGACGATCAGTTGATCACCATCAAGCCGACGCCGAATCGCGGCGATTGTTTGAGCATGCTCGGCATCGCGCGCGAAGTTGCTGCAATGACCGGCTGTGCCATGAGGCCGTTGCCGGCCGCCGCTGTAGCCGAAAAAATTAACGAGCGCATTGAAATTGCGCTTGAAGCCGGTGACGCCTGCCCGCGTTACACCGCGCGTATCGTGCGTGGTGTTAACGCGCTGGCGAAAAGCCCGCGCTGGTTGGTGGAGCGCCTGGAACGCAGCGGCCTGCGCAGCATCAGCGCCGTCGTCGATGTCACCAATTACGTCATGCTCGAACTCGGGCAGCCGTTGCACGCGTTTGATTGCGCGCAGGTCGACGGCGGCATCCGCGTGCGGATGGCGAACCCGGGCGAGAGGCTCAAGGTACTCAACGGGCAGGAATTGACGCTGGATCCGTCCTGTTTGGTGATCGCCGATCAGAAAAAGGCGCTGGCGCTGGCCGGCATCATGGGCGGGGCCGCCAGCGGAGTTACTGACACCACACGCGACGTGCTGCTTGAAAGCGCGTTCTTTGCACCGGCAGCGATCGCCGGCAAAGCCCGCGCGCTGGGATTCGCTTCTGACTCTTCGTACCGTTTCGAGCGCGGCGTTGATTTTGCCGCGACGGTGAAGGCACTGGATCGTGCGGCGCAATTAATACTCGAAATGTGCGGCGGTCAGACCGGGCCAGTGGCCGAAGCGTGCACGACGCTGCCGCTGCGATCGCAAGTTCGTTTGCGCCGCGCGCGCGCCGAGCATGTGCTGGGCATTGCCTTGAGCGGGCCGGACATCGCGGAAATATTCCGCCGCCTCGGTTATGTGTTCGAGCAGCGCAGTGACGAATTTCTGGTCACGCCGCCCGCGTATCGCTTTGACCTTGCGATTGAAGAAGATTTGATCGAGGAGGTGGCGCGGGTGCGCGGTTACGACCGTATTCCGGAAGGGAAGCCGCGCGGCCCCGCTGTTATCCTGCCGGCGCTTGAAACGCGCTTGAGCGACCGACTGTTGCGCGCCCGTCTGGTCACGCGTGATTACCAGGAAATCGTCAGCTACAGCTTTGTCGATAAAAGCTGGGAAGCGGATTTTTGCGGTAACGAGTCACCGGTCATGCTGGCCAATCCGATCGCCGCACACATGAGCGCGATGCGCTCAAGCCTGTTCGGTAGCCTCGTTGATTGCCTGAAACTGAATTTGAGTCGCCAGCAGGAGCGGGTGCGCTTGTTCGAAATCGGCTGTTGTTACGAGCGCGCGGCCGCAGGGTATACCCAACGGCGGATGATAGGCGGGCTCGCCTACGGCGGTGCGGTTGGCGAACAATGGGGGGCGGCAAAGCGGCGTGTCGATTTTTACGATGTGAAATCCGATTTGGAAGCGCTGCTGGGCGGGCGCAATGCTCGTTTCGAGCCGGTTCAACGGCTGTCTTTGCATCCCGGACGGGCGGCTGGAATTCACGTAGACGGCCGCTTTTGCGGCGTCCTTGGGCAGCTTCATCCGGCCTTGCAGCAGAAGTATGATATACCTTACGAAACAATATGTTTTGAGATAAACCTCGACTCTTTATCGAATTCATCGTTGCTGCAATTCCAGGAGTTTTCGCGGCAGCCTGTAGTGCGCCGTGATATTGCGGTGGAGGTTGCTGAGGCAGCCTCGGCCGAAGCCATGATGGCGACGATGAAAAAGGCTGCCACCGGCCTCGTTTGTGATCTCGCGCCGTTTGACGTCTATCGCGGCAAAGGCATTGATTCAGATAAAAAAAGTGTTGCGTTTCGCGTGCTATTGCAAGATACTTCCAAAACGCTGACAGACGCCGAAGTTGAAGCGGAGATGGGGCGACTGATTCATGCGTTACAAGAAGAGTTTCAGGCAAGACTCCGTAAATAAGGGGAAAACATGACTTTGACCAAGGCCGAGCTGGCGGATTTGCTATTCGAAAAAGTTGGTTTGAATAAGCGCGAGGCCAAAGACATGGTGGAGTCGTTTTTTGAGGAAGTTCGCATCGCGCTTGAAAACGCGGAAGGCGTAAAGCTTTCAGGCTTCGGAAATTTTCAGTTGCGCGATAAACCGCAACGGCCCGGTCGTAATCCAAAAACCGGCGAAGAGATTCCGATCACAGCGCGGCGTGTGGTGACGTTTCATGCTTCCCAGAAACTGAAAGCCATGGTCGAGAAACACTATAATAATAATGGAAACAAACCACAGTCCTAAGGACGCGCTTCCGCCGATACCTGCGAAGCGATACTTCACAATCGGCGAAGTGAGTGAGTTGTGCGGCGTGAAGCCGCACGTCTTGCGCTATTGGGAGCAGGAATTTACCCAGTTGAAGCCGGTGAAGCGGCGCGGCAACCGGCGCTATTACCAGCATCACGAAGTGCTCCTGATCAGGCGCATACGCGATCTACTTTACGATCAGGGCTTTACTATCAGCGGTGCACGCAACCGCCTCGACGAAATTGTTACCGAACCCGTCAAGGCAGCGCGTGCGGCACCCATCGCGGTCAATTCGAATTTGGCCGCGCTACGCAGCGAAATCAAAGGCGTCATCGACTTCCTGCGCCGTTAGGCGGATGTGCGGTGATTCGCGGGGCAGACGGCTGTTCTGCTATACTTTTCAGTTCGGGGCGTAGCGCAGCCTGGTAGCGTACCTGCATGGGGTGCAGGTGGTCGGAGGTTCAAATCCTCTCGCCCCGACCAACCTCTTTTTCGTCTCCCGCTTCTGCGGAATCCGCATGTTCTCGACGCGCACCGATGGTTTTACCGGAAGTGCCGCGGCAAACCTGAATAACATTCATCGTGGATAGACGAGAGTTCCTGCACATTTTGTCGATGGCCGCCGCTGCCGGATTGCCTGTCGCGCAATCCGCACGTGCGGCACAGGCCGCCGCCACCGCGATGTACGACGTGCCGCGTTTCGGCAACGTTCACCTGCTGCATTTCACCGATTGCCATGCGCAGTTGCTGCCGGTATGGTTTCGCGAGCCATCTGCCAACCTTGGCGCCGGCCGCTCGCGTGGACGTCTGCCGCATCTAGTCGGCGCGGCACTGCTCAAGCAATCGGGCATTGCGCCCGGCAGTGTCGGGGCCTATGCCTTTACCCATCTTGATTTTGTACGCGCCGCACGGATTTACGGCAAGGTCGGCGGTTTCGCGCATCTGGCGACGCTAATCAAACAATTGAAGGCGACGCGCCCCGGCGCGTTATTACTCGACGGCGGCGACACCTGGCAGGGTTCCGCGACCGCCTTGTGGACGCGCGGTCAGGACATGGTGGACGCGTGCAAACTGCTTGGCGTCGATATCATGACCGGCCACTGGGACTTTACGCTCGGCGCTGAACGCGTGCAGGAGATCATCCGGCGCGATTTCAAGGGGCGCGTTGAATTCATTGCGCAGAATATTCGCACCGCCGATTTTGGCGATGAAGTGTTTCCGCCGTTCGTGATGCGTTCAATGAACGGAATCCCGGTTGCCGTCATCGGCCAAGCCTACCCGTACACACCGATAGCAAACCCGCGCTACTTTGTCGCCGACTGGAATTTCGGCATTCAGGAAGAGTCGCTGCAGCGGGTGATCGAGGTGGTGCGCGCAAAAGGCGCGCAAGCAGTTGTGCTGTTGTCGCACAACGGCATGGATATTGATCTCAAGCTGGCATCACGCGTGCGCGGCATCGATGCAATACTCGGCGGGCATACGCACGACGGCGTGGCGCAACCGGTCATCGTTGGCAATGCCGGCGGCAAAACGCTGGTGACCAATGCAGGGTCGAACGGAAAATTCCTCGGCGTGCTGGACCTGCGCGTGACAGCAGGGCGTGTCGACGGGTTTCAATATAAATTATTGCCGGTATTTGCCAATCTGCTGCCGGCAGACGCGGAGATGCAAGCGCTGATCGAGCGTGCGCGCGCGCCGTTTCTGGAAAAACTGGCGACGCCGCTGGCGGTGACCGAGGGTTTGCTTTACCGGCGCGGCAATTTCAACGGCACTTTCGATCAACTGATACTCGATGGGCTGATGGTGACCAAAGACGCCGAGATCGCGTTTTCGCCGGGCTTTCGCTGGGGCACCAGTCTGCTGCCAGGGGAAACCATTCGCATGGAGCATCTGATGGATCAGACCGCGATTACCTACCCGCATACGACATTGACTGAAATGTCGGGAGAGGCGATCAAGAACGTGCTCGAAGACGTCTGCGACAACCTGTTCAATCCGGATCCGTATTACCAGCAGGGCGGCGACATGGTGCGTGTTGGCGGACTGCAATACAGTTGCGACCCGGGCGCAAAAATGGGGCACCGGATCGGCGATATGCGGCTGCATGGCAAATTGCTCGCTGCCGGCAAAACCTACAAAGTCGCCGGTTGGGGGGCGGTGTCGGAAGAGTCGCGTGACCGTGGCGGCGAGCCGATATGGGATCTGATGTCGCGCTATTTGCGCGAGAAGAAAAGCGTGCCGCCCCTGCGCGTGAACCAGCCGAAACTCAAAGGGGCGGGCGCCGATCCGGGGATCGATCCGGCAACGCTGCATTGACGCAAATTGCGCTAAGATATGCGCAACGCACCAAGGAATATCATGAAAATAATCGGCCAGACCTTGTTTACTCTGCTTCTGCTGGGCGCTGTCGCAGCGCAGGCGCAGTCGTTGAAAATCGGTTTTATCGACGGCAATCGCATTGAAGCCCAATCCGATCAGACCAAACGCGCCATTGAACAGATCAAGAAGGAATTTGCACCGCGTGAGCAGCAGCTTTCGACGCTGCAAAAGCAGGGGACTGAGTTGAAGACGGAACTCGAGCGCGACGGTGAAAAAATGAAACCGGCCGACCGGCAGGCCAAGGAAAAACGCCTGGCTGCGCTATCGCAGCAATTCGAACAAACACAGCGCAGCTACGCCGAAGACATGGAGTTTCGCCAGCGCGAGGCGCGCGCCCGGCTGGTGGGTGAAATCAACGCGGTGATCAAGGCGATTGCGGAAACGGAAAAATTCGATTTGATTGTTCAGCAGGCGATATTCATCAGTAGTCAGATTGATCTGACCGATCGCGTCATCAAGGAGTTGGCCAAGCGGACCGACGCTGCGGCGCGTTGAACGTGTCTGCTTTCAAGGCTGCCTGCGTACAGCTGAATTCCGGTAGTGATCTGGCGGAGAACCTTCGCGCCATAGCGGCAAGCGTGCGCGAAGCGGCGGCGCAGGGCGCACAACTGATCATGCTGCCGGAATACGCGGCCCTGCTGGATGGCAGCGGGCGCGTCATGCGCGACAATTCATTTGTGGAAGACGCGCATCCTGGCCTTGCAGAGTGCCGCGCGCTGGCACGTGAAACAGCGGCCTGGCTGCTGGTCGGTTCGCTCACCATCAAAATTGACGATACGCGCATGGCCAACCGCTCCTATCTACTGGCGCCGGACGGCAGCACGGTGGCGAGTTACGACAAAATTCACATGTTCGATGTCACCCTGCCGAGCGGCAAGGCAATACGTGAATCGAGCGCATACCAGCCGGGCGGCCGGGCGGTTATTGCAGCGACACCGTGGGGTGCGCTCGGCATGTCCGTTTGTTATGACCTGCGCTTTCCGCAGTTGTTTCGTGCGCTGGCGCGCGCCGGCGCGTTGTTTCTGGCAGTGCCGTCGTCGTTTCAGCGTGAAACCGGCGTGGCGCACTGGCATGCGCTGCTGCGCGCGCGCGCCATCGAAAATCTGAGTTACGTTTTTGCGCCGGCCATGTGCGGCGAACACCAGGGCGGGCGTTCTACCTACGGACACTCGCTGATTATCGATCCGTGGGGGAAAATCATTGCCGAACTCGGTGCCGAACCGGGCATTTGTTACGCCGAGATCAATCCGGCCGAAGTGGAGCGCGTGCGCGCGATGCTACCGGCGCTGACGCACGACTGCGCATTCGAAGCGCCGTCCAAAGCGTAAAGTCTGTTCTACTTGCTTGTCGCGAGGTGCGGAAACTGAATGCCGGACAGGGTGCCGGGCGCCACCTGTGCAGGCGCTTCGCTGTTCGGGAAATTCAGCTCGATCTTGTTGCCGACCGGATCGCGCATGAACAGTTGAAATCCGGCGTCGGGCACGTTCTGTTCGTCAAAATGCACGCCCGATTTGAGCAGGCGCTGCCGGTATTCATCAAGATCTGTCACGTCAAAGGCGACATGATCCCAACTGCTGAGTTTCTCGTTGCTGCCCGGCCACTCGTCGGCAAAGCGCACCACGACATGTATCAACGGATGGCCGCCCATATAGAGCCAGATGCCGGGGTTCGGAAAATCCGGCCGGTAGCCGACGGTCAGGCCGAGAACGCCGCCGTAAAATTTTTCGATGGCCGGGATGTCTTTCGGCCGGCAGCCGATATTCACGTGATGTATGCCTCGCAACGGCATTGCAATTCCCCGTCAGTGCTGCAAAGACGACACTTTGCCAGAGTTGTCGCTGACACTGCAAGCGTCGCGGTGTTCCAGCGCTTTGGGCGGAGGGTCGCGTGTTATAATTTGGCGCCGTGCATGCGTCGAATTATTCATCGGGTTGCGATGATTGCCGCGGCCGAAAATTTGTAGTTTCCCGCGCTTCATTTCCGGTGCCGAACAATGCACATTCTGTTGAGCAACGACGATGGTTACTTTGCGCCCGGACTCGCGATCCTCGCCGAAGCCATCGGTGAAATTGCGCAGGTTACCGTCGTCGCACCGGAACGCGATCGCAGCGGTGCAAGCAATTCATTGACGCTCGACCGCCCGTTAAGCGTGCGTCGCGCCGCCAACGGTTTTTTTTATGTCAACGGTACGCCGACCGATTGCGTGCACCTTGCGGTCACCGGCCTGCTCGACAAAATGCCGGATATCGTCATCTCCGGCATCAACCACGGCGCCAACATGGGCGATGACACGATTTATTCAGGCACGGTCGCAGCGGCAACCGAAGGTTATCTGCTGGGCATTCCCTCGCTGGCGATTTCTCTCGTCGCCAGCGGCAGTGATCATTTCAAAACCGCCGCGCGCGTGGCCGCCGAACTGGCTGCACGACTGGCGCGCAACCCGCTTGGGCAGCCGGTGCTGTTGAATGTCAATGTGCCCGATGTACCGTTCGAATCCCTGTGCGGCACGCGGGTCACGCGCCTCGGTAAACGGCATAAGGCCGAGCCGGTGGTCCGCGCCTCGACGCCGCGTGGTGAAACCGTCTACTGGGTAGGCGCCGCGGGTGCGGCGCAGGATGCCGGCGACGGCACCGATTTTCACGCGGTTGGCGCAGCCATGGTCTCGCTGACGCCGTTGCAGATGGATTTGACGCAGACCGGCCAGTTGCAAACCATCCGGCAGTGGATGGCATGAGCACCAGAATTTCCGGCATCGGCATGACGTCGCAGCGCACGCGTCTGCGCATGATCACGCGCCTGCGCGAACAGGGCATAACCGACGAGGCGGTGCTCAACGTGATGAACGAGATTCCGCGTCATATCTTTGTTGAAGATGCGCTGGCCAGCCGCGCCTACGACGATTGCGCCTTGCCGATCGGTTTGGGGCAGACGATTTCGCAGCCCTATATCGTTGCGCGCATGACTGAACTGCTGACGGCCGGAAAACCGCCCGGCAAGGTGCTGGAGATCGGCACCGGCTGCGGTTATCAGACGGCGATATTGGCGCGGCTGTCGACCGAAGTGTATTCGGTCGAACGGCTGTTGCCGCTGTTGTCGAAGGCGCGGCGCAACCTGCGTGAATTGCGCGTCATGAATATCCGCTTCAAACATGCAGACGGCCATATCGGCATTCCGGAAGCTGCGCCGTTTGACGCGATCATGGTTGCCGCAGCGGCAACGCATGTGCCGGACGCCTTGAAACAGCAACTCGCCACCGGTGGCCGCATGGTGGTGCCGATGGGTACCAGTGAGCAGTATCTTTGCCTGATCGAACGCACGCGCGGCGGATTTACAGAGACCAGGCTCGATGCAGTCAATTTTGTGCCGATGCTGTCGGGATTGAGTTGATGACGGTGCGCGCGCGTATCCGCCCGGGTTTTGTATTTGCTCTCAGTGTGCTGGTGCTGGCAGCCTGCACATCGACGCGTCATCCGGCGCCGGTTTCCGACCGCACGCAGTCGCCGGCAGCATCGGCGGGCAAACCTGCAGCGCCAGTGCCTGCCGCTGCAGCACGCGAGCCGGACGCGCGCCCCGATATGTACACCGTCAAACGCGGCGACACGCTCTACCTGATTGCGCTTGATCACGGGCTCGACTACAAAGAACTCGCTGAGTGGAACAGCCTCGATAATCCAAATGTGATCCGCGCCGGTCAGCAATTGCGCTTGCGCGCACCGCAGTCATCAACGGTAGCTACGCCGCTTAAACCCGCGCCGGCGGTGCAGGGCAAACCTGTTACCGGTGCGGCACCTGCACCTGCAAGCAGCGCAGTGTCAACGGCTGGTGACGCCGTGAAGTCGCAACCCAAAGGCATCAAGCTGGCGTACTCCGAGCAGGCATTGGCGCAGTTGTCGGCCACCGCTGTCAAACCGCCGCCTATAGCCGTGGCCAAACCCGAGCCGCGCGTAGAAGAGAAACCGGCTGCCGCTGAAGACGACGACGAGAAAATCGACTGGGGCTGGCCGACTGCAGGCAAAGTACTCAGCACTTTTAACGAGTCAACCAATCTCAAGGGCATCGCCATCGCCGGCAAGCAGGGTCAGGCGATCAACGCCAGTGCGCCGGGCAAGGTTCTCTACAGCGGCGACGGCATACGCGGTTACGGCAAACTCGTCATCATCAAGCACAACAAGGTTTTCCTCAGCGTCTATGCGCACAACAGCCAGGTCACTGTGAAAGAAGGCCAGACGGTGGTGAAGGGGCAGAAGATCGCCGAGATGGGCAACAGCGACAGCGATCAGGTGAAGCTGCACTTCGAGATACGACGCTTCGGCAAACCGGTCGATCCCGTCCGCATGCTGCCGGGCGACCGGCCCGGTTAGATTCAAGGGCAGCAGCGCCGCGCCCGCGGTGCGCGCCGGCCGGGACTAAGCGGACGGAAAGGCGTTTACTTTCGCCATCAATTCTTTTGCGCCTGTCGCGCTTGCGGAAGAGCCGTAACGCAATTGAACGTAAAAAGCGCTGATGGTTTCAATCAGGTCGCGCAAATCCGGGCGCGTCGCGCCGGCGCGCCGTGAAAATGCCACCGGCCCTTCGCTCGGGTGACGTGTCACGCCGTGACGCGCCAGCTTGGCGCAGAAGCGGTTGTAGGCATGCACCAGCGGATCGGGCCGTTGCGCACGCACGCGGTAGAGCATGATCAGGCCGATCACCAGTGTAACGGCAGTGGCGAGCATGAACATGATGGTGGCGAGTTTTTGCCACGTCGCATTATCGATGCCGGCGCGTTCCATCAATTGAAACTGCCGTTCCTGGGTGTATTCGAGCACCAGCTGATTCCACGAATTGGTTGCCGAGTCCCAGGTCATGCGCGCGCGTTGCAGCCATTCATATTCGCCGCGTACCTGCCGCGGCAATGACTCGGATTGCGGCGCGGCGGCGGCGATGCCGGATTCAACCCGGTTAGGCGACACCGCGGCGGTTGGATCAACGCGCACCCAGCCTTCGTTCGTGAACCAGACTTCAGTCCACGCGTGGGCATCGGCCTGGCGTACCGTCAGATAGGCGCCGACATAATTGACTTCGCCGCCCTGATAGCCGGTCACCACACGGGCGGGAACGCCGCCTGCACGCATCAACACAGCGAACGCGGACGCATAGTGTTCGCAAAACCCGGCCTTGGTCGAAAACAGAAATTCATCGACCGGATTAGTGCCCAATAGCGGCGGCGTCGTCGTGTAGTAAAAATTTTGATTGCTGAACATTGCCAGTACAGCGGCGGCGTAGGCGCGGTCGTCGGCAACGCCTTTGCGCATGCGTTCCGCCAGCGCTGCGCTGCGCGGGTTGCTGCGTGCCGGCAACGCCAGCGCGCGCTGTTTTTCAAATGACTGCAGTTCGGCGTTGTCGCGCCAGTTCGCGTGCGACACCATATCGTAGCGCGTGCGCCGGCTCACCGGAGCCGGGCTAAGTATCTGAAAATCTCCTGTGAGCCGCGCCGGCGCCGGCGCGCGCGCCGGCAGGTCGAGCGCAAACAGCCAGCGCCGGCTGTGCGGCTCGACCGTCACGGTGTATTCAATCGGATTGCCCGAGCGTTGGACTTCGCGCTGCAACTGATTACCGAGGCGAGACGCAGTCCATGTGTAACCGTCGAAATCCCACATGACCGGACCGCGCCAGTACAACTGGTTGGCGCGCGGCACTTCAGAGCGAAAGGTGGCGCGCAGGGCAACCGCGTCCGAGGTCAGCAGTTTGCTCACGCTGCCCGGCGACATTTCGTCCGACAGCCCGGTAGTGCCGGATAGCGCGTCCTGCGGCATGCCCCAGAGCGGACCGGAGACGCGCGGAAAAAGCACGAACAGCACCAGCATCAACGGCACTGATTGCAGCAGCAGCATGCCGGCGCTGCGGAACTGGTAGCGAAACCCCGGCTGCTGCTGGCGGAACTGAAAACCGATCAGTGTGGCGGTGATGACCCAGACCACCAGCAGCAGATACAAGGCGGTAGGGATGGTTTGCGAATAGAGAAAATTGGTGATGACCAGGAAGTAGCAGAGGAATACCAGCACCATCGCATCGCGCAGCGCGGCCATTTCCAGCAGCTTCAGCGCCAGCATGACGACTAGCAGTGTCACCCCCGAATCGCGGCCAAGCAGACGTCCGTAGTGAAGATAGATGCCGCCGATGGTGCCGCCGGCGATGACGAACAACAGCCATTTCGGCGGCATGTGTAGCGCGTGCCATGTAATGTAAATGCGCCAGATCAGCAGGGTGACCGCCAGCAGCGTGACCCACCACGGCAAACGTTCCACGTGCGGCAGCGTGACCAGCGCAAGGGCGAACAGCAGCCAGCCGACCTGTCCCGGATGCAGCCGCTCGTTGGCCGCGTTCATGGCGTGCGGCCCGCATCGAACATCGCCAGCGCTTCGAGACAGCGTTCGCGCTGCGCGTCGCCGGGGGCGGGCTGTAGCGCGATGCCGGGGATGCGCAGGCCGAAACTGATCGACGCAGCGTGCGCGTCGATGACCCAGCGCGTCAGGCGTGACAGGCGCGCTTCGGTGCCCAGTGCGGCGGGCGTGGCGAGCCAGTCCAGCCAAAGCTCGGTGTCGGCGCGGCCGCTGAATTGTTTGGTCATCAGTCCCTGACCGCGTGCCGCCGCCTTCCATGCGATATGCCGCGGTGAATCGCCGGGGCTGTACGAACGCAGACCGGCAAAATCCTCCTGGCCGCTGCCATGTGCAATGCCGTTGCCGTGATGCGCCTCCGGTACCGGCAGCGGCGGCGTCGCCACTTCAATGCGCGGATAGACGGTGCAGCGGATGTCGAGATCAGCGTAGGCCCATGCATAACACAGACCGAGCGGGAAACGCGTAAACACGGTGACGCGGCCGGGCCGCAATACACCGCGGCGTTCGGCGGGGATGGCGACGCGCGCAGTCGCGCTTTGATTGGCCGCGACGTCGATATAAATTTCGTGTTTGCCGTCGCGTGTAAGTCCGACGCTGTAACGCACCAGCGTGCCGGGATTATCGAACACCAGCGTAAAGTGTGCGTGCTCGCCGCAAAACACCGGTTCGACGCGGCCGGGCGAAATTTTCAGGCGTGCCAGATTGCGGAAGGTGTGCAGTATCGAGTTGACGCCGAGCGCGCCGAGCAGAAAGGTCAGCACAAAACCGAGGCTCAGGTTGTAATTGATCGAGCCCGTGAGCATCAGCATCAGTGCAATGATGTACATGATGCCGTAGCGCGATGGCAAAATGAAGATGCGCCGCTGCACCAGCACAATGCTGCCGCTTTGCGCGCCGTGGAGCTGAAACAGCCAGCGCTCGAAATAGCCGCGAACTTTGCGGTAGGGTGCGCCGAGCGGGCGCAGCATCAACCACCAGCGTGAGGCATTCGGTGGCGGCTCGTAGGTATAACCAGTGCCTGGCTGCGGGGTTTCCACGCGTCGCCGTTCAAATCTATGGAATCGGCACGGCTTCGATGAGATTTTCAGACACCGCTGCGCCGTTGATGCGGGTGCTGTCGCGCGCCACGAACAAACGGTGGCCGACGACGCCGGGAACGATGGCTTGCAGGTCTTCCGGCAGCACCTGATTGCGGCCCTCCATCAGCGCCCATGCACGCGCGGCGGCCAGCAGCGCCAGTGCCGCGCGCGGCGACAAGCCGCTGACGTAGTCGGGCGACTTGCGGCTGTAATCGACCAGCGCCTGCAGGTAGTCGAGCAGCGCGCTCGAGACATGCACCGCGCGCACCGCGGTTTGTACCGCGGCAAGTTCGGCCGGCTGCAACGCGGGCGTCAGTTTCGGCAGGAGATCGCGGCGGTCCGCACCTTGCAGCAGCGCGCGCTCGGCGCCGGCATCCGGATAACCGAGTTCGATACGCATGAGAAAGCGGTCGAGTTGCGATTCCGGCAGCGGAAAAGTACCGATCTGGTTCGAGGGATTTTGCGTCGCGATGACAAAAAACGGTTCCGGCAGCGGCCGCGTTTCGCCTTCCGCAGTGACCTGGTGTTCTTCCATTGCTTCGAGCAGCGCGCTTTGCGTCTTCGGCGTGGCGCGATTAACTTCATCGGCGAGAATCACCTGCGAAAATATCGGTCCCGGATGAAAGCGAAATTTGCCGCTGTCGCGGTCGTAGATCGAGACGCCGAGGATGTCTGCGGGCAACAGGTCGCTGGTGAACTGTATGCGCTGAAATTGCAGACCGAGAACTGCGGCGAGCGTATGCGCGAGAGTGGTTTTACCGACACCCGGAATGTCTTCAATCAGCAGGTGGCCGCGCGCGAGCAGGCAAGCGACAGACAGGCGGATCTGACGTTCCTTGCCGAGGATAACCTGGCTGATTTGTTTGACGACGTTGTCGATCTGTTCACGGTGCATCGGCGCTATTGTAACGTGGTTCGCGGGCTATGGCGGCGGCGCCGGCTTGGACAATGCCCGGTGCCGCAGCTAATATGCCGGATGCAGATTTGGAGGTTGCAGTGACCACCGCATTTATCACGCATACCGATTGTCAGTTGCACAACATGGGGGCGACGCACCCCGAATGTCCGCAGCGCCTGCCGGCGGTGCAGGATCAACTGATCGCCTCCGGCATCAACGACCATCTCACGCATATCGAGGCGCCGCTGGCTACCCGCGAACAACTGGAGCGCGTGCACCAGCCGTATTACATTGATAGTGTTGAAGAGCAGTCGCCGCGCGCCGGCATTATTCATCTCGATCCGGATACGGCGATGTGCCCGGCCAGCCTGAACGCCGCGCTGCGCGCCGCCGGCGCCGGCGTGCTGGCCACCGATATGGTGATGGCCGGCGAAGTCAAAAACGCGTTTTGCAATGTGCGCCCGCCGGGACACCATGCCGAGCGCGGGCGCGCGATGGGGTTCTGCATATTCAACAGTGTCGCGGTGGCCGCTGCGCATGCGCTCGATCATCACGGCTTGAAGCGCGTTGCGATTGTCGATTTCGATGTCCATCACGGCAACGGCACCGAGGAAATTTTTCAGGATGACGAACGCGTGCTGATGGTGTCCACCTTCCAGCATCCGTTTTATCCGTACAGCGGGGTCGAAGGGCGTTCGGCGCGCATGGTGAATATTCCGCTCGCCGCCTACAGCGGTGGCGCCGAGTTCCGTGCGGCGGTCGAAGAGTACTGGCTGCCGGCGCTGGAGGCGTTCAAACCTGAAATGCTGTTCATTTCGGCCGGTTTCGATGCGCATCGCGATGACGATCTCGCCATGCTGAAATTCGTCGAGGCCGATTACACCTGGGTCACGCAGCAGTTGCGCACGGTTGCCGACCGTCATGCCGGCGGGCGTATCGTTTCGCTGCTCGAAGGCGGTTACAATCTGCATGCTTTGGGACGCTGTGCTGCCGTTCATCTCAAGGTGTTAAGCGGCCTCTGAGGCGCACACTGCTGTGGCGGCGCTGACCGGAATCAAGGCATCCACATTGCCGCAATCACATTGCGGTTCTCGGCAACCAGTATGTTGTAGGTGCGGCAGGCGGCAGCGCTGTTCATTATTTCGAGTCCGACACGCGCTTCATATAAACAACGCGCCAGCGACGGATGCGGAAATTTTTGTGTCGGTCCGGTGCCGAGCAGGACGATTTCAGGGCGCAGGGTCAGCAGAAATTCAAATTGTGCCGCGGCCAGATCCTCCCAGTGCTGCGGCCAGTCAAATAGCAGCTGGCTGGCGCTGACGATCAGGCTCTGTTGATGCTGCACCCGGTTGATCGATACGTAACCGGGGCCATGCCCGGTAAACAGATTGCTGCCGGATGCGGTTTCTAGGTGGAATTTCATACGAATCGGAATTGCCGGAGGAGGCTGGGTCGGCTAAAATTATATGCTTTTTCACGCCCTTAGAAGCGAAACGTGGACGCCCATGGAAGAGTTTGCCCGGATTAAACGCCTGCCGCCCTATGTATTCAACATTACGGGCGAACTGAAGGCTGCCGCACGCAAGCGCGGCGAGGACGTCATCGACCTGTCGATGGGCAATCCCGATCAGCCGACGCCGCGTCACATCGTCGATAAATTGATCGAAAGCGTGCAGCGCAGCGACACCCACGGCTATTCGGTGTCGAAGGGCATCCCGCGGCTGCGGCGTGCGATCTGCAATTGGTACAAGTCGCGCTACAACGTCGAATTCGATTTCGATTCGGAAGCGATCGTGACGATCGGTTCGAAAGAAGGCATCGCGCATCTGGCGCTGGCGACGCTCGACCGCGGCGACATCGTGCTGGTGCCGAATCCGAGTTATCCGATTCATATCTACGGGCCGGTGATTGCCGGCGCCGACATCCGCCACGTGCCGATGGTGGCCGGTGTTGATTTCTTCGACGAACTGGAAAGCGCAATCCGCGATTCCTATCCGAAACCGAAGATGCTGATCTGCAATTTCCCCGGCAATCCGACCACGCAGTGCGTGGACCTGGCGTTTTTTGAGCGGCTGGTGGCGATCGCGCGCGAACATCACATCTACATTGTGCACGATCTCGCCTATGCCGACATCGTGTTCGACGGTTATCGCGCGCCGTCGATCATGGAAGTGCCGGGCGCGCGCGACATCGCTGTCGAATTTTTCACCTTGTCGAAGAGCTACAATATGGCGGGCTGGCGCGTCGGCTGCATGGTCGGCAACAAGGATCTCGTCACCGCACTGGCGCGCATGAAGAGTTATCACGACTACGGCACGTTTACGCCGATTCAGGTTGCCTCCATCATCGCGCTTGAAGGTCCACAGGAATGCGTCGAGGAAGTGCGCGCGATGTATCAGAAGCGCCGCGACGTCATGTGCGCAGGTTTGCAGGCGGCCGGCTGGAACGTCGATATACCCAAAGCGACCATGTATATCTGGGCGAAGATTCCCGAACCCTACGCAAAGATGGGCTCGCTGGAGTTTTCCAAGAAGCTGCTCAACGAAGCGCGCGTCGCGGTGTCGCCAGGCATTGGCTTCGGCGAATATGGCGACGACCATGTGCGCTTTGCGCTGATTGAGAACGAAGCCCGTTCAAGACAGGCGGTGCGCGGCATCAAGGAAATGTTCCGGAAGGACGGCCTGTTATGAAATCTCTGCGCCCGATTCACGTCGGTCTGCTCGGCATAGGCACGGTCGGCGGTGGCACGTTTGAAGTGCTGGCGCGCAATCAGGAAGAAATCATGCGCCGTGCCGGCCGCGGCATCGTCATCAAAATGGTGGCGGACAAGGACCTTAAGCGCGCGCGCAAACTGGTTGGTAAAACGGCTAAAGTCACCGACGACGCCTTCAAGGTGGTCAACGATCCGGATATCGATATTGTCATTGAGTTGATCGGCGGCACCCGAATCGCGCGCGAACTGGTGATGGCGGCAATCGCCAACGGCAAACACGTCGTCACGGCGAACAAGGCCTTGCTGGCGAACTACGGCAACGAGATTTTCGCGGCGGCGCGCAAGCACCGCGTGATGGTTGCGTTCGAAGCCGCGGTAGCCGGCGGCATACCCATCATCAAGGCGTTGCGCGAAGGCCTCACCGCCAACCGCATCGAATGGATTGCCGGCATCATCAACGGCACCAGCAATTTCATCCTGTCGGAAATGCGCGACAAGGGTTCGAGTTTCGAGAGCGTGCTGGCGGAAGCGCAACGGCTCGGTTACGCCGAGACCGACCCGACCTTCGATATCGAGGGCATCGATGCCGCACACAAGCTGACCATCATGGCGGCGATTTCCTTCGGTATTCCGATGCGCTTCAAGGACGCTTATACCGAAGGCATTTCGAAGCTGACGGCGGCCGATATCCGCTACGCCGAAGAGCTGGGTTACCGCATCAAGCTGCTCGGCATTACGCGGCGCACGCCCAAAGGTATCGAGTTGCGTGTGCATCCGACGTTGATCCCGGCGCGCCGGCTGATCGCCAATGTTGAGGGCGTGATGAATGCAATCCTGGTCAAGGGTGACGCGGTGGGGCCGACACTGTATTACGGCGCCGGCGCGGGCGCCTATCCGACGGCGTCGGCGGTGATCGCTGATCTGGTTGACGTCACGCGTATGCATACGGCCGACCCCGAGAACCGCGTGCCGCATCTGGCGTTTCAGCCCGACCGCATGTCGAACGTGCCTATCCTGCCGATGGCCGAGGTCGAGACTTCGTACTATCTGCGCATGCGCGTGTACGACAAGCCGGGCGTGCTCGCCGACATTACGCGCGTGCTGGCCAAGAGTAAAATATCGATCGACGCGATGGTGCAAAAAGAACCGCCGGCAGGCGAGGCGCACGCCGACATCATCATGCTCACGCATTTGACCATCGAGAAGCGCATCAATGCGGCAATTGCCGGCATCGAGAAGTTGAAGGTCGTGGTCGGCAAGGTCACGCGCATACGCATGGAGCAGCTCGGCACGAGCTGAAGTTCATGCGATATGTAAGCACGCGCGGCGGGGCGACGCCGGCAGCCTTTCTGGATATTCTGCTGGGCGGTCTGATGAATGACGGCGGGCTGGCCATGCCCGAGCGTTATCCACAAATCGGTGCGACCGATCTGGCGAAATGGCGCGGCCTGTCCTATCCGGAACTCGCGTTCGAAATTCTGCGACTTTACGCCGACGACATCAGTGCCGGTGACCTGAAAAAAATCGTCGATAAGACTTACACTGCAGAAGTGTTTCATTCCGCCGACATCACGCCGGTGCGCGAACTGGAAGCCGGTGTGTTTATCGCAGGCCTCTCGAACGGGCCGACACTGGCGTTCAAAGACGTCGCGATGCAGTTGCTCGGCAATCTGTTCGAACATGCGCTGGTGAAAACCGGTTCTGAACTCAATATTCTCGGCGCGACCTCGGGCGACACCGGTTCGGCTGCCGAATACGCGATGCGCGGCAAACGCGGCATCCGCGTTTTCATGCTGTCGCCGCACCAGAAGATGAGCCCGTTCCAGACCGCACAGATGTTTTCGCTGCAGGACGCCAACATCATCAATATTGCGGTGCGCGGCGTTTTCGACGATTGTCAGGACATCGTCAAGGCGGTCAGCAACGATCACGCCTTCAAGTCACGCTATAACATCGGCACGGTCAATTCGATCAATTGGGCGCGTGTGGTGGCGCAGATTGTTTATTATTTCAAAACCTACTTCGCGGCAACGCAGTCGAACGATCAGCAGGTTTCGTTTGCGGTGCCGTCAGGTAACTTCGGCAATATCTGCGCCGGCCATATCGCGCGCTGCATGGGCTTGCCGATACGCAAGCTGATACTCGCCACCAACGAGAACGATGTGCTGGATGAATTTTTCCGCAGTGGCGTCTACCGTGTGCGCCCGCCGGATCGCGTGCAGCAGACCAGCAGCCCGTCGATGGATATTTCCAAGGCCTCAAACTTCGAGCGTTTTGTTTTCGACCTCGTCGGCCGCGATAGCAAAGCGGTTACCGGCTTATGGCGCCAGCTCGACCGCGACGGCATTTTCGATCTCTCGCGCACGCCGCATTTTTCGCGTATCGCCGATTTCGGCTTTGTGTCCGGCTCAAGCCGCCACGCCGACCGCCTGGAAACGATACGCACGATCTACCGCAAATTTAACCAGATGATAGACACGCACACTGCCGACGGCGTGAAGGTCGGGCTTGAACACCGCGAACCCGGTGTGCCGCTGATCTGTCTCGAGACCGCGTTGCCGGCAAAATTTGCCGCGACCATCCACGAAGCGCTGGGCTGCGATCCGGAAGTGCCTTACGGCATGGAAGGGTTGGAGCGCTTGCCGCAACGCTTTTGCGTGCTCGATGCCGACGAGATTGCGGTCAAGGATCTGATCGCGCGTAGCTGCGACGCACGCGCGGCCTAAATCCGAACAGCCGGCGACTGCCCGCGCTATCGCGGGTCATCGAACTGCAAAAGACCTGCCACTTTAAGCGTGGTATCGGGGTCGGTATCGTTTAAGCAATGACTGTTGACGACAAAAGTGCGAGGCTTACCTCATACGCAAGAAAACCCACTATAAAGCAGGCCCGCCAAAAGCCAGGGGCTTACGCCGTCCAATAGCAATTTGGCCAATGGCGTTCCCGCGCCGAACAGGAATGCGGCACTTATCGCTGCGGGAACACCCGCTTGTCGTAAGTCATTTAACCAATTCATGCCGATGTGATCAAAGGTTTCGGAGCCGAGTTGTTTTCGCACATGAGAAAAGAACGACTCCAGACCCGGGCAAGAACTAACGCCTGCAGTTTACGGGGGCAGGTCTTGCAATCAAGCAAATGTATGATTGCAAGACCTGCTCCTGCTCCTGCTCCTGCTTCTGCTTCTGCTGGATTCTGCTGTAAATAAACGCTAGTCGTCAAAACGCATCGAAAGATCGGCGGCTTTGACGTCCTTGGTCAGACTGCCGATCGATATGCGGTCAACACCGGTTGCGGCGATTTCACGCACATTGGCGAGCGTGATGCCGCCGGATGCTTCAAGCGCGGCGCGTCCCGCAGTGACTGCCACGGCTTCGTGCATTTGCGTGGTGTTCATGTTGTCGAGCAGTATCATTTTCGCACCGGCGTCGATCGCGGTGCGCAACTGATCAAGGTTTTCGACTTCGACCTGTATCCATGTGCCGGACGGCGCTGCTAATAGCGCAGCCTTCATTGCGCCGGCGATCCCGTCGGCCGCGGCGATGTGGTTTTCCTTGATCAGGATGGCGTCGTAGAGCCCCATGCGGTGGTTGGTGCCGCCGCCGCTGAGCACGGCATATTTTTGCGCCACACGCAGGCCGGGCAGGGTCTTGCGGGTGTCGAGTATTTTTGCGCGCGTGCCGCGCACCGCTTCGACATAGCGATGGGTCGCCGTCGCAATGCCGGAAAGCAATTGCAGGAAATTGAGTGCGGTGCGTTCACCCGTCAGCAGCGCACGCGCATTGCCGCGTAAAGTGCATAGCGTTTGCCCGGCTTTTGCCGCGGCGCCGTCCGCGCTTTGCCATTGAATCCCGACTTGCGGATCAAGCCGCCGGAAGCAGGCGTCTACCCAGGCGGCACCGCAGAGCACGATATCGCTGCGGGTGATGATGCGGGCGACCGCTGTCCCGCCGGCAGGGATCAGGCCTGCGGTGAGATCGCCGGCGCCGACATCTTCTTCAAGTGCGGCGCTGACGTTGCGTTCTATGGCGAGTGCCAAGCCTTGCATTTTCAACTATATTGGCCGTAAATAAGAAGTTGAAGTTTACCCGATGGGGAGGCGGCATGAGCGGAATCATGGGGGTTATATCCTACGGGCTTGGAACGATCTTTGGCTTTTTCGTCATCGGCCTGCTGGTGTTCTGGTTCATTCAGGACGTTACCCAGAAAAAACACACGGTGCTGCGCAACTACCCGGTGATCGGCCGTTTGCGTTTTTTCTTCGAGCAGATGGGCGAATATTTCCGCCAGTATTTTTTTGCCGGCGATCGCGACGAGATGCCATTCAACCGCGCAACGCGGGCGTGGATTTATCGCGAAGCAAAAAACGAGGGCGGCATCATCGGTTTCGGTTCGAGCAATGATTTGCGCGAGCCCGGTTCGATTATCTTCGTCAATCATCCTTTTCCTGTGCTGGAGGAAGACCGCCTGCCGACGCCGTCGCTACTGATCGGCGATGGCCATTGCCGTTATCCATTTGAAGCGCGTTCGGTAACTAACATCTCGGGCATGAGCTTCGGCGCCATTTCGGAACCCGCAGTACGCGCGTTGTCGCGCGGCGCCGGTACCGTCGGTTGCTGGATGGATACCGGCGAGGGCGGTTTGTCGCCCTATCATCTTGAAGGCGATTGCGATGTCATTATGCAGATCGGCACGGCGAAATACGGTATACGTGATGCCGATGGCAGCTTTTCGCCGGAAAAGGCGCGTGAGCTATCGCATGTCGTCAAGGCGTTTGAAATCAAGCTCTCGCAGGGCGCCAAGCCGGGCAAGGGCGGGGTGCTGCCCGGCGGCAAGGTAACCGTGGAGATTTCCAGAATCCGCGGCATTCCGGCGGGTGAAGATTCGATCAGCCCGAACCGTCATGCTGATATCGCCAATGTCGATCAACTGCTCGACAAGGTTGTTTACATACGTGATCTGACGGGTCGGCCGGTGGGCGTGAAAACTGCCATCGGCGGTTGGGATTTCATCCATGATTTGTGCAATGCGATATTGCGCCGCGGCGTTCAGGATGCGCCGGATTTTCTGGTCATTGACGGCGGCGAGGGCGGCAGTGGCGCGGCGCCGGCAACGTTGATGGATCACATGAGCCTGCCGATAGCCGAAGCGCTGCCGCGCGTGATCGATGCGCTGCTGGAAGCCGGCCTGAAAGACCGGATACGCGTGGTCGCCTCGGGAAAACTGGTGACCTCGGCACGTGCTGCATGGGCGTTGTGCGCCGGTGCCGATTTCATCAATACTGCGCGCGGGCCGATGTTCGCGTTGGGCTGCATACAGGCAATGCGTTGCCACACCAACACCTGTCCGACTGGTATTACGACCCACAACAAACGCCTGCAGCGCGGGCTGGTGGTGGCGGAAAAATATTTGCGCGTCGCCAGTTATGTGCGCAATATGAACAAGGAAATCGACATGATCGCGCACTCCTGCGGTTGCCGGCATGCGCGTGAGCTCAAGCGCGAGCATGTGCGCATCGTGCAATCGGCCAACCAGAGCATGGCGCTGAGCATGATGTACCCCTATCCGGCGGAGGCGGCGCGCGCGGCGGTTGATTAAGCGCAAGTGGCGGATGAATAATCCGGCTGGAGGTCATTGAAATTCCGTCAGAATGCCCCATCTGACCGGTAAGACATTGACTGGATGATGCGTAGCCATGCGATTCGACAAGTTCACCACCAAGTTTCAACAGGCCTTTTCCGACGCGCAGAGCCTTGCCGTCGGGCAGGACAACCCTTACATAGAGCCGCAGCATTTGCTGCAGGCGCTGCTGCAGCAGGACGACGGCGGCACGGCGTCGCTGCTGTCGCGCGCTGGTGTCAACGTGCCGGCGCTCAAAACGGCGCTGGCCGCAGCGCTCAAACGCCTGCCCAAGGTCGAGGGGCAGGGCGGCGAAGTCAACGTCTCGCGCGAATTAACGGCGTTGCTCAACCTGACCGACAAGGAAGCGCAGAAACACGACGACCAGTTCATCGCCTCCGAAATGTTTCTGGTTGCCTTGACGCAAGACAAAGGCGAAACCGGACGTTTGTTCAAACAGCATGGTGGAACGGCTGCTGCGCTCAATCAGGCCATCAAGGAAGTGCGCGGTGGCGAGAACGTCAATAACGCTGAAGCCGAGGGTTCGCGCGAAGCGCTGAAGAAATACACGGTCGATGTGACCGAGCAGGCGCGTGCCGGCAAACTCGATCCGGTGATCGGCCGCGACGACGAGATCCGCCGCGTTATTCAGATTCTGCAGCGCCGCACCAAGAACAATCCGGTATTGATCGGCGAACCCGGCACCGGCAAGACGGCGATCGTCGAAGGCCTGGCGCAACGCATCGTCAACGGCGAGGTGCCGGAAACGCTGAAGAACAAACGCGTGCTGTCGCTTGATATGGCGATGCTGCTGGCGGGCGCCAAATATCGCGGTGAATTCGAAGAGCGTTTGAAATCAGTGTTGAAAGAAATTGCCGCGGACGCGGGCCGCACGATCGTCTTCATCGACGAATTGCACACCATGGTTGGCGCCGGCAAAGCTGAGGGCGCTATTGATGCCGGCAATATGTTGAAGCCCGCGCTGGCGCGCGGCGAGCTGCATTGCGTTGGCGCGACCACACTCAACGAATATCGCAAATACGTTGAAAAAGACGCTGCGCTGGAGCGCCGTTTTCAAAAGGTCATGGTCAACGAGCCGTCGGTCGAGAGTACGATCGCGATCCTGCGCGGCCTGCAGGAAAAATACGAAGTGCATCATGGTGTCGATATCACCGACCCGGCGATTATTGCGGCAGCCGAATTGTCGCATCGCTACATTACCGACCGCTTCCTGCCGGACAAGGCGATCGACCTTATCGATGAAGCGGCATCGCGCATCCGCATGGAAATCGATTCGAAACCGGAATCGATGGATAAACTCGACCGCCGTCTGATCCAGCTCAAGATCGAGCGCGAAGCGGTGCGCCGGGAAAAGGACGAGGCGTCGCAGAAGCGGCTCGCCGCGCTTGAAGATGAAATCAAGCGGCTGGATCGCGAATACGCCGATCTGGAGGAAGTCTGGAAAGCGGAAAAGTCGCAGGTGCAGGGTTCGCAGCACATCAAGGAAGAGCTCGAGAAGCTCAAGCTTGAAATGGACGCCGCCACGCGCAAAGGCGATTGGCAGAAGGTGTCTGAAATTCAGTATGGTCGCGTGCCGCAACTTGAAGCGCAGTTGAAGCATGCCGACAAGGCGCCGGTTGCCGGCGCCAAACCGCGCCTGTTGCGCACCCAGGTTGGCGCCGAGGAAATCGCCGAAGTGGTGTCGCGCGCGACCGGCATACCGGTGTCGAAAATGATGCAGGGCGAGCGCGACAAACTCCTGCTGATGGAAGAGCGTTTGCATCAGCGCGTAGTCGGGCAGGACGAAGCGGTGCGTCTGGTTTCAGATGCCATCCGCCGCTCACGCGCCGGCCTTGCCGACCCGGATAAACCTTACGGCTCGTTCCTGTTTCTCGGGCCGACCGGCGTCGGCAAAACCGAGTTGTGTAAGGCGCTGGCGGAATTTCTGTTCGATTCCGAAGAACACATGATACGCATCGACATGAGTGAATTCATGGAGAAGCATTCAGTCGCGCGTTTGATTGGTGCGCCGCCCGGTTACGTCGGTTACGAAGAGGGCGGCTACCTGACCGAAGCGGTGCGGCGCAAACCGTATGCGGTGATTCTGCTCGACGAAGTCGAGAAGGCGCATCCGGATGTGTTTAACGTGTTGCTGCAGGTTTTGGATGACGGGCGTATGACCGACGGTCAGGGCCGCACGGTGGATTTTAAAAATACCGTGATCGTGATGACATCGAATCTCGGCTCGCAAATGATTCAGCAAATGAGCGGTGACGACTATCAGAGCGTGAAGCTCGCTGTGCTGGGCGAAGTGAAGACGCATTTCCGGCCGGAGTTCGTCAACCGCATCGACGAGATCGTGGTGTTCCACGCGCTCGACCAGAAAAACATCGCATCGATTGCGCGGCTGCAGATCGGTTTGCTCGAAAAGCGGCTGGCCAAAATGGATATTCGTCTCGACATTACGGACGCGGCGGTAAATCGCATTGCGGAAGCCGGCTTTGATCCGATGTACGGTGCGCGTCCGCTTAAACGCGCAATCCAGTCGGAGCTGGAGAATCCGCTGGCGAAAAGCATTCTTGAAGGCGAATTTGCCGCCGCGGACAGCATTCGTGTCGATGTCGTGAAAGGCGCGCTGAAGTTCGGCAAGGTTTGAGTGCCGACGACGGAGGTCCGGCAGAGAGGGGGCACGCCTTGCCGGGCGTCCGCCGGTGTGAATCTTTCCACGTTTCATCGATTTACTGCCACAACGTCCGGAATCGCACACTCCGCAGGAATGAAATTTGCTATTGTGTGGTTTGGCGTAATCCCTTGAGTCCGGTTATTTCCGTTCGTGTGGATGGGGGCCGGTAGCGGCGCGCCGCTTATTCAAATTTCCGGTTGGCATCGTAACGAGCGAGACATGGCAATTTCGCGCAGATTAGGAAGTGCGACGACACGTTCCCGCGCGCGCACAAGCAACTCGAGCGGCCCATCAGTACGTCCGGTGCGGCAGTCGCTCACGGCGCTGGTCGATGCGCTAGATGGCATGGTCTACCGCTGTAAAACCGGCGAGGCCCGGTATTTCGAATCCGTCAGTGCAGGTTGCGCCGGACTGACCGGATATTCCGCTGCCAAATTGCTCTCAAGGCGCGGCACTTTCTACAATAGCCTGATCTATACAGATGATCGCGCCCGCATCACTGCTGAACTGTCGCAGGCGCTTGCCGCGACTCGGCGGTTCTCAATTGAATACCGTATTACCAGCCGCGGCGGCGCGGTCAAGTGGGTGCGCGAGCGCGGCGCCGGCCGGCACGCTGCGCGCGGCAGTGAATGGATCATCGAGGGCATCGTCGAGGACGTCACTACCCAGCGCGCCGCGTTCCGGGCGCTGCAGGAGTCCGAGCTTCGTTTTCGCGGCTTGTTCGAGAACGCCACCGAGGGAATTTTCCAGACCTCGCCGGCGGGCGTCTACATAAATGTGAACCGCGCGCTGGCGCGTATCTATGGCTACGACACGCCGGAAGAAATCATCGCGGCGGTCGCGGATATCCAGAATCAGTTATATGTTGATCCGGCGCGCCGCGTGGAATTCGTCACGCTGATGCGCGCGGACGGTGTTGTCACCAATTTTGTTTCGGAGATCCGTCGGCGCGATGGCGACCGTATCTGGATTTCTGAAAATGCCCGTGCAGTTTACGATGCCGCCGACAGCCTGCTGTTTTATGAGGGCACGGTCGAGGATGTCACGGAAACCAAGCTTAATCAGGAAAAACTCGAGTATCTGGCCAACCATGATGCGGTGACCGGGCTGCCCAACCGGCTGCTGATGAACGACCGTCTGCGCCAGATGATGCTGCAGGCGCAACGAAACGAAAGCGTGGTTGCAGTGGCGTTAATCGATCTCGATCATTTCAAATTGATCAACGACACCTTCGGCCACAATCAGGGCGACCAGTTGCTGCAGACAGTGGCGCGGCGCATGCAGGCCTGCCTGCGTGAAACTGATACCGTGGCGCGTCTGGGCGGCGATGAATTTGTACTGCTGTTGTCGGGCGAGGGGCGTGGCGAGGCGTTATCGCAGGTGACGCAGCGCGTGCTCAAAGCGATTGCTTTGCCGTGGCGCATCGAGCAGCGCGAACTCAGCGTCTCGTGCAGCATCGGCGTCAGCGTGTTCCCGCGTGACGGCCGCGATGTGCAGACGCTGCTCAAAAATTCCGACACCGCCATGTACAAGGCCAAGGAATTCGGCCGCAACAACTTTCAGTTCTACTCATCGGAAATGAATGCGGCGATATCCGAGCGCCTCGAGCTGCAGAATGCGCTGCACCATGCAGTCGAGGCTGAACAATTCGTGCTGCTCTATCAACCGAAAGTAGACTTGGTGACCGGCCGCGTTGCGGGAATGGAGGCTTTACTGCGCATCAATGATGAGGAGCGCGGCCTCTTGCTGCCGCAGAATTTTATTCGAGTTGCCGAGGAAACCGGCCTCATTACTACTATCGGTGAATGGGTGATGCGGGAAGCCTGCCGGTTCAATAAATCATTGCAGGTGCGCGGGCTGCCGCCGATGCGCGTGGCGATCAATTTGTCGGCGCGCCAATTGATGCGCAATGAGTTGTTGCGCACGGTTGAGCTGGCTCTGCATGACACGGAGCTTGCTGCCGAGTACCTTGAGCTTGAACTGACCGAGAGCATGGTCATGCACGATCCGGAAGAAGTTATCGCCATGCTAAATCAGCTCAAAGACCTCGGCCTGAAGCTCAGCATCGACGATTTCGGCACCGGTTATTCGAGTTTGAGTTATCTCAAGCGTTTTCCGGTCGGCAGTCTGAAAATCGACCAGTCTTTTGTCCGCGAACTCGGGCAGGAGGACAACGCGGCGGCCATCGTCAAGGCGATTATTTCGCTGGGCCACAGTCTTGATATGCACGTGATTGCCGAGGGCGTCGAGACCGCCGAGCAGCTGACTTTTTTGATCGAGAATAATTGCGACGCGATGCAGGGGTATCTGTTCAGTCGCCCGTTGAGTGCCGATGATTTCATTGCGCTGCTGGAGCGTGAAAGCAGCCGTGGCGATGGTTATTCGATTTTGCGCCAGCTGTGCCCGCCGCTCGATCAGGGCAATCTGGAATTCGGCTCGGACATTTCCGGCAGTTGAGCGGCGTTTGAAAAGGCTTGCTGCGCGCTATAATCGCAGCCCTCTCCCGGATCATTCCGGTTTTTTCCCAGACGGAGCATGCATGGCAATTGAAAAAACGATGTCGCTTTTAACGGCAGTATTTTTGTCCACGGCGCTGGCGGGTGTTGCCGGCGCGCAGAATTTTCCCAACCGGCCGCTGCGGCTGGTAGTGCCGTTTTCCGCCGGCGGCGCGGCGGATGTGCCGGGCCGCATTCTGACGCAGAAAATGAGTGAAGCGCTGGGGCACCAGGTCGTTGTTGATAACCGTCCTGGCGCCGGTTCGACCATAGGCGCGGAATCGGTGGCGAAGGCGCCGCCCGACGGCTATAACCTGTTGATGATCAGCAATACGCATTTCGTCAGCGCAGCGCTGTACAAAAAACTTTCTTATGATTCGGTCGGCGATTTTGCACCGATAACGCAGGTCACCAGCGCACCGAATGTCATTGTTGTGCATCCGTCGCTGCCGGCGAAGAGCGTGAAGGAACTGATCGCTTTGGCGAAGGCGCAGCCGGGGAAAATCGATTATGCGTCGTCCGGTAATGGCAGCACACAGCACCTGACCGGCGCGCTGTTTACCAAGATGGCGGGCATCGACATGGTGCACATTCCTTATCGCGGCAGCGGCCCGGCGACGGCCGATCTTTTGAGCGGGCAGGTAACGGTCGGGTTTCCCGGCATTGCCGGCATGCTGCCGCAGATCAAGGCCGGCAAGCTGCGCGCGCTGGCGGTAACCAGCGCCAAGCGGTCACCTGAACTGCCTGATGTGCCGACCGTTGCGCAGGCCGGTGTGAAAGGCTACGACGTGACGGCCTGGTTTGGTATCGCGGCGCCGAAAGGCACGCCGCGGGATGTCGTGATGAAGCTGCACACCGAGATCCTGCATATCGTGAAAACGCCTGAGGTGCAAAAGCAACTGCTGAACGCCGGCCAGGAAGTGGCCTGGCAGGAAACGCCGGAACAATTCGGCGAAATGCTGAAAGTCGAAGCCGCGAAGTGGGCGCGTATGGTTGCGGAGTCGGGCGCGCAGGTTAACTAGGCTAACGAGGCTGTGCAAAAACCCGATTTCGGGCAACGGACGTTCGTTGATTTGTCATTGCGGAGATTCGAGTGTTTGAGGTGGTTTTCAGGAAATTAGTGTGTTCGATTCGCGCGAAATTGGCAATAGCGGGTCGGAATGA
>JANYDY010000009.1 GCA_025363435.1 Betaproteobacteria bacterium
CCGAATTCGGTCGATAGTGATTTGGTGATGTTCAGGAGCGCGCTATTGGTGATGCCGCTGCCGAACATGTACGGATCGGGTTCCTTGCCGGCGCCGCCGATGGTGTTGATGATGCGGCCCCATTTTTTCGCTTTCATGAGCGGGTAGACGAGGCGGATCGCGCGCATGAAGCCGAACAACTTGGTTTCGAGTTGTTCTTTCAATCCGTCGTCGGTCATCGCTGCATAACGGCCCGAGTACATCTGGCCGGCGTTGTTGATCAGGATGTCGACGGTGCCGAACTGTTTGACGGTTTCATCGACCAGCTTTTTGATATCGGCTTCTTTCATCATGTCGGCGACAATGCACTTGATGTCACCGCCGGTTTGTTTGGCCAACTCGGCGCGGGTTTTTTCCAGCGTCTCGGCTTTGCGGCCGCAGATCATCACGCGCGCGCCTTCTTCGAGGAATTGACGCGCGGTTTCGCGGCCGATGCCGCGGCTGCCGCCGGTGACAATTGCGACGCGGCCCTTGATTCCCATATCCATGCTGATTGCTCCTCTGTGTGTCGGTAGTGTTATTCGATTTTGATGCCGGCAGCACGGACGATTTCGCTCCAGCCGCCGATTTCGCGCGCAACGTAGTCGCCGAACTGCGCCGAGGTCAGGCGGTTGGTTTCGGCAGAGTTGGCGGCGAGGATTTCTTTGACTTTCGCCTGCTCCATCGCTGCAGTGAACTCGGCGTGCAGTTTGGCGATGACGGCGCGCGGCGTGCCGGCCGGCGCCCACAAGCCGGAGTAGAGGCCGAGATCGAACTCGCCGACGGTCTCGGCGATCGTCGGCACGTCGGGCAGTTGCGGTGAGCGTTTCGGGAACGAGATCGCCAGCAGATGCAGCCGTCCGGCCCTGGATTGAGGCACCGCCGCCGGGATGGTTGAAAACGCCACCGCGGTTTCACCGCCGATGACGGACGATGTCGCCGGTACGCTGCCTTTGAACGGCACGTGCGCGAGATCGATTCCGGTCATGCGCATCAGACGCACCATGCCGAGGTGGGTGATCGCGCCGCTGCCGGATGAGGCGTAGTTCAAAGTGCCCGGTTTCGTTTTCGCGAGTTCGATCAGCTGCGGCAGCGTGCGCACGTTGTGCGACGGGTTTGCGATCAATACCATCGGCGAACCGGCGACCAGCATGACCGGCGTGAAATCCTTGATCGCATCGTAGGACAATTTCGAATACAGCGACGGCGCGCTGCAATGCCCGCCAAGATCGTTCATCAGCAGCGTGTAACCGTCGGCCGGCGCTTTAGCGACGAGTGCGGCACCCAGCGTGCCGCCGGCGCCGGCGCGGTTGTCGACGACGATCTGTTGACCGAGCACCTCGGTCAGGCGCTGCCCGATTGCGCGCGTGATGACGTCGGTGATGCCGGCGGCCGGCCACGGCACGATGATGCGCACCGGTTTGTCCGGATAATTTTGCGCCTGCGCCGTGACAGTACAGACGACGCAGGTCAATACGACAGACGCAATCGTAACGATGGTTCTCATGAGGCCTCCTCCAGGCTGAGCATTTGATTGTAGCCGATTCATTCGCGGCGCCGGCTGCACAGGCAAGCGCATACAATCACGACTTCGCGTCAGTGGCGGGTGGCGGAGCATGAAGGCTGCAATGATTGGGGCGCCGGCGATCGTTATTGCCGCGGGTCTTTTTGCGGGCAGTGTCTGCGCGCAACCGTTTCCGGCCAAGACCGTGCGCTACCTGATGCCGCAGCCGCCCGGCAGCGGCGCCGATACCATCGGTCGCATCGTCGCAGATGGCTTGAGTCAGGTCTTCGGCCAGAATGTCATTGTCGATAACCGCACCGGTGCGGCCGGCAATATCGGCGCGGAGATTGCCGCGCATGCGCCGGCCGACGGTTACACCATTGTGCAGGTGAGTTTGACGCATGCCGTCAACGCGAGCCTTTACCGCAATCTCAGTTACGATCTGCTGCGCGATTTCAGTCCGGTGACGCAGCTTGCGTCGTCGCCGTCGATTGTGGCAATCAATCCGGCGTTGGCGGCGAAGACGGTGGCCGAGCTCGTCGCGCTTGCCAAAGCCAAACCCGGCGCCATCAACTATGCGTCGGCCGGCAGCGGCAGCTCGACGTTTCTGTCGACCGAACTCTTCAAACTTACGGCCGGCATCAATATGCTGCATATACCGTATCGCGGCGGCGGCGAGGCGATCACTTCGGTGCTTGCCGGCGAGACCTCGGTTTATTTTTCGCCGGTATCGACCGCGCTGCCGCATGTGCGCGGCGGCAAGCTGCGCGCGCTGGCGGTGACCACCGCGAAGCGTCTGCCACTGCTCGCCGATCTGCCGACGCTGGCCGAGGCCGGTTATGCGGGCGCCGAGAGCGGCAGCTGGTATGGCCTGCTGGTGCCGCTGAAAACGCCGCCCGCCATCATTGCGACCATACGCAACGCGACACTTGTCGCGCTGAACAAGCCGGAGACCAACCGGCGTTTGAACGAGCTCGGTTATGTCTTGATCGGCGACAAGCCGGAGGAATTTGCCGCGCATATGAAATCCGAAATCACCAAGCTCGGCAATGTCATCAAGCTGACCGGCGCCAGCGTCAATTGACGGCGGCAGCGCAGGGGAGAGTAAAAAAATGTTGATTGCCGACGCCCAGGTGCATATCTGGGGCGCCAATACACCGGCGCGGCCGTGGCCGCAAACTGTATATGTGCCGCACCGGCCGCAGCCGCTGTCGCGCGACGAGTTGTTGCGCGAGATGGATGCCGCCGGCGTGCAACGCGCAGTGATCGTGCCGCCGGCGTGGGAGGGCGACCGCAACGATCTCGCGCTCGAAGCTGCGCGTTCGTCACCGCAACGCCTTGCGGTGATGGGGCGGCTCGATCTCGCCTCGCCGTCGGCACGTGAAGCGATTGTCGGCCTGCGCGGCAGCGGCCTGCTCGGCCTGCGCGTGACTTTCAATTTTCCCGCGGTGCAGGCGCCGCTGCTTGAAGGGCGCGTCGACTGGCTGTGGCAGGCGGCCGAAAAGGCGTGCGTGCCGCTGATGGTGTTCGTGCCGCACGCCTTGATGCCGCTGATCGATGGCGTGGCCGAACGTCATCCGCAACTGAAACTGGTGCTCGATCATATGGGGCTGGTCGGCAAGACGCGCGGCGAGGCGGCGTTCGCCGATTTCGACAGACTGCTCGCACTGGCGCGGCGGCCCAACGTTGCGGTCAAAACCACCACGCTGCCGCTCTACGCCGCCGACGAATATCCGTACCGCAGCGTGCATCCCTACCTGCGCCGCGTTTTCGATGCGTTCGGCCCGCAGCGGGTTTTCTGGGGCAGCGATTTCACGCAGATAGCCTGCAGCTATGCCGAATCGGTGCGCATGTATACCGAAGAAATGCCGTGGTTGAACGCGCACGATCAGGAATGGGTGATGGGACGCGGACTGTGTGCATGGCTGGATTGGCCCTTGTCGTGAGCGGCGTAAAAATCATCGGCATCTGCGTGCTGCTGATCGCGCAGGGCGCGGCGGCGCAAAGTTATCCGCTGCGCGCTGTGCGTATCATTGTCGCCAGCACGCCGGGCTCGGGGCCCGATGTTGTCGCGCGTCTCGTCGCGCAGAAGCTGACCGAACGTCTCGGTCAACAGGTAGTGGTGGAAAACCGCGCCGGTGTCGGCGGCAATCTCGGCGCCGAAGCGGTGGTGCGCGCTGCCCCCGACGGCTACACCTTGCTGCTCGAAATGGCGAGCCATGCCATCGGCGCCACGCTCTACAAAAATCCCGGCTACGATCTCACGCGCGATCTGGCGGCGATTGCGCCCATCGGTTCGACGCCTTCGCTGCTGGTGGTGCATCCGCGTCTGCCGGCCTCGAACGTGAAAGCGCTGATCGCGTTGGCGCAGTCGCGCCCGAACGAATTGCTGCTCGGCAGCGGCGGCGCCGGCACGCCGCCGCATCTGTGCGCCGAGCTGTTTCGCGCCGCGGCAAAAATCGCTTTCGTGCATGTGCCCTACAAAGGCATCTCACCGGCGTTGACCGATCTGACGTCGGGGCAACTGCATTTTGCGTTTACGTCATTGCCGGCCTCTCAGGCGCTGGTGAAGAGCGGGCGTCTGCGCGCGCTGGGGGTGACTTCGCGCGAACGTTCGGCGCTGGCGCCCGGGGTGCCGGCGATTGCGGAGACGCTGCCTGGCTTCGATGCGATTGGCTGGTACGGTCTTGCCGCACCCGCCGGCACCCCGGCAGCCATCATCGAGCGTTTGAATGCAACGACGCAGGCGGTGCTGGCGCTGCCGGAGCTGATCGCGCAATTGCGCAATCAGGGCGCCGAACCGATGCGCGGTAGCGTCGCGGAATACCACGGTTTTGTGACAGCGGAAATCCGTAAGTGGGGCGAGGCGGTAAAGGCCGCAGACGCGCGCCCAGAATAAGTGCGCCTGCAGGGGCCGGCGCGGGCGGTTTGTCCATATTGACCGCGTCATAATTATGCGGTCGGCATTTGCTGGACGCGCTGCGCTACCGGCATATAATATTTGCAGCCTGGCAAACGCAAGGGGGAAACATGGGAACAAAAGAGAGCCGGCAGGCGGCCGCGGGCCTGCTGTACCGGTTGATTGTCGTGCTGGTTCTGACCACGCTGTGCGGCGCAACCGGCGCGCAGGACAAGAATCGCGCGCCGGGGTTTTCGGTGCTGCCGAAAAATAGCAAAGTGGTTCTGATGCCGACCGACATCGAATTATTTTCGATCAGCGCCGGCGGCGTGCTTGAACCCAAGGCCGACTGGACGGAAGCCGCCAACAAGTATTTCAAGGCCGCGCTGGTGGAGAAAAAGAAATCGCTCGGTGCGACGACTGTTGAATTGAACGAACGCGACGCCGACGAGGTGGCGGAAATCAACACCCTGCATGCGGCGCTGGCGCGTTCCATTGCCCAGCATCATTTCGGCATGAGCGCGCTTCAACTGCCGACCAAAGAGGGCAAGCTCGACTGGTCGCTGGGTGAGGCGGTGCGTCCGGTCAAGGAAAAAAGCGGCGCCGACTACGCACTGTTCAGCTGGATACGCGATAGTTATGCCAGCGGTGAACGCGTTGCCAGCATGATCGTGCTGGCGCTATTCGGCGTAGGCGTCCCCGGCGGCGCGCAGATCGGTTATGCATCGCTGGTCGATTTGAATACCGGGCAAATCGTCTGGTTCAATCGTTTGTTGCGACAAACGGGGGATTTGCGCGAACCGGCCAAGGCCGCCGAGACGCTTAATTCGCTGCTTGAGAATTTCCCCGGCCAGCAGAAGTGAACCGGCGTGTAATTCTTGCCGCCGGCTGCCTGTGCGCGGCATGGCTGGCCTGTGGCAGCGCGTTTGCGCAGAAAGAGAAGGAGTGGGCTGCGCCGCCGCGTTTCGTGCGTCCTGAAATTGCCACCGATGAGGGCGGGCTGTGGTCGATGATGGATCGTGAAGAGACGCGCTTGCGGCGCAGCCCGTTTTCCATACGCGATCCGGCGCTGCACGACTATGTGCAGGATATCGCCTGCAGGCTTGCCGGTGAACATTGCGCGGATGTGCGCGTGCATCTCGTTCACACGCCTTTGTTCAACGCCAGCATGTCGCCCAACGGCATGATGCAGGTGTGGACCGGTCTGATGCTGCGCGTTGATAATGAAGCCCAGCTCGCGGCGGTGCTCGGACATGAAATCGGCCATTATTTATCGCGCCATACTCTGGAGCGGCTGCGCGACATCAAGTCGCGCTCCGCCTTCGGGCAGTTTCTTGGCCTGTTCGGTCTGGTTGGCGCGGTCGGTCAGCTGGCAGTGCTCGCCAGCGCGTTTGCCTATTCGCGGGATCAGGAGCGCGAGGCCGACCGCATCGGTTTGATATTGATGCGTCAGGCCGGCTACGACCCGCTTGAGGCGTCCAAGGTATGGCGCAATCTGCAGCTTGAATTGAAAGCCCGCCCCGATGGCGACCCGTCGCGCACAAACCCGATGTTTGCCAGTCATCCGGCGTCCGAAGAGCGGCAGCAAACCCTGAAGACGCTGGCTGAGGCGGCGCCCGGCGGTTCCGCCTTTGAGGAACGCTGGAAGGAAAAACTCACGCCGTTCATGCGCGGCTGGCTGGCCGATGAAGTCAAGCGCGGCCAGCACGAGGAGAGTATTGCGCTTTTTACGCGCATGATCGCGTATGCACCGACGCGGCCCGAATTTTTCTGTGCGCGTGCCGACAGCTACCGTACGCGCGGCAAAGGCGAGGACTGGAAAGCGGCGCAGTCGGATTACGATGCGGCCATCAGCATCGGCGGTGAACCGGCCGAGACGCATCGCGGCCTGGCGGCTATCTATCGTCAGCGCAAGCAGCTGCCGGAAGCCAGGGCAAGTTTTCAGCGTTATCTCGAATTGGCGCCGGACGCGCCTGACGCGGCAATGATCAAAAGTTATATCGAGGAGAGTGGAACATGAGAAATCTTTTACTGATAGTTGTGGTGTCCCTGCTTGCTGGCTGCGTTTCAATGAGCAAGGTCGATTCGGGCGAGCAGAAAATCGGCGACCGCATGAGCGTAACGCTGGACGGCCCGTGGAACCGTATCAATGCGCCCGGGCTCGGCCCCGCCGAAATCTGGACCATGGAGGGTATGCCGGTCGATCAATTGCTGATTTATTCCGGCATCAAGAACGAACAGATTGTTCATGCCGCAAGAACCGGCACCGGTGCGCCGAAGAATTTTGCATTCCGCTCTAACATGTTGCCCGACGATATCGCGGCAATGTTCGAAGGCATGCTGACGCGCGACGGTTCGCGCTACAAGCTTGAAAAGCTCGAGCCCGTTACTTTCGGCGGTGTGAAAGGCTTGCGTTTCGAGTATTCGCTGACGCGCAAGATTGACAGCGTGCTGCTGATCGGCGTCGGTTACGCGGCCGTCAGCAAGGGCGAATTGTTTTCAATCTTGTATGCCGCGCCAAAATTGACTTTCTACCCGCGGCATATTGCGCGTGTCGAGCAAATCACGAAGAGCGCACGCATCAAGGAGTAGCCGGCTTATTGCTGGTCGCCTTTGATGCCGGCGGCCCTGATCACTTTGCCCCACTTGGCGATTTCATCCTGCACGAATGCAGTGTATTGCTCGGCCGTGCTGCCGATCGGATCGGCGCCCTGAGTCGTTAACTGCGCGTGCAGGTCGGGGGACTTCAACGCGCGGTTGATGTCGGCGTTGAGTTTGTCGAGGATGGCGCGCGGCAGTTTTGCCGGCGCCGAGACGCCGGTCCATGTAGTGACTTCAAATCCCGGCACACCGGATTCCGCCACTGTCGGCAGATCGGGCACCGCGGGTGCGCGCTGCGCGCCGGTGACCGCGAGCGCGCGCAGCCGCCCGTTGCGCGCGTAATCGATGGCGGTAGGCATGTTGGCGAACATGATGGAGGTTTGCCCGGCGATCAGTTCGATTGCCGCCGGTCCGCCGCCCTTGTACGGCACGTGCACCCATTTCACGCCGGTCATGAATTGAAACAGCTCTGCAGACAAATGCACGGTGGTGCCGGTGCCGGAGGAAGCGAAGTTGATCGTATTCGGGCGCGTTTTTGAAAACGCGATCAACTGTTTTATCGTGCGCGGCGGAAACGACGGATGTGTGACCACCACGTTCTGCGCTTCGGAGGCTTTTGATATGAAGGTAAAGTCGCGCGCCGGATCGAAATTGAGTTTCATTAATGCCGCATTGGTGGCGTGGCCCGGTGCGTTGAGCAGAATCGTGTAGCCGTCGGGGGCGGCGCGTGAAACCAGCTCGGTGGCGATCGCAGTGTTGGCGCCGGCGCGGTTTTCAACCACGACAGACTGGCCGATGATTTCCGTCAATTTGATCGCCAGCGCGCGCGCCACCAGATCGTTGGAGCCGCCGCCCGAGAAGCCGACGTAAAAGCGGATCGGCTTGGTCGGATAAGTTTGCGCCGCGGCGCCGGCGGCGATGCAAAGCAACAGCGCGGTAACGGCGGCGCGCAGCATCGTGATCAGCGCTTTTTGTGTTTGGCGAGAAATTTGAGCGTCACGCGCGCGCACTCGTTGGGGGCGACCGCCGCGGTGTGGTAGCCATCGACCGGAATGTTGACGAGCTCGGAGTTCGGAATTTTTTGTTGATAGGCTTCGAATTCCTTGATGCTGCGCCGCGGCGTGTCGTTGGCAATCACCAGGGTCGGTGCCTGCACGTCTTTCAAATCCGGATTCAGATCGACGCCACCGACCCAGCGCACATAGGCCAAGCCCGTCGATACGGCGGTCTGTCCCATCAGATCGACCCACCAGTCGACGCCGCGCTCGGGCATTTTTGAGCCGAGGCGGCCGCCCATGGTCCAGCGCGACCAGCTGCGCATGCCGTGCTTGGTCATGTGGTCGATCCAGCCCGGCACCGTCGGTCCTTTTACCGGCGAACACACCAGCGTCACCGTTTTCACCAGATGCGGCCGCAGCATCGCCAGCTTCAGCACCGGCATGCCGCCGCTTTTGCCGCCGACGATATGCACCGGCGCGTGCGGCGACACGGCACTGATCAAACGCGCCATGTCGTCGGCAAGGAGTTCGGTCGTCAACTCGAAGTTTTCAGCGACGGCGCCACTTTGTCCGAAACCGCGCTGGTCGTAGCGCACGACGCGATAACGGCGCGAGAAATGCGGCACCCACGAACGCCACGCTTCGGTATTTTCGGTGAAGCCGTGCACGAACAGCACGGTTTCCGGCTCGTTCCATGCATCGGTGTGGTCGTCGATCTTGTAGAACATCTTGAGATCTGGCGGCAGATCGAGAAACGGCATGCTGCTCCTCCTGAAGTTTTCGCGATCGAGAGTCGCGTGATGTGTTCGATTCTACTGCGGGCACGGCGAGGTTGCAGCGTCATGCTAGACTTTGCGGCAAACAACAATTGTGCAAAATGGGTGGCGCACAGCGAAACCCATCGATGGGCGTAGTCTGGTTGAGATGGGTTTCAGCCCTGCGGGCTTCTACCCATCCTGCGAACTACGCGGTCGGGGTCGAGGAGAATCGCATGCAGTCACGGCATATGATCGTAGCGGTATGTGCGTTGTTTATGAGCGGCATGTCGCCCGCGCACGCACAGTGGCAACCCAACAAAAACATCGAACTCATCGCGCCCGCTGCGGCCGGCAGCGCGATGGACGGCATCGCGAGATTGTTTCAGCGCGTAGTGCAAAACAAGCAGCTCGCTAAAGCCAACATCACGATCGTGAACAAAGCTGGCGGTGGTAATGCCGTGGGCTTCGCCTACCTCGCTGCGCATGCAGGCGATCCACATTTTTTGATTGCCACGCCGTTTACCATCATCACTAACAAAATCACCGGCACCAATTCGCTCAACTATCAGGACTTCACGCCTATTGCGATGCTTGCCGACGAGCACATCGGTTTTGTCGTCAACGCCAATTCGCCGATCAAGACGGCGAAAGATCTGCTGGCGCGGCTGAAAGCCGACCCGGCGTCGGTCAGCATGGCGCTGGCGAGCGCGCTCGGCAACGCCAACCATATCGCGATCAGCCTCGCCGCCAAAACCGTCGGCGCCGATGCGAAGCGTTTCAAGATCGCAGTGTTCAATTCGAGCGGCGAGTCGATTACTGCGGTGCTCGGCGGTCACACCGATCTGGCGATCACTACCGCTGGCCTGCTCGGTCAACAGGTGCAGTCCGGGCGATTGCGCGTGCTGGCGGTGGCGGCGCGCGAACGCATCAGCGGACCGTTGGCGTCGGTGCCGACGCTGCGCGAGCAGGGCATCGACGTGGTGTTTGGCAGCTGGCGCGCGCTGGTCGGTTCACGCGGCATGACGGCCGAGCAGATCGTCTATTGGGAATCGCTTGCCGCCAAAGTCACCGCGCAGGACGAATGGCTGCAGGACTTGAATCAGAATTCGCTGGCGCCGTTTTTCATGGGCAGCGAAGAAACGCGCAAATATCTCAACGCGCAGAACGAACAGCTGCGCGGCGTGTTGCAGGATCTGGGGATGGCGAAGCAGTAACCTAGGCCGCTGAAATTTCCGGCAGATTCGTCAGCCGATAGACTGACGCCGCGGTGTCTTTGTAGAGCGCTGCTTTCTCCGCCGCCGAAAAAGATTGCGTCATGCGCTTGAACGCATTCCACAACACGGCGTAACCGCAGGAAAATTTGTCGACGGGGAAATTGCTTTCCAGCATGCAGCGCTCGACACCGAAGGTGTCGACGCAGACGTCGAAGTACGGTTGCCACGCTGCTGCCAATTCTTCCGACGGCGGCGGCAGTTCACGTAGATGGAAATCCCAACCGCAACGCGGCATGCCGAAGCCGCCGACTTTGACTTTGAGATTGGGAAACGTTGCAAGCTCGCGCATATAACCGCGCCAGGTTGCAAATATCTCCGCGCGTTTGTCCTGGTAAGGGCCAACACCAAGTATGCCGCCGACGTGATTGAGGATCACGCTGGTCTCCGGGTGGGCGCGCAAGAGATCCATCAGTGCCGGTAACTGCGGGAAAAACATCCACGCATCGAACGACAGCCCCGCTTTGTGCAGATGCGCCAGGCCCTTGCGAAATTCAGCGTTCATGCAGAGGTCGTGTGAACGCGGATTGTGCTGATTGACGCTGCTGTGATCTGCCGTTGCGTTGCTCGCATCCCAGGCCATGTTGTGGCGGATGCCGCGCAGGCGGCCGTTGCCGGCGGCGATCAGCGCTTCGAGCACCGGTTGCACCTTGTCGCCGAGCGTCAGATCGGCGAAGCCGACAATGCCCGCGCATAAGCGCGTCTTGCCGAAGCAACCGCTTGCCGCCATCGCTGCAATGCCGTTGACGAATTCCACTTCGCCGACCGGCTTCATTTCAACCGGACCGCCGGCGCGGTACATGTTTTCGCCGCTTTGCACGAAAACAGTCGCCAGAATATTGTGGCCGCTGTTGATGTCCGCGGCGAGATCGTCGCATAGATAACGGCCGCGGTGGTCGAGCCATGCGTGGTGGTGCGGATCAATGATCGGCAATGCCGGTTCGAGAATTTCTTCGCGATGCAGTTGTGTCCACGCGGTCAGTTCGTCGAACGGCCGCGGCACCGTGCGCAGTGCTTGCTGCTGTGTCATTCCGTAAAACCCTTATTGGTACATTACGACTACTACTCGATGCGGATGCCGACGTCCTTGATGAGTTTGGCGAACTTTGCGATTTCCGTATTGATGGTTTGTGCGAACTGCGCTTGCGTACTCGGTACCGCTTCGACGCCCAGCCCGGCAAAGCGGTCCTTGACCTCCTGCAGATTCAGAATGCGCACGAGCTCACTGTTGAGTTTGGCGACGACTTCCTTCGGTGTTCCTGCCGGCACCAGCACACCCCACCAGCTGTCGATCGCATAACCGGGCACGCCGGCTTCGGCCACACTCGGCACGCCGGGCACCAGCGGCGTCGCCTTCGCGCCGGTCACCGCCAGGGCGCGCAGTTTGCCGGCCTTCACATGCGGCAGCGCCACCGGCATGTCCGAAAATGAAATCTGGATTTGTCCGCCCAGCAGATCGTTGATGATCAGCGCCGAGCCTTTGTACGGTACGTGCAGCATGTTCACACCGGTCATGTTCTTGAACATTTCGGCGGCGAGATGCGAAATGGTGCCGGCGCCGCTGGTGCCGAAATCAATCTTGCCGCCGCCTTTGATGTAGCTGACAAGCTCCTTGATCGATTTCACGTTCACCGCCGGATTGATGACGACGATATTCGGTCCCGCGGCAACCATAGTCACCGGCGAAAAATCGCGCACGGCATCGTATTCGAGCGATTTGTAGAGGCTGCCGTTGATCGCCACCGGCGAGACATTGCCGACCAGCGCGGTGTAACCGTCGGCCGGTGCGCGCGCCGCCATGGTCGTGCCGACGATGCCGCCGACACCGCCGCGATTGTCGACTACCACGCCCTGATTCCACGCCTCGGTGAGTTTCTGCCCGAGCGTGCGCGCAATCGTGTCCGAGGTGCCGCCGGCGGGGAAGGGGGCGATCAGCCGGATCGGTTTGCTCGGGTAGATGCTGACATCGGCGGCGAATACAGAAGGCAGCGCGAAGGTCATGCCGATGCCGATTACGATGCTGGATAGTCTCATTTCGTTTCTCCCCGGGTGGCTGCATGCGGTGTTGAGTACCGCTGCGGCTTTGTAAAATTGCTGCCGGCTAGTCTGCAACAAGGTGGAACAAGGCGCAAGCCGCGCAGCGCTTATTCGCGCTGTATGCCCGCGCTCTTGACCACTGCAGCCCATTTGCTGATATCGGCGCGGATCATGGCGTCGAATTCGGCCGGCGTGTTGCCGACGGCGGTGGCGCCTTCGCCGGTGAGCTGCTGGCTGAATTCGGCCGAACGCACGATCTTCACAATTTCACGGTGCAGTCGCTCAATAATTGTTTTCGGTGTGCCGGTGGGCGCCAAAATGCCGTTCCAGCCGACGGCTTCATAGCCGGGCAGGGCGTCGGCAATCGGCGGCACCTGCGGCAGTATCGGCAGACGGAGTTTGGTGCTGACGCCGAGCGCGCGTACGCGGCCGGCTTTTTCCTGCGGCACCACGGTGCCGGCCGAGGCGATGAAATAGAGCTGGATTTCACCCGAGACGAGTGCTGTCAACGTTTGCGGGCTGCCTTTATACGGCACATGGGTGATTTGCAATTTGGTCATCGAACGCATCAGTTCGGCGGCGAGATGGCCGAGGCTGCCGCTGCCGACCGAACCGTAGTTGAGCGCGCCCGGTCTGGCTTTCGCCAGCGCGATCAGTTCCTGCGTGGTTTTCGCCGGCGAGTCGTTGCCGACGATCAACACGGTCGCCACTGTGCTGACGACGGTGATCGGCGCGAATGATTTGACCGTGTCGTACGGCAGCGTCTTGAACAGGCTCGGATTCACCGGATGCGCCGGAAACACCATCAACAATGTGTAGCCGTCGGGCGGCGCGACCGCAACGAGTTGCGAGCCGACAACGCCGCTCGCGCCCGGGCGGTTGTCGACCACGACCTGCTGGCCGAGGCTTTCCGAAAGTTTGGGCGCGATGTAGCGCGCGAGGATATCGGTAATGCCGCCGGCGCCGCTCGGCACCACCAGTCTGATCGGCTTCGACGGATAATTTTGTGCTGCCGCATTCACAGCGCTCAGCAGCAAACAACCGAGGGCAAGGCGATGTGTGAATCTGCTCGTGATCATCGGTTACTCCCGCAACAGCAGGAATGCCGTCGCCGCTCAAATGTAAACACAGGTGCTGCGCGCCGTCCAGCCGCCTGTGGCATCATGGATGTACAAGAAAACGGAGGAGAACATCATGACGTCGATCACTGTGCGCTCGCTCGGTGTGCTGGTTCTTGCTGTTTCGACTTGCAGTGCATTTGCCGCGGCCTGGCCCGAGCGCGCAGTGCGCATCATCGTGACGTCGCAGGCGGGTGCCGCCAGCGATACGACCTTTCGCCTGCTCGGACCGAAGCTGGCTGAGTATCTTGGCCAGCAGATCGTTGTCGAGAACCGTGCCGGCGTTAGCGGCAATATCGGCGCCGAAGCCATCGCGCGCGCCGCGCCCGACGGTTACACCATGGGTACGCTGTTTTCGTCGCACACCAGCAATGTCTCCGTGATGAAGAGCGTGCCCTTCGATCTGCTGAAAGATTTTGCGCCGATCACCAATGTGGTGACGCTGCCGAACATCCTGATCTCGCATCCATCGCTGCCGGCCAGGAATCTGAAGGGGTTGATCGCGTTCGCCAAAACGCGACCGGGGCAGTTGCAGTACGCAAGCTCGGGTGTCGGCGCCAACGCGCACCTGTCGATGGAATTGCTGCTTAATCTGACCGGGCTCAGCATGGTGCATGTGCCGTACCGCTCGACGCCGAGCGCACTCACCGATGTAATCGGCGGCAACGTGCCGCTGATGATGTCGAACATCGTTGTCGCTGTGCCGCATGTGCGAAGCGGGCGTTTGCGCGCCTACGGTGTAACGAGTGCCGCGCGTTCGAGCGGCGCGCCAGAGGTGCCGACGATTGCCGAGATGGGCCTGCCCGGTTACGAGGCCGTGCAGTGGTACGGCCTCGTCGCGCCCGCCAATACGCCGCGCGACATTGTCATGAAAATGCACGCGGCGATCCTGCGCGCCTTGCAAGACCCCGCGGTGCGCAAACGTCTCAACGAAGACGGCGCCGAACCGACGCCCAATGCGACGCCCGAGGAATTCGGCGCGCTGCTGCGCGCGGAGATTGCGAAGTGGGCAAAGGTGATCAAGGCGGCGGGGATCAAGGAGGAATAATTCGCGCGGGCAAACGTTTGCCCATATGCAAGCGCCTAAACATCCTCACCATAAAGCATGCGCCGATAAGTGATGTTCAGCACATTCCGCGATATCCGCATGTCCATCACCATCGCCCCGTCTCCCGCCAAAAACTCATCCACACAGGCGGCCACTTCTTCCAGCGTGCGCGCAGTCTTGCCGCGCACGCCGAAGCCGCGCGCGACGGCGGCGAAGTCCGGCGACTCGACGTTCGCCAGCGCCGGTTCGATGCCGGCCGCTTTCAGCTTGTGATATTCGGCGCCCAGTGTCTGGTCGTTCATGATGATGAACAGAAGTTTCGCGCCGCTGCGCCGCAGCGTGTCGAGTTCCTGGATGTTCTGCATGGCGCCGCCGTCGCCTTCGATGGCGACAAAGGGTTTGCCGTCAAGTGCGACCGCGGCGCCGATGGCAGTTGCGAAGGTCTGGCCGATCGAGCCGAAACCGTTGGCGTAAATCTGCAGCTCGCGCGGTTTTTTCATGATCATCACCGGAAAAGCGAACGAGTGGCCGACGCCGATGGCGATGCCGATTTCCACCGGCAGACGTTCATCGACGATACGCGAAGCTTCGCGCGGATCGACGGTGCCGGCTTCGATTTCATATTCGGCCGCATCGCGGTCGGCGCCGGCGAGCGCTTTTTTCACTGCCGTGGTGCGATAACCTTCCTTTGAAACCTTGGCTTGCGCCAGCAGATCGTCGAGTGCCTGTGTAGTGACGGCTGCATCGCCCTGCACATAACAATCGGCGGCGCGGCCGTTGCCCATGACCACATTCGGTTCGGCATCGATATGGATGATGCGGCCGTGCGGAAACAGATAACCGCCTTCGATTGTGTGCGGGTTGAGGCTGGCGCCGATCGCAATTGCGCAGTCGGCTTCTTCGAACAATTGCATGACGGTGCGCGTCGAAAACATGCCGGCGATACCGGCGTGATAGTCGCTGTCTTCGCCGTGGCCGAAGCGGCCTTTGGCGACCAGCGTCGTCGCGGTCAGTGCGCCCAGTCGTTTGGCCAGCCTTGTTGCTGCTTCAAGCGCGCCCGATTTGACCGCACCGCGGCCGGCGATGATGACGCATTTTTTGCTCTCGCTGATGATTTTGACTGCCGCCTGCAAACGATCTTCTGCCGGGCGGATTTTCTGCTGCGTTGTGAACAGCGTGGTCGAGGGTTCGTAATCGGCGCCGTCGGCGTCGCATTCCATTTTCTGCACGTCCATCGGAATCGCCAGCACGACCGGTCGCAATTCGGTGCGCGCCATATGAAAGGCCTGGCGCACTGCGGTCTCCGCGAAACCCGGTTTGAGTACTTCAACGTAACCGGCGCCGGTGGCGCTGACGAGCCGCCTCTGATCGATCGCCTGATTGATGCCGTCGTTGTTGAGTTCGGTGGCGCTGGTGCAGATGACCACCGGGATTTGGCAGCGCGTCACGCTCACGAGTGACGTCGTCATGCGCGTGATGCCGGGGCCGTGGGTGACGCTGCAGATGCCGATCCTGCCGGTGGCGCGCGCCCAGCCTTCGGCCATGGTCAACGCCGCGCCTTCGTCGCGCGCATCGACATTTTTGACATTCGGATATTTCGACATCGCCGCCGCCCACAACATATTGCCGTCGCCCAACAGGCCGAAGACGGTGGTGGTGCCTTCCTTGATAAAGGCGTTGGCGACTGCTTCATAAACTTTCATCTGTGCTTCCCTGTTGGTTTTCGTTGTTGCGTTATTCGGTCTTCGCGCCCGATTGCCGGATCAATTTTGAATTCTGCTCGATTTCGCCGTGCAGAAACGCGGCGAACTGTTCGGGCGTAGTGATTTGCAGATCGAGCCCTTGCCGGTTAAGCGCGCTTTTGTATTCGGCTGTACCGATCGCTTTGAGTGTTGCGGCATTCAACTTGGCCATGATTTCTTTCGGCGTCGCCGCCGGCGCAGTGACTGCCCACCAGGTTGTGCGTTCGTAGCCGGTGAGCCCCGCTTCATTAAGCGTTGGCACCGCCGGCAGCACCGGGCTGCGTTTCATGCCGGTTACCGCCAGTGCCTTCAGTTTGCCGGCCTCCATCAGCGGCAAGGTTGAACTGACGGCCAGATAGCTCATTTCGATCTGGCCCGATGCGGTGGCGATGGCCGCGTCGCCGGAACCTTTGTACGGCACATGCGCGATATTGACGTTCGCCAGTTGATTGAACAACTCGCCCATCAAATGCGACGAGCTGCCGACGCCGGACGAGCCGTAACTGAGTTTGCCCGGCCGCGTGCGCGCCAGCAAGATGAGTTCTCTGACGTCGCGTGCGGGCACCGAGGGATGCAGTGCGAGTGCTGCCATGCCCATGGCAACAATGGTGGTCGGCGCGAAATCACGTTCGAGGTTGTAGGGCAGTTTGGCGCGCAACGCCGGTTGCAGCGTGTCGGCCGCTGCCATCAGATAAATCGTGTAGCCGTCGCCCGCGGACTTCGCCGCGATTTCCGTTGCAATCGAACCGCCGGCGCCGCCGCGGTTGTCGACGACCACCGGCTGGCCGAGGTTTTCCGACATCAGCGGTGCGAGCAGCCGCGCTACTGCATCGGGTGCGCTGCCGGTGGTGAAGCCGACAATAAGACGTATTGTTTTGACCGGGTAGCTTGCAGGTGTTTGCGCGTACGCGGCGACGCTGCCTGCAAACGCGATGGCAAACACAATATATTTTGTCCACAGACGCATGATCGGCCGCACTGCGTAGCGGCGGCGCTGCGTTTGCACTTCGAAGCTGACGGATTGCATGCCTGTCCTGCGGTAAAATTGTTTTTATGCGCGGCGTAGCGGTGGACTTCGCAGCGCTTGAGACTCTATCATGCTGACGGATGCCGCTGCTACTGCGGTGCCGCTTGCAATAATCAAAAAAATCCGGGGGAGATGGCTTTGGCCATGGAAAAACTCATCATCACGAATTGCGCGACCGACTGTTCGATGTACGCGGAATGGAAAAACCGTTTTCATGATTCGCAGGTGCTTGCAAAGTCGGTGGCGGCGGCGTGCAAGAAGGGTTCGGCGATTGCGCACATCCATGCGCCGCCCGACGATTTCAAGGCCTGGGAATCGCATACCAAGGCGATCCGCGATCACTGCGACGTGATGATCCAGTATGGCATCTCGATTCAGAGCGTCGAGCAGCGCCGCGTGGTGATGAAAAACAAACCGGAAATGATTTCGGTGGCGGTCGGCGCGCACAATCTCGCCTTCATCGGCCGCGATCTGATGCTGCTGCATCCGCGCGCCGAATTGGCCGAAATGATGCGCATGTGCCGCGACATGGGCGTGAAGCCGGAATTCGAAGTCTGCGCATTGGGCGACCTCTGGTTGATCGACGATCTCTGTCAGAAAGGTCTCGTCGACGATCCGATCATGATGACCATTTTCTTCGGCCGCCCGGGCGGCACCTGGTCGCCGCCGACGGCGGAAGAATTTTTGCATCGCACGAAAAATTTGCCCAAGGGTTCTTACGCGATGGCCAGCGTCACCGGCCCCACGCATCTGATGCTCGAAACGATGGCGGTGATGGGCGGCGGCCATGTGCGCGTCGACACCGAAGACGAGCCGTATTTGAAACCCGGCCTGCTTGGCGATAATGACGATCACGTTGAGCGCATCGCTGGCATTGCTGATATGTTCGGGCGCGGCGTGGCAACGATAGACGAAGCACGCAAGATGCTGAAGATTCCGTTGCACTGAATCCATTTGGAAGTCGTAGGCCGGATGAAGCGAGGCGAAATCCGGAGTTGGCGTAACAATGTCCCGGAATACGCTGCGCTCCTTCCGGGCTACAAATAAATTGCGGAATCGGTTGAGGACGAAGCAAATGAAAGAAGAAACCTACGGCGCATGGAACATCTACGACCTCACCGAGCTCGCGCAGCGCCGCCTGCCCAAAGGCCTGTTCGAATTCATGCATCGCGGCAACGACGACGAAATCGCCGTGCGCGACAACCGACGGGCGCTCGATGCCATCAAGTTGCGGCCGCGGGTTTTACGCGACGTCTCGAAGCGCAACCAGGAAATCACGCTGTTCGGCAAAAAACAGAAAATGCCGGTGATCGTGGCGCCGACCGGTTCGGTCGGGCTCGCATGGTATGAAGGCGAAATCGCACTCGCGCGTGCCGCGGCCGCGGCCGGCGTGCCCTACACGATGGCGGCGTCGTCGATGACGGCAATGGAAAAAGTCGCCGCCGCGGCACCCGACGGCACGCTGTGGTTCCAGTTCTATATGTGGCCAGACCGTTCGCTTTCGCATCAACTGGTGGCGCGCGCCAAAGACGCCGGCGCCGAAGCGCTGGTGTTTACCGTCGACACGCCGGTGGCGCCGGGGCGCGAGTACAACCTGCGCAACGGTTTCACCATTCCGTTCCGTTTCACGCGCCGCAATGTACTCGACGTGCTCGGCCATCCGCGCTGGCTATTCGGCGTGCTGGTGCGTTATCTGTTGACCACCGGCGCGCCGCGCTATATGAATTTTCCGCCGCATATGCAGACGCGCGTCGGTGCGCTGCCGATGGGGCGTTCGGTGCAATCGAATGCCTCGATCAACTGGGACGATGTGCGCGAGCTGCGCAAGCTGTGGCCGCGTAAATTAATCATCAAAGGCATACAACATCCCATGGATGCGGTAATGGCCGCCGATTGCGGCGCCGACGGCGTGGTGATTTCGAACCACGGCGGGCGCGTGCTTGATAGCACGACGGCGCCGATACTGATATTGCCGGAGGTGCTCGACGCGGTGAACAAAAGAATCACCGTGATCGTCGACAGCGGTTTCCGGCGCGGCAGCGATGTGGTGAAAGCGCTCGCACTCGGCGCCGACGCGGTGATGCTGGGTCGCGGGCCACTGCACGGCGCGGCGGTCGCCGGCGAAGCGGGCGGTTTGCGCGCGCTGAATATCTACCGCGAGGAAATCCACCGCGTGATGGCGCTGATCGGTGCGAGCAGCATTGCCGAAATCACGCGCGAACACGTGATCATGCCGGAGATGAACGGGCCGGTGCCGGCCTGACGCCGCGATGAAAAAACACCGCGCTGTATATTGCGCAATCGCTGCGCTTGCTCTGGCCGACAGCGCGGCCTTTGCGCAAAACTTTCCGTCGAAACCGGTGCGCTACATCATGCCGACCACCGGCGCCTCCGAACTGGTCGGCCGTCTCGCCGCGCAGGGCATGTCGGAAACGCTGGGCCAGCAGGTGTTCGTCGATGTACGCTCGGGCGCCGGCGGCAATCTCGGCGCCGAGATTGCGGCGAAAGCGCCGGCCGACGGTTATACGCTGTTGCAGGTCACGCAGGCGCACACCGTCAACGTCAGTCTGTTCAAAAGCCTTGCTTACGACGTGGTGCGCGATTTCGTACCGATCACCAAACTTGATATCTCACCGCTGATCGTCGTCGTGCATCCGTCGCTGCCGGTGAAAACCATCGCCGAGCTCGTCAAGATCGCGAAATCGAAACCGGGCGCGATTAACTACGGCTCGGCCGGTGTCGGCACCTCGACTTATCTCGCCGCCGAACTTTTCAAGATCATGGCTGGCGTCAATCTGCTCGAAGTGCCTTACCGCGGCGGCGCGCCGGCGCAGACCGCAGTGCTCGCGGGCGAGGTCTCGGTGTATTTCGCGCCGATCGCCACCGCGCTGCCGTTCGTCAAAGACCGCCGCCTGCGCGCGCTGGCCGTCGGCACTGCAAAACGCCTGCCGATGTTGCCCGAGTATCCGACGATCGCCGAATCGGGTTATCCCGATTTCGAAGCGAGCAACTGGCACGGCATCGTTGCGCCGGTGAAAACGCCGAAGGAAATCATTGCGGCGCTGCATGCGGCGGCGCTGGCGGCACTGAAAAAACCGGAGCTCGCCAAACGCATGCTCGATCTCGGCTTTACGCCGGTCGGCGATCAGGCCGATGAATTCGCCGCCTTCATGCGCGCCGATATCGAGAAGTGGCAGAAGATCGTGCGGCAAAAAGGGCTCACTGCCGAATAGCAGCGAGCCCTTTGTTGTTACAACTGCAGCGGCAGAACCCGTAGGGCGGATGAGCGTAGCGTAATCCGCCGGATGCGGCGGATCGTCAATCGCATAATCATTCGGCGGAAGGCGCTGCGCTTTTCCGCCCTGCAAAACCCGGTTACAACTGCAGCGGCAACTGCGTGTCGTAGACTTCCTTCGCCTGACCGACCTCGTTGAGTATGCGGTCGAACTGGCGCACTGCGCGCAGACTGCGCGGCATGCCTGCGTAGATCGTCGAGTGCAATAACACTTCCAGCACTTCGCGCGGCGTGGCGCCGAGCATCAGCGCAGCGCGTTGATGGTTGTCGCCCTGGATCTGTTCGTCGAGCACCGCGCAGACGCCGACCATGCACAGAAGGCGCGTCTTGTCGTCGAGGATGCCGCGTACGTACATGCCGGCATAGATGAAGTCGAGCCACAGCTTCAGATAGTTCTGGTCGAGGCGGTCGAACTGCACCACGGTTTCGGCATGATGCGTCGGCTGCAGGCGGATGCCGGCGCTGATGCCGTGCCAGCCGTATTTCTGCATCATCGCTTCGCGCTGTGGGAATCTGGAATCAGGCACGCGCCAGGTCGGACGTTCTTTCTCCAGATTGCGGCTTTTCGTCACGCCGTCGAGCGGCAACTGGTCGCTCTTGATTTCCTTCATGCGGCCGGCTTTGGTCATCACCTTCTTGAAGACGCGCACCGCACGTGTGATTTTCGGCGTGCCGAGGTAGACGGTGATCTGCAGCAGCACTTCAAGCATCTCGCGCGGCTTGAGCTTGAGCGTGAGCGCGCTCTTGAGATGGCTCTCGAGGGTTTCCATTTCGTCCATCGCCACCGCCTGCGAAATCGCCACCAGCAGGCGCACGCGTTCGGTCAGCACGCCGCGGTTGTACAGCCCGCCGTAGGTGTAATCGAGCCACAGCTTGGCGTATTGCGGATCGAGTTCGTCGCGCCACTTCAGCATTTCCATGAAGTCGGTGGGGTTCAGGCGCAAGCCGTTGTCGATGCCTTTGGCGCCGTATTTCTTTTTCATTTTGGTAACTGCTGCGTTGCTTTTTGCCATTGCTGTCTCCATCAAAGAAAAGTGTCAGTGTGCTTATTAGCTCTTGCTGGAACGTGGTTCGACAGGCTCACCACGAACGGGGCTCTAAAATCGCCGCTCGTCCCGAGTTTGTCGAAGGACTATTAATCTTTTTTTGAAATCTCGTTCACTTCCGCTACTTCCTCCGGCGTCAAATCCCATTCGATCGCTTTCACGTTAATGTCGAGTTGCTCTGGCTTGGACGCGCCGGCGATGACGGTGGCGATCACCGGTTGTGCCAGCAGCCAGGCGAATGCCAGTTCGATCATCGTGCGATTGCGCGCCTTGCAGAAGGCTTCGAGTTTTTCGAGGATGTCCCAGTTGACGTCGTTGACGAACATGCCTTGATAACGTTCGCCCTTGGTGATGCGCGCGCCGGCGGGCAAGGCCTCGCCGCGTTTGTATTTGCCGGTGAGAAATCCGCTGGCCAGCGGGTAATAGGGCAGCAGTTGTGTGCCGTGCTTCAGCATGGCGGGAATCAGGTCGCGCTCTGCGCCGCGCTTGAGGATGCTGTATTCGGATTCGCAGCAGGTGAGCGGTGTCAGGCCGTGGTGTTTGGCTGTCCACTGCATATCAACAAACGGCCAGCCGACCAGCGTAGAAAAACCGAGGTAACGCACTTTGCCCTGTTTCACCAGATCGTCGAGCGCACGCATGGTTTCTTCAAGCGGCGTCTTGGTGTCGAAGTGATGCAGTTGATAAAGATCGATCCATTCGGTCTTCAGACGTTTGAGGCTCGCTTCAACCGCGCTCATGATGTATTTGCGCGAAGCGCCGCGCAGCGTGCCCGCTTCATCCATCGGACCGCCGAATTTGCTGGCGAGAAAAATATCCTTACGCCGCGGACCGAGAAACTGGCCGAGGCAGGTTTCGGAGCCGCCGCGTTTGCCGTAGATGTCGGCGGTGTCCCAGAAGGTGATGCCGAGATCGAGCGCCTTATGGATGACGGCTTGTGATGCTTCGGTGTCGATACGCAAGCCGAAATTGTTGCAGCCGAGGCCGAGTGCGGAAACCTTGATGCCGGTGTTGCCGATAGCGCGTTGCTTCATTGATTGTCCTTGAACTATTCGAGTTTGATGTTAGTGCGGCGTACGACGTCACCCCATTTTTCCAGATCGGCGCGCACCATGGCACTGGCCTGCTCCGGCGTGTTGCCGACTGCTTCGGCGCCTTCGTTGGCGAGGCGTGATTTTACGGCCGGCGATTGCAGTGCAGTGACCATTTCGCGATTCAGGCGCGCGACGATTTCTTTGGGCGTTGCCGCCGGCATCATGATCATGTGCGCCGCGGATTCGTCGATGCCGTCGACGCCGGCTTCGGCGAGTGTCGGCACATCCGGCAGCAGTGTCGAGCGGCGCGATTCGGTGACGGCGAGTGCGCGCAGGCGCCTGTTCTGCACCGACGGCAGCGCGGCAAGAATGCCGAACATGCTGGCCTGCACCTGGCCGGCGATGGATTCGGTCAGCGCCGGGCCGGTGCCTTTATAGGGGATATGCGTGATCTTCATGCCGGTCTTCAGCTTCAGCAATTCCATCACCATCTGCGGATGCGTGCCGGCGCCGCCCGAGGCGTAATTGAGATCGCCCGGCCGCGCCTTCGTCAGCGCGATCAGTTCCCTGACGTTTTTCGCCGGCAGCGCCGGATGTACGACAAAAATAAACGGTGAAGCGGCGAGTACCGTGACGCCGGTGAAATCCCTGTGCGGATCAAAAGGCAGCTTTGGATAGAGCGTTGCGTTGATCGTGAAACTCGACATGCCGACGATCAGCAGGGTGTAGCCGTCAGGCGCTGACTTGGCGACGAAATCGGTGCCGAGTATGCCGCTGGCGCCTGCGCGGTTGTCGACGACGACCTGCTGGCCGAGCGCGGGCGTGATCGCCGCACCGATCGTGCGCGCGAGTATGTCGCTGGGGCCGCCGGGCGCGAGCGGCACGACCAGGCGGATCGGTTTCGACGGATATTGCTGCGCATACACTGGTGCTAGCGCGATGCTCGCGAGCAAAGCAAACGACGAAATGTTTTTCATCGCGGCATTACTCCGGTTTGATGCCGCTGCGTTTGATCACGTCGGCCCACTTGTCGAGATCGGTGCGCACGATGGCTGCCGCCTCTTCAGGTGTGTTGCCGATGATTTCGGCGCCTTCGTTTTCGAGTCGCGTCACCACTTCCGGCGCGCGCAACGCTTTCACCAGTTCGCGATGCAGGCGCGCGATGATGTCTTTCGGCGTGCCTGCCGGCACCAGTATCATGTGGCCGCTGACATCGTCGAAACCCTTGATGCCTGATTCTTCGAGTGTCGGCACCTCGGGCAGCTTGCTTGAACGCTTGGCGCCCGTGATGACCAGCGCGCGCAGGCGCTTCGATTCCACCACCGGCAGCGCGGCGATCAGATTCGAGAGTGACACCTGTATATGGCCGGCGATGTGATCGATCAGCATCGGCCCGGTACCTTTGTACGGAATGTGCGTGATCTGCATGCCGGTCTTCAGCTTCAGCAATTCCATCGACATCTGCGGGCCGGTGCCGGTGCCGCCCGAGCCGTAGTTGAGATCTTTCGGCCGTGCTTTGTCGAGGGCGAGCAGATCCTTGAAAGTTTTCGCCGGCAGTGACGGATGCACGGTCATCATGTACGGGCCGGCGGCCAGTATCGACACCGGCGTCAGGTCTTTGCGCGCATCGTACGGCAGCTTCGGATACAAATTGGCGGTTATTGTAAACGTCGACGATGCGATCAGCAGCATGGTGTAGCCGTCGGGCGGCGATTTTGCGGCGATATCAACGCCAATGGTGCCGCCGGCGCCGGTGCGGTTGTCGACGATAATGCTTTGGCCAAGCGCGGGTGTCAGTTGCTGCGCCATGGTGCGCGCGAGCAAGTCGCTGGGGCCGCCGGGTGCCAGCGGCACTACCAGGCGGATCGGTTTGACCGGCCAGGTTTGCGCAAAGACCGGCGCCGCCGCAATGATTACCGCAGCGATCCACATTTGTAATGCAAGAGCGACAGCAATACGCTGCATGACTCCTCCTGTTGCGTTATTTCCCGGGGATTAACCAGAACGCGCGGGTCGCCTGAGGGCGATCTTGTTTGTGTTGAGTTTACTGCAATCCCGTTGATACCACCGACGAGCATTCGCGCTCCTGGTTTTCCCCCTCTCCCTTGAGGGGAGAGGGCAGGGGTGAGGGTGAGGGTGAAGGTGAAGGCGTCGCAATCCCACACCTCAATCCTTCCCCTCAAAGGGGGAGGAAGCATGCAATCAGGCAAAATACGCCAATGAGTTCTATCTACGACACCATCATCGTCGGCGGCGGCACCGCCGGTTGCGTCATCGCCGCGCGCCTGAGCGAACGCGCCGCGCGTTCGGTGCTGCTGCTCGAAGCGGGGCGCGACGTGCAGCCGGGCAGCGAACCCGCCGACATCGCCAGCGTTTATCCGGCCTCGTACTTCAACAAATCCTATTTCTGGTCCGGACTGAAGGCGCACTGGCGTACGCGCGACAATTCGGCGGTCACGGGATTTTCGCAGGCGCGCGTATTCGGCGGCGGCGGTTCGGTAATGGGCATGGTGGCGCTGCGCGGCACGCCGGCGGACTACGACGACTGGGCGCGCGCCGGTGCCGACGGCTGGGACTGGCAGGGCGTGCTGCCGTACTTCCGCAAGCTCGAACACGATTTCGATTTCGACGGCCCGGCGCATGGCAAAGACGGCCCGCTGCCGATCCGCCGCATCGCGCGCGACGCATGGCCGCCGCAGGCGCGCGCAGTCGCCGCTTATGCCGAAGCGCGCGGCTGGCCGTTCATCGCCGATGTGAACGCCGATTTCCGCGACGGCCTCGGCGCAGCACCAATGTGTCGCCGGGAAAACGGTCGTGCGTCTGCGTCTTTCGTTTATTTAGACGCCGCAGCGCGGCGGCGCGCCAACCTGACGGTTACTGCGCACGCGCAGGTCGCAAAAATATTGTTCGACGGCAAACGCGCGGTCGGTGTCAGCGCGATTGTCGATGGCGTGGCAAAAGAATTCCGCGCGCGTGAAATCATCGTCACCGCCGGTGCGATTTTGTCGCCGGCCTTGCTGATGCGCTCGGGCATTGGCGACGCGCAGCAATTGCAGAAGCTCGGCATTCCTGTCGTCGCCGACCGCCGCGGCGTCGGCGCCAACCTGCAGAACCATCCGGTGCTGTTCATCGGCATGCATCTGAACAAGGCGGCGCGGCAGCCGGCGGCGCTGCGCACCGTGCCGGTGGTGGGTTTTCGTTTTTCCAGCGGGCTCGCCGGCTGCGCGCCGTCCGATCTTTACGTCAACGTGCAAAGCAAGACGTCGTGGAATGCGCTCGGTGAACAGATTGGTAATATCGCGTCGACCGTGATGCGGCCCAAATCAACCGGCCGCGTGTGGCTGCAGACTGCGGATGCCAGTGCGCTGCCAAACGTCGAATTCAATTTTCTCGACGACGAAGTCGATCTGCAGCGCATGATGATGGCGTTCGACCGCGCCGTCGAAATCGTCTGCAGCGAGCAACTGCGCGCACTCGGCGGCAAGCCGTTTCCGGTGCGTTTCACCGACAAACTGCGCCGCATGAACGAAGTCGGCCGTGGCAATGCGATCAAAGCGAAACTGATTGCGCGCATGCTCGACATCGTGCCGGGCTTGAGCGACCTCGTGCTGGGCACGCTGACCGGCGTGCGCGTCAATCTCAAGGCGCTGGTGCAGGACCGCGCTGCGCTCGCAGCGCATCTGCACGCCAACGTCGCCGGCGTGTTCCACCCGGTCGGCACTTGCCGCATGGGGCGTGCGAACGACGACAATGCGGTGCTCGACAGCGCGGGGTGCGTTTACGGCGTCGAAGGCTTGCGCGTCGCCGACGCATCCATCATGCCGAACGTGATGGCTGGCAATACCAATCTGCCGGTGATCATGGCCGCGGAAAAAATTGCGGACGCTATTACACAATGACAACGCACAATGACAGCGCGCGACGATAGCGCACAGTGCGATCCGGCAGAACCGGGCAATACGCCGATAACCGACGCATTCGCCAACCGCCTGCGCAAAAACCTCGCTCACCGCAGCAAGTGGGCGCGGCGGCGCGGCATCACCTGCTTTCGCATTTACGACCGCGACGTGCCGCAGTTCCCCTTTGCCATCGATTGGTATGAAACTGTTTCCCCGCGCGCGGAGACGCACCTGCACGTGCAGGAAATCGACACCGGTTGGAAGATGGGTGACGATGAATACTCGGCGTGGCTGGTCGCGGTCTGCGATGCCATCCGCGAGGTCTGCGCCATTCCCGCAGCGCAACTGCATCTCAAGCGCCGTGAACGGCAACGCGGCACTTCGCAATACGAAAAGCGCGACGACGCGGTCGCCGAGACGTTTGTGGTGATGGAAGCGGGCTGCCGCTTCGAGGTTAACTTCGACACCTATCTTGATACGGGCCTGTTTCTCGATCACCGGCCGATGCGCGCCCTCGCGGCTGAAACCATCGCGGAACGCGCAAAGCGCGAGGATGGAACACGTTTCCTTAACCTCTTTGCGTACACCGGAAGTTTCACCGTGCACGCGGCGCTGGCGGGCGCGGGCGCTTCGACCACCGTCGATCTTTCCAATACCTACCAGGCATGGACTGCGCGTAACCTCGCCCTCAATAATATCGATGCCCGCCGCCACACGCTGGTGCGCGCCGACGTGCTGGCGTGGCTGGTGCAGGCCGTTGCCGACCGCGCGCGTTACGACGTGGTCGTGCTCGACCCGCCGTCATTCTCGAACTCGAAAAAGATGGTTGATGTTCTGGATGTGCAGCGTGACCATATTCAACTGGTGAGCCAGTGCCACGAATTACTGGCGGACGGCGGTGAGCTGTTTTTCTCCACCAACCTGCGGTCCTTCGAGATCGACGCGCAACTCGCGCAGCAATTATCGCTGCGCGAAATCACCCGCCAGAGCGTACCCGAGGATTTTCAGCGCCCCGGCAGGCGCGGACCGCATCGCGCCTGGCACGCGTTGAAGGGCGCGCTGTAACGTTTTATTGAAACGTGATCAGATCCGCGCGCGTCAGCGTGACGGCTTTTGCTTTCATGGGTTCGTTCGCCAGATTCGCGTTGCCCGAATTCAGCACATTATAGAAACCGATGGTCGTTTCGTAGCCGCTGCCGGCCGAGGTCGTGTCCATCGGAATGACGACGGTGTAATCGCGCGCCATCGCCGCGACCGAGGTGTAGGTGATCGAACCGCTGATCTTCCAGCCGACCATGATGAGTGTCTTGATGCCCTTGGCCTTCAATGTCTTGTCGAGATCGGTGTTGTAGAACCGGTCCTGAGCCGAATTGATGACTTTGATGTCGCCCGCAACCGGCGCGACTTCTTTCAGCCAATGGTTCATGTTGTGCTCGCGCGTGCCGTACGCCACGACGAGGCCGGCCTTGCGCACGCGTTCCATGAAGGGCGTCATGGCCGGCAGCATCTGGCCCGTGCAACTCGGCTGTTTGCTGCAGATCTCCTCGACATAGTCGAGCACGATCAACGCGGTGGTTTTGGCATCGAGGGTGACGCGGGCCGGCTCGGGGGTTGCCGGCATTTGCAGGGTGATCATGGGCTTGCCGCCGGGCGCGGCCGGTTGTGCCTGCGCTGCGCCGGAAAAGAGCGCAAGGGCCAGAGTGCTCGTGATGAAGACAGTGCGGGAATGCGTCATGCTGGAATCTCCTCGAGGGTCTTTTCGGTTTTTGGTGTTTTGCTAGCTGCGGCTGCAGGAATTCAGATTATGAACGGCTTATTGTAAATAAATACTGTCGAAGCGACTCCGCTGTTTTTGCATCGATTAATTCTCGACTGGCAGGGCCGGCATGCCAATGCCGCGCAGAAATTCCCGCGCGGGATCGCGCCAGATTTTGAGCCCGGCGCCGGCGCCGAACATGCCATGCGCATCGCCGCCGTCAAATTTTCCGAACGCAACCAGTTTCGCAGTGCCGCCGGCCTTGCTGTAGGCCGCATGCATGCGGGTCGGCAGATCATCAGCCGGCCCCCAATAGCTGTCGTTGTCGCCATAGAACCACAAGGTCGGCACTTTGCTGGTCTCGCCGTACGTCCCGAATGCCCTGACCAAGGATGATTCCCACTGGCAACTGCTGTCGCTCCACTTCAGGCCGCCGGCAAAATTGATGATGCCTTTGACGCCGGGATAGTTGTAAGTGCCGCCAAACGCCATCACGGCGAGGCCGCCATGCGATTGGCCTATCAACAGAATGCGCGCGGGGTCGACGTCTTCGCGCTTGACCAGCGTATCCAGCGCACCCTTGATGTCTTCGGCCTGCAACCGCCCGTTGCTGGTGAAGTTGCAGCGCGGATCGACGTAGCCGCCGCCGGATTTCGAAAACCCCTGCCGCATCGGCGCGGCCACCAGGTAACCCAGACGGACAAACTCGCGCGCCGCGACAAGATATCGGGCGCGCGGCTGGAAATAGGGGTTGCCGAAAGCCTTGCCGTGATTGATCACAACCAGCGGAAACGGGCCTGCGCCATCGGGCTTGAAGATCGTTGTTTCAAGTTTCGGCCCGCCATCACCGACCGGCAGCATCACAATCTGCTCGTTCAGCTTCGCATCGAGCACCGGCGCATCCTGGGCAAATGCGGGCAGGGCGAACGCGATCAAACTCAATGTAATGCGCGCGATTGTGCGATGACGGTTCATATGTGCTCTCCCCCGGGCGGTGTGGTGCCGCCTCTGCGCGAAATTCTACGCCGATGCTGCGTTCATGGTTCGACAGTCTCACCACGAACGCAGTGCGCCGCCCTTCTATTTGCGCATCTATGGCGTCACCCTGCAATGTGGGGTAAAAAGTAGTCTGCCGGCGTTCATACAAGATCCCGGGGCTGACGACCGCTTAGCCTCAAGGCGACATCAACGAATGCCATCTTCAGGAGAGGAGCATTACGATGACTTCCAGAATTCTTACGATTGTTTCCCGCACGCTGATGCTTGCCTGCATCAGTCTGCCGTTTGTTGCGCCGGCGAGCGCCCAGAACTCCGCCACCGAAGCCCTGCAAAAAGCGCGCGTTGTCGAACGCCTAGCCGAGGGCATGGCGGTCGAGAAAAAAGGCGAAGCACCCGGCTTCGTGCTCGACCCCGCGTGGCCGCAGCCGCTGCCGAACCACTGGGTGATCGGCGATGTCGGCGGCATCGCCGTCGACAAGCACGACCAGATCTGGGTCTACCACCGCCCGCGTTCGGTCGGCTCGCAGGACAGCGGCATGCAGGGCGCCGCCGGCAAAGACGCAAAAGGTCAGCCGATCAGCGCGCTCGGTCATCCGCGCCCGTATGGCCCGATCAACAATTGCTGCGCGCCGGCGCCGTCGATACTCGTGTTCAACCCAGCCGGCAAACTGCTCAAGGCGTGGGGCGGCCCGGGTGACGCAGATTTTCTGAAGACGAAATGCCGCGAGGCCGACGGCTGCTTCTGGCCCGCGCGCGAGCACGGCATCTACGTTGATCACAACGACTTCGTCTACATCGCCGGCAACGGCCAGGCGCGCGCTTTTTACGGTCAGTATCCGTGGGCAGCGAACTTCGGCGACGATTCGCACATCCTCAAGTTCAAAGCCGACGGCACTTTCGTGTTGCAGATCGGCTTTGCGGGCGCGAAAGGCCCCAACAGCAACGACACCAACGGCGGCGTCAACGGCACGCCCGAGCCGTACTGGCCGGCCGACATGGTGGTCGATCCGAAAACCAACCTGATGTACATCGCCGACGGTTACGGCAACCGCCGCGTGCTGATCGTCGACGCGGCAACCGGCAAATACGTCGGCCACTTCGGCGCCTACGGACAGAACCCGGTCGTCGGTGAGAACGGCGGCGATACCGCGTATTCCGCCAGCTGGAACGCCGATTTCAAGGCCGGCAACATGAAACCGAAATTCTTCCGTAGCCCGCTGCATTGCGCGCGGCTCGCCAACGACGGCCTGCTCTACGCCTGCGATCGCGGCAACAATCGCGTGCAGGTTTTCAAGGCGGCCGAAGCGGGCAAGCCCTGCCGCAACCCGGAAGGCGAAGCCGGTAAATGCGGCTACGTCGGCGAGCTCGCCGTCGCGCCGCAATCCATCGGCGGCACCTCGGGCACGGTGAACTTCTCAACCGACCCGAAGCAAAGCTGCATGTACGTCGCCGACCTCGTCAACGACGTGATCTACGTGGTCAACCGGCAGAACATGACCGAACTCACCCGCATCGGCGGCGGTGGCCGTCAAGCCGGCCAGTTCCACTGGCCGCACGTGGTGGCCAACGATGCTGCCGGCAATATGTACGTCGGCGAAGTCGACGGCGCGGCGCGCGTGCAGCGCTTCCTGCGTTATGGGGCGACGGGGTGCAGCGGGACGGGGAGTGCGGAGGTGGGGAGGTATATGGTGCGGTGATAAGGCGGCTGATTGAATGAACGCGTGGTCAGCGGCTGCGCATCCTACAAAAATTACAGTAGTGAAAAGAGGGCGGCCGGCAATAAGTTCTGACCGCCCCCTGCTGCTTTACTGCTTACTTCTTTTTACGACATAGGAAAGCGAAGCAGCTCGCCTTCTTCGGATATACCTGTTTACCGCTCCGATAATGCCGGAACGACTTGCAGAATACCCAGTAACACCCGGCTGGTGCCGGGAACGGTGGGGTCATAATCGACCCTTTCGTAAAGATGGAACCACTTGACACCGGCATGTTCAAACTACAGAATCATCCACTGCATTGCGAATGAGCTGGGGTTTGAGTATCCCGGCCTCCCGTTGGACGGTTCCGTTGTCCGGGGAGATTCGGAGGCCCACCAGCAGCGCTAACTGCTGGTGGGCCTTTTTATTTAGGCAGTGCCGCCCCCTTCCGAATCAACCTCGTCCGCCAGTATCAGGTCGATATGAGCTTTGATGCGCGACTTGTCCGCCTCATAGAACGGCGTAGGTATCATAAGGTAGGCGCGACGCCCTCCCGTTAGGCGGATAGGGATGCGGTCCACTGGACCGCGCACTTCCTGCCCAAGGCGTCCTAACTCTTGCATCGCGGCGTTAGACTCGGCGGGCGTGAGAGTTTCCGCTACTTGCTGCGATTGATCTTCGATGTCGCCATTTATCTCCTGTGCCGGCGTGTTAGACGTCGGTGCGCGACCCGCGGCCACCACCGCAAAATAGTCAGCGAATTCGACAGATTTCTTAAAGATCAACACTTGCTCGGCCGCAACATCCGGCATGAAGCCCATTTGAATCAGATCAAACCTCAGCGCCGCGTCCGAGGGCAGGCGATCAGAGAATTTCGACAGCAGGTGGTTGTAGACCGACGGATTTTTCAACCAGCGCATCAGTGCTGACTGCTTGTGAATCAGTTCAGGCGAGAATTTGTATGCCTCGACATCTTTGGAGACTTGAATCTGTCCCTCGTTAGGTCGAATGATCAATCCCCATTGCCGCAATGTCGCGAGCGTGGATCGCGCGGCGCCGCTTTTGCAGTCCTTGTATCCCAAGTCAGTGGCGGCAACGTCGATAGCCACAGGGTGGCGACCCTCGCGTTCATAGAGCAAGAGTGCTCGCTCAAGGGATTCCTTGAGTGGCGCCGATGGGGCACGCGGGCTACGCTTACGCAAATCAGTTTGTTGCTCGGCCATTGGGTTTCCGTGTTGTAAATTAAGCTGGCAGGCTATTATACCACATTTCAGGGGCTAACTACAGGTCAAGTTCTGAGGCAAATAGAGTCTTTTTCTGAATTATACACATATGACAGTTGAGTTGTTAAAAAGTTTATTAGACTTATAAAGACTTTTTACCCGCTGCTGAAAATATTCAATATGGCCACAAAAGTAAATAACATATTGATTAATATGTATTTATTTAGAGTAATTTTTAGCCCGGTAGGGTAGGCAACTTGTTGCCCACGCGGGATCGGGCGCACTGATTGAACGCGTGGGCAGCAAGCTGCCCACCCTACGAAACTGGGTTGTGCTTCCCGAACACCTGCATTGCGTGATGGAATTGCCGCTGGATGACATGAACTTCGCCACGCGCTGGCGTCTGATCAAGATGGAGTTTTCAAAGGCGTTGCCGAAAGTCGAGCGCTTGTCGGCGGTACGTGTTGCGCGCGGGGAACGCGGAATCTGGCAGCGATGATATTGGGAGCATCTGATTCGTGACGATTCAGACATGCAGGCGCACATGGACTATGTGCATTTCAACCCAGTGAAGCATGGTTTGGTCAGGCGCGTCATCGATTGGCCGCATTCGACTTTTCACAAGCTGGTGAAAGCCGGGATTTATCCGCCGGATTGGGCGGGTGGCGTGGCTGACGCGTTGGGATACGATGACTGACATGCGGCGCAATGCGCTTCGCTTATTGCGCCCTACGAGACTTTTGGTCGCCAACCCGTGAAATCAAATCGACCCCGTTACCTTGGGTTCACTCAGATTCATTACGTCGGGCGCGCCACCTCCAAGCAAAAAGGCCTGCAATGCGCAGGCCTTTTTGGTTTTGACGTTCACTTTAACTTTAACTTAGTAGGGATAACCCTCAAGCCTTGGCGTGTTGGACTTGAACTCATGCAGCTTGCCGTATTGATCGCCAATCGGCATTTTGACCTTCGGCAGGCTCACTCTGTCGAGCACCTGATCCTCGGGGATCACCTTGTTGAGGAAGAGCAGGTAGGCCGTCAATGCGTAGACCTCATCGGGCTTCAGAGTTCCCTCCAGCCCGACCGGCATGCCGCGATTGATGAAATCCCAAACGATCGTCGCGCTTGGCGCGCGCAGCGGCAGGATGCGCTCCTTTTTCCAGACGGGCAAAGTCTCGGCGTTTTCCAGTTTCGACCGCAGAATAGGTGCCAACCCGCCTATGCCCGTGACGCCGTGGCAGCCGACGCATGCTTTTTGCATGTAGACCTGCGCGCCTTCCTTGGCGCTACCGCGGCCGGGCGGGAGTTCCTCGCCTGCGAAACCGATCGAGATATCCATGCGACGCAGCTCGTCTGCGGTCGGCGTGCGCCCCACGCCGTAGGTGGGCGACTGCGCGAACGCAGAGCCCGCGACGAGACTTCCGAGCAGAATCGCGACAACACCAGGCGTTCTCATGGCAAATTTACGCAAGGCCATTGGTCACCATCCCGTCACCGGCTATTTTCCAAGGCATGACGCTGTTGTCGAGCCCGGGCACGCGGTAGTCGCGCTCGAATGGTACTTTCCACCAATCGGCAATCTCCTCGCGCAGCGCCTGCTTCTGCCCGATGTCGTCGGTGGTGCGCGACATGATCGTAGTCGCGGTGCCGTCCCACTTCCACGGATAAGCGAATCGTACGTGCGCCATGCGCTGCGGCGTGTTCTTGAACTGGGCGCGATTCCAGGTCTTGCCGCCGTCGGTGGAGACTTCGACCATCTTCACGGTGCCGCCGCCAGACCATGCGAGCCCGCTGATCTCGTAGAGTCCGGGCCCCGGAATCCGCTGCGTGCCGGACGGATAGGTGATGACCGACTTCGGCCCGATCTGCTCGCCGAGCGCGAGCACTTTGTCTGACTGCGTCAGATGCCCGAATTCGTTGTAGTTCATGTAAAAATCTTTGGTCACCTTGATGCGGCGCAGGAACTTGGTGTGAAAGATGCCCTCCCATCCCGGCACCATGATGCGCACCGGAAACCCCTGCTGCGGCCGCAAGGCCTCGCCGTTCTGGCCGTAGGCGATGATGCAGTCGTCCATGCCTTTGTTGATGGGTATGCTCGATGCGCCTTTCACTTCCTCGGCGCCTTCAGAGACGAACCATTTCGCGCTGCTTTTCAGGCCGCATTCCTTGAGCAGCGTCGACAGCAGCACGCCGGTCCATTCGGAGCAACTGGTCATGCCGTGCGTGTCCTGCACGTTCATTTGCTTGCCGTTGTGCCGGTTGCCCGCGCACTCGATGAAATGCAAGCGAGTCACTGAAGGGAAGCGCTTCAATTCGTCCATGGTGAGCGTCAGGGGCCGATCCACTTCGCCGTGTATCGTCAGCGTGTGCAACTTCGGGTCGACGTCCGGCAGGAAAGAGCCGCGGGTCGTCGCGATATAGTGCAACGACGATGGCGTGATCACGCCAACAGAATCCTGCAACGGCGAGGCCACGTGGAACACCTTGCCAAACACGTCGGGTGACGGCCTGCCGCCGATGGGGTGCTGTACGCGCACCGAGTTTACGTACTTGGAGCGATGGCCGTATTCAATCTGCTCCTTGCTGCCGTGGATCATCGGCGAGGCGTTCTCGCTGCCCGGCGTCGCCGGATGGTCGTGCGCCTGCGCCTGGGCCGTGCCCGCTGCGCCCATCGTCGTGATGCCGCTGGCCGCTAACGCGGCGCTGGCCTTGAGCATTTCTCTACGGCTGTTTTTTTGGTCCGAATCCATTGCACCCTCCTTCGCGTGTAACTTATTAGAATGACCCGATGCCGGCATGATCTCCTCGGATACGGCAGTATATGCGGGTGTGCTGAATCTGCCCAGCGCCAAAACTATTCCATCGGGTTGGACCCGGACGGTGCCCTTCCGGGGCCGCCAACAACCGCTGCGCCAACGCCGACCTGTTCACTTCTGGCCCGGCCTCAAAACTTCCCCGGATTGATCAAAAGGATAACGATTGGTAGCCGGGGGCGTGCCGGTCAACGGCGATCCCAGCGCCAGCTTGACCCGTTCGGGCGTCAACGGCAGCTCGCGGATGCGCCGGCCGGTCGCGGCTGCGAATGCATTGGCGATGGCGGCCGCGGTCGGCCCTTGCGCGGCCTCGCCGGCACCGAGCGAACGTTCGTTCGGCCGGTTGATCAGCACGGTCTCGACCCTGGGTGTTTCCGGCATGGTCAGGATCGGATAGTTCATCCAATCTTCCGACAGTATCCCGTTGCGGTCGAACCGCACGTGCTCGTGCAGGGTCCAGCTCATCGACTGGATGACGCCGCCTTCAATCTGGTTGGTCAGGCCGTCGGGATTGATGATCTGCCCGGAATCAACCGCGGTCCAGATGCGCGGCACTTTGACGACGCCGGTTGCGCGATTCACTTCAACCTCGGCGATCACCGCGTTGTAGGTGGCGACGGTTTTATAGCGCGCATAGCCGATGCCGCGGCCGCGCAGGACATTGCCCGTTTGTACGCTTTCGCCCGGTTTCCACGCGGCGGCCTTGGCCACGGCCTCGATTACGGCGCGCTCGCGCTCGTCCTTGCTATGCGCGAGGCGGAATGCCACCGGGTCGATGCCGGCTGCTGCTGCGAGTTCGTCGATGAAGGACTCGATCGCAAATACATTGGCATAGGCGCCGAGGGTGCGTAGTGCCGAGGTGCGCACCGGATTGTCCATGATCAGGTGGTGCGTGGTGCGCTGGCGCGGGAAATCGTAGAGCGTGATGGCGTTGCGGTCGCCCGCACCATTCGGCTGCGCGGAATGGCGCGCCGGCCCGGGCTGCTTCGCATCGGCGAGATACCAGCTGCCGAGCAGGTTGATACCGTCGGGATCGCCCGGTCGCATGTTGTGGCTCTGGCTCCAGACGTCGTAGGACCAATCGACCACGCGGCCGCCGGCGACCGCACCCTTGACCTTCATGGTCATGGCGGGGCCGTACGGCTCCCACTTGAATTCGTCGTCACGCATCCATTGCAGCCGCACCGGCCGCCCGTTGACGGCGCGCGCCAGCATGGCGGCGTCGAAGGCGACGTCGTCGGCGCCGTTGTGGCCGTAGCAGCCGGCGCCCTCGGCGTGGATGCAGCGGATGTCGCGCGGCTGCATGCCGAGCGCTCGGGCGATGGTGGCGCGCAGCGGAAAGACGCCCTGGCTGTGGGTCCACACCGTCAGCTAGCCGTCCTCGAATTCGGCCAGCGCGCACGAGGGCGCGATCGCGGCATGGGCCTGATAGGGCCGATGGTAGGTCGCCTCGATCGCCTTGGCGCCGGCCGGCACGGGCGCGTCCTTCTCGCTGATCACCTTGGTCTCGCTGCGCAGCGCCATGAGCTGCTCATACATCTTCGCCGGATCGGGCAGCGCGGAGCCGCCCGACCACTTGGCGAATTCGGCGAGCACCAGCCGCGCATTGATGGCCTGTTGCTCGCGCTGCGCCACCACGCCGAGAAAGCTGCCGTCGCGCACCACCGCGATGACGCCCGGCAATTTCTTGACCATGGCCTCGTCGAAGCTGTCGAGCTTGGCGCCATAGCGCGGCGGACGCACGATGCGTCCATGCAGCATGCCGGGAAGCCGTACATCCTGCACAAAGGCGGCGCCGCCCGTCACTTTGCCCGGGATGTCGATGCGCGGCACGGACTTGCCGACTATCTTGTGCTGCGCGGGCGGCTTTGGTGGCACCTTGGCGCTTGCCTCGCGCTTGAGATCTGCTTGCGCCGCGAGTTCACCGTAGCCGACCTTGCGGCCGTCAGCCGCACTGATGATGCCATCCGTAACCTTGAGCGTATCGGCGGCAACGCCGAGCTTCGCAGCAGCGAGATCGATGAGCATGGCGCGCACCTCGGCGCCCGCCATGCGCAGCGCCGTGCCACTCTGTTCGATCGACTGGCTGCCGGCGGTTTGCCCCTCATTCGGCGTGCGGCCGGTATCGCCCGAGATCATCGTGACGCGCGCTAACGGCACATCGAGTTCCTCGGCGGCGATCTGCGCGAGCGCTGTCACGATGCCCTGCCCGAGTTCGACCTTGCCGGTGAACACGGTGACGCTGCCGTCGGCATTGATGCGCAACCACGCATCCAGCATGCGGTTGGTATCCAGGCTGCCGGGGAGCCGCGCCGGGGTCTGTCCGAGCCCGACTGTTGGAACGAGGCTGAACGAAAGGACGATGCCACCGAGGGTGGCGATGAATTCACGGCGCGTGAGTTGAGGTGCGTTCATGATCAAGCCCCGCCTTTCTGCTGCGCGGCACGCAACACGGCGCGAATGATCCGGTTGTGGGTACCGCAGCGGCAGAGATTGTCGGCGAGCGCTGCGCGCACGTCCGCTTCGCGCGGTTGCGGATTGCGATTGAGCAGGTCGGCCGCCGCCATGATCATGCCGCTGATGCAATAGCCGCACTGAGCCGCCTGTTCGTCGATGAAGGCTTTCTGCAGCGGGTGCAGCTTGTCGAGCGTGCCCAGCCCTTCGAGTGTGGTCACCTCGTTGCCCTCGATCGAGCCGACCGGCGTCACGCACGAGCGCCGCGCCGCCCCGTTCACCAGCACCGTGCAGGCGCCGCACTGCGTCATGCCGCAGCCGTATTTGGCGCTGTTGAGCTCGAGGTCGTTGCGCAGCACATAGAGCAGCGACTCGTCCGGCTCGGCGTCGACCGAGCGGGTCGCCCCATTAACTTTCAGGCTGATGGCCATGGTGAATCTCCCCTGAGGTGGCAGCGCGCGCTGCGCATTATTTTTCTTGAATGATTCTATTGTGCGTCGGCGGGGGGTGTCGTGTCGAGGCGCCCGGAAATTCCGGAATGTGCCCCTCGCCACGCTGGGCGCCTGCCTGCCGATCAAAGGTCTAGAATGCCCGATGTATCCGCGGCCCCTGTTCAGGATCGCAGCGATTTAACCCAACGTCACGCCAAGGAGGCGGAGCCGTCATGAAAAACATCATCGCTATTTCGCTGTTTTTGCTCTCGGGCCAACTCGCTTGTGCGGCATCGCCGGTGATCGTCGACGACGCCTACGTCGCCGAGGCGATCGCGCGCAACGCCATTGTCTGGGACGTCCGGCCGGCCGACGCGTACGCGCGCGGGCATATTGCCGGTGCGATCAACATCGGCGATGCGGCGCGGGTTTTGCGCGACGACAACACCGAGGATTTCATCGCCGTCGACCGCATCGAAAAGATGTTGGGCGCGGCGGGGATCGATCCCAGTCGCGAGACCATCGTTTACGGCGGCCGCGGCAACTGGCAACCGTATTTTGTGCTCTACACCATCCAGTATTTCAACGGCAAGAACGTGCGCGTGTATCACGAAGGCATTGAGGGCTGGAACGTAGCCGGCCGCACGGTCAGCCGCGAGGCGACCAAACTTGCGCCGCTGGCACTGAAACTTCAGATCAATCCGTCAGCGGCAGTGACCACGAAAGAAATGATTGCCAAGCTTAATAGATCGGACGTTCAGATCATCGATGCACGCACGCCCAAGGAATTTTCCGGCGAGGACATTCGCGCCATCCGCGGCGGCCATATTCCGGGTGCAGTCAACATTCCCTACGAACAGAACTGGGTCGATCCGGAAACCCCGGGCAAACTGACGCGCAAAGAGGTCAGCACCAACGCCGGCATGTCGCTCAAGCCGGTCACCGACCTCAGGCAATTGTATTCGCGATTCGATCCCAGTAAGGAAACCATCGTCTACTGTCAAAGCGGCGCGCGCGCCTCCGAAACCGCGGGGGTTCTCCAGGAACTAGGCTTCACAAATGTGAAGGTCTACGATTCATCCTGGCTCGGATACGGCAACACGCTCGATGCGCCCGCCAACAACGTGACATTTTTCAACGTCGGCCTGTTCAGCTCGCGCATATCGACGTTGCAGGATCGCGTGAACCAGCTTGAAAAAGAGCTCGCTGAGGCGAAGGCGCGCAAGTAGTCACGTAGGGCGCAATAAGCAAAGCGCATTGCGCCGCATGTAAACAGCTGCAACACTGCCGCATGTCAAATCTGGCGCCAAGGGGACGGACCACGGTTTATTTTCAGATTGACCGTGGTCTGTCCCCTAGTGTGTTGCAATCGCGCAGTAGGTAACAAACAAAATATCCTTGCCGCATTGCGATCAGTTGCAGAATATTTGCCGACGCAACAAGCTGCCTGACCATAGATTTTGTCAACGCAATACGAGTGGAGCGCCTATGAATTTTCTTAGGATTGCATTGACAGCTTGGCTTGTACAATTGACGGTTGCGTCGGCCGCAGTCGATCCTAAATTTGAAAAATATATTACCGATCTGCTTAGCCCAAGTCAGACCTGCGCGGTTGTAAACGATAAGAACTATTGCTGGATGCAGCCGTCAGTTTGTGCCACTTCACGATGCGAAGACACAATTACAAATTATGTCTATATAAATAGTCGCGATGCAAATGGCCGGACCTGCTCGTCAGCTGGCAGTGATCGCGAAGATTGCAATCGACAAGAGCGTGAAGCGCTTGATTTTTACCGAACAAAATTGAAAGCAATTAATCAACAAAAACACGAGGAAGGACGCCGCGAGGCAGCGAAAGAACGGCAACGCGAGCAGCAAGAATGGGATCAAGCCCACCCCACCGGCCCCGTTGTTGCCCGAGCTGTGATGCCGTTTGTACCCGGAGCGATGGTTTGTCCCGACCTTCAAACGGTCGACCTAATGAGTAATTGGATGCAACAGAATTCAACCGAGGCTCTTGAGGATAAACTGTTTAAAGGTCAAGCTTCGATGATGCGCCGGCCCTTGCCTCCCGTCGCGACTTACCTTACCAAATCCGGGTGCGTACTAGTCCCTTCTGGCGAGCCACTCACGGTACTAAGCTGGAATGGGCCATATCCAGTCATAGAGGTTCCGTTATCGAATAATCGAAAGGTGCGTGGAACAACTTACCCAAACATGTTCGTACGCGCACCGGCAACCACAAAATAAAAGTAGCGATCATTATCGCTTGATTCGGGCAATTCAATTCGATCGACTCGCCGCCATTAAATGGCAACAGTCTCGACGAAAATCACCAAGGGGACGGACCACGGTTTATTTTCAGATTGACCGTGGTCTGTCCCCTAGTGTGTAGGAATCACGGATGAGCGCCAGAAGGCGCCGATCTTCCAACGCACGGTCGGACACAGGCTTGCATAGCTGCATCCCCAAGGGGACGGGCCACGTTTTTTTCAGATTAACCGTGGTTAAATAAATAGGGTCAGTGCAAGATTTCCGTGGCCCGACTCGGTGTTCCCAGCTAGAAAATTGGCAGTTCAAGGGGGCAGCATCAATTGATATTTTGAGATAGCCCAATGCCGCGCCGCCCTCGCATCAAGCTAGCAGAAATCTCCCACCCTACGAAACTGCCATAGGATGCTCAGAGGTGTAGTGCCGTGGATAACGGCGCGGGCGGAAGTCAACCACGCGTTACATCGCCGGACACACAGCTCCAGCGCTCGCCCCGGCGCACCCAAACATCGGTGTAGCGGCCGGCGGCGGCCTGGCCGTCGGGCTTCACGTATGTCGTGCGGCCGTGGATGATTGCGGCATCGCCGAGAATTCTGACGCACACATCTTCGACACCGAAATTCGACACCGGACACGGCGGTTCGATCTGGCGCAAAAATGCCGCCCGATCTACCAGTGAGCCGTCGGCGTTGCTATTGAGGAAATCCTCCGACAGATTCCTGTCGAACCAGCCCACGTCGGACATTCTCACGGAGCGTATGAACCCTTGATTAAGCTCCTGCAGGATTTCAAGATCGGCAGTGTCGAATCTGGAGGGATTACACCTGTCATCATGCATGTGGCCGCCTTTCAAAAACGGTTGAAGTGCGCGGACACGCAAAGCCATTGGCCCTGGCGCCGAGCATACGCGTTGGTATAGCGGCCCGATCCTGTGCGCCCGTCTCGTTTAATGTATTTGAACGCTGCATGGATGAGCGCCAGTTCACCGAAGAGCCGTATGCGTACATCGACCGCCTCCAGATTCGATCCGGGGTAGGGCAGGGCAGCCTGCGCCAGGAATGCCGCGCGATCGATGATCGAGCCATCGAAACTGCTATATAGAAAATCTTCCGCCAGTATTTCGCCGAACCGGTGGACCTTCGACGTTTCGGCCGAACGGACGAAGTCCTCATTCAACTGACGCAGGATGGCGGTGTCGGCAGGGTTCATCGTCATGGCGTGATTCATACTCCCCCTTTATCAATAAGTAATGACAGGATTATCCGGGCGGTGTAGCGTCAACGTTTCATGGAGAACTGAAATATGGATGACGAACCCGGTATCGCCCGCATCGCCCGCCTTCTTGCCGACCCGGGCCGCGCAAGAATTCTCTGGTCGTTAATCGACGGCACTACGCGACCGGCAGGCGAACTGGCCTTCGTCGCCAACATCTCGGCCCAGTCGGCGAGCGCGCACCTCGCCAAGCTGGTGGCGGGTGGACTGCTCGCCTCGGAAGCACAGGGGCGGCACCGCTACTTCCGGATCGCGAGCGCCAACATAGCGGACACGATCGAAAGCCTGGCCTCGCTCAGCGCGGCGCGGCCGCGTGCGTCGCGCAGCGTGTTGCCTTCGAAATCGGTGCCGGTCCAGTTCTTGCACGCTCGAACCTGCTACGACCATCTGGCCGGCGAAACGGCGGTGCAGGTTCTGGAGGGAATGCTGAAAGCGCGATGGCTGGTCGCCGAAGGACGGGATTTTCGGCTCACCCGGCCCGGCGAAAACAGACTCGCGGCGCTGGGGATCGATCTCGACGCGGCGCACCGGTCGCGGCGCGTATTCGCACGCGCCTGCGTGGACTTGACCCAGCGTCGCCCCCATCTAAGCGGCGCGCTCGCGGCCGCGCTGCTTGATCTGTGCACCAGGCGCGGCTGGATCTTGCGCGCGCGCCGCTCGCGCGTCGTCACCATCACGCCCAAAGGGCAGGAGGCTTTCCGGCGAACTTTCGGAACTACCTGAGCTGAAAATAGAAATGCCCTGAGTGAAAGGGGCTAGGCTCATTGTTTTGCAGATCGAAGTCTATCTGCCCCGGATGCACCGCCACAGTCCTCACGTTGTCCGCGACCGGCCGCCCGCGCGGCCGTGCCTCGCGGGCGAGCGCGGCATGTTCACGCTGGAGGGCAGCTTCGTAGGGCGCAATAAGCGAAGCGCATTGCGCCGCACGTGTGTCGTTTCCCATTCGGCGGATTACGGCGCTGCGCGCCTGATCCGCCCTACGGGTTCTATTGAAAGGTGATCATGTCCGAGCGCGTGAGCGTGACTTTGGCCCGGCAGAGGCTTCGGCCGCGCGAGGCGCTTCTTCGCGCTGCTTCGATTTGGCATCAGCGCTTGCCTGGCGCCGCTGCGGTGGTGGCCGAATCCGGGGTGAGCATCCGGATGGTGCCGTCCTGTCGTGAGGTGATGAGCAATTCGCCGTCGCGCGTCTGGCTGATGAAGAGATCGGCGCGGGCGATTTTGGCGCCCATTTTGCGGTCGATCAGTTCCCGCAGCGACACGTTCACCCGGTTGCCGGAGGCATCCCGCTCGTAGAGCTGCACTTCCTCGATGGGCGCCACGGTGCGGGGCACCCCGTCGTCGGCTTTCTTCAACTCGGCCAGATCGGCGGCGAAGATGCGGCCGTTATTGATGTCGCCAAACACATACTTGCCGCGTAACGCGGCAATTCGGCCATGGTACGCGAATCCACTGGTGATCGCCTGTCCCTCGTCGTGGTCGTACATCGCGACAGGATAGATGAAGCCATCCTTGCGGCGTCCGTCGAGAATATCGTCGGGCAGCGGGTTGAGGCCATTCAGTTCGCCACCACGCCAGCGGGTGTTTTCCCACAGCCCTTCGCGCGCCATCCAGCCATAGTTGCCGCCGTTGCGCACGATGTTGATCTCCTCGATCTGATTCATCCCGATATCGTTGGCGAACATGGTGCCGTCGGTATCCCACGATATCCGGTGGGCGTTGCGGAATCCGTAGGCGTAGATTTCGCCCAGCGTGCTCGAGTTGCCGTCAGAGGCAAATTTGTTGGCGGCCGGAACGGTGTAATCACCAAGGCCTTTCACGCCGCGGGTCACCGACGGGCTGCGCGGGTCGATGCGCAGCATGGCGGTAATGACCGAATCGAGACGCTGCGTCTGGGCCGGGTTGCTCTGATTCGGTCCGCCGCCATTGCTGAACCCATGATCGCTGCCGCTGATGTAGAGCAGGCCGTAATCGGCGTCGCCGGGCTTCGCCGTCGGGTTGAACTCGACCGCACTCAGAGGATGCGTCAGGTTGGCGACAATGTGGGCCGTGCGCAGAAGTTCACGCCGGGTGCCCGCAAATACGTTGGCGGCCGGATTGCTCGCATGCCATTCCGTGATGATATTGTGGTAAGTCACCTGGCTGAGCCCATACCCGGGCGGGATGAAGTCGGGTTTTGCCGGATTGCCCGGCCCGCGCTCCGCATGCGCGGTGTAAAAAAGACCGTTTCGCGCAAACTCCGGATGAAAGACAAACGCGATGAGTCCGCTTGAAAGGCGGTTGTAAACCGCATGCGGAAACGTTTCTACGATGCTTGCGTAGACTTGCGGCTGGGCGTTCGCGTCGAGACGATACAGGAACCCGCGCGAGTCGTTGGCGAAACGACGGCCGTCCGGAAGGTCGCGCACGTAATTCACGCGTGCCCAGCCGGCCGGCTTGACGTCCTCCTCGGGGGGGCGAATGCCGCGGGTGTCCGGCAGGCGCGCTATCTCCACGATTTCGACCGCCAGACCGCGTTTCTCGATCGGAGCGGCAATCGGATTGCTGGTGATCTGAGCCGCTGCCGTGCCTGCAAACACGAGCGCCAGCAACGACACGATGATGTGCGCGTTTCGTCTGACCATGAGGCCTCCCCGCTTCAAGATTTTATGAGACCGGCATCTTCACTAACTGCATAGCCGGCGAAATCGGAAATTCAGATTATTTTATTTTGCGAGACGACTATATCGCCGTGCCGAACAGCGGTCAATCGCGCACGGAACGGCTTGACGCAAGGCCGCCGCTGGCGGAAAGTTCGGGGTTCCGCGCAATTTCAAGTCCAAGGGGAATCCATTGAGCAAGATCGCCGCCGTTAAAACCTATCCCATCATCGCCAAGCTGAAAGATGTGCAACGCACCGCGCAGGAATCGCGCGCGGACGTCGAACTGCTGCTGGTCGAAGTCATCACCGACGACGGCATCAAGGGCTACGGGCAGGTCAGCAGTACCCCGATGGGCGAAATCAAAAAATGGGTCGAACGCTTCGGCGAAGAGATCATGGGCAAGGATGCGCTCGCGCGCGTCGCCATATGGGAGCAACTGCTGTCGATGACTTCGCCGCGGCCGAATCTCGGCGGGCTGTCGCGCGCCGCGCGTCCGCAGATCATGGCCGCGATCGGCGGCATCGACATGGCCCTGTGGGACATCGAAGGCAAGGCCGCCAAGCTGCCGATCTTCCGGCTGCTGGGCGCCGAGAACAAGCCGGTCTTTACTTATGCGACCGGCGGCTACTATATGCCCGGCGGCAAGCTCACGTCCTGCGCCGACGAGCTCGCCGGCTTCGTCAAAAACGGTTTCAAGGCGGTCAAGTTGAAAGTCGGCGGCGCGACGATGGCCGAAGAAATCGAACGCGTGAAAGCGACGCGCGCGGCGATCGGCCCTGATATCCGGTTAAAACTCGACCTGAACGCCGCCTACGATCTGCCGGCGTGCATCGAATTTGCGAAAGCGGTCGAATCGTCGAACATTTTCTGGCTAGAAGAGCCGCTGCACTGGTACCTGCAGCCGGCGGATTTCGCGCGGCTGGCGGCGGCGACGCCGATTCCGCTCGCGCACGGTGAGCGTGAGATGACGCGTTTCACCGCGCGCGACTTCATGACGGTCGGCGGCGTGCGCTACATGATGTTCGACGCCACGCGCTATGCCGGCTTCACTGAATCGCTGCGCGTCTCGCACATGGCCGATCAACTGGGCGTGATGATCACGCCGCACCATTCGCCGGAGCTGCACTGTCATCTGGTCGCCGCGTTCCCGCGCACCGGCTACGCCGTCGAGTCGCACGGCTCGCACGACCGCGACCCGATCTGGCAGGGCATGTACCTCGACCGCGCGCAGACCAAGGACAGCTATGTCACGATGAACGAGAAGCCGGGCTGGGGCGTCGAGTTCGACTGGAAGTTCATCAATTCGCATCTTGCAAGCTAAAAATTTCCCTCACCCTCACCCTAACCCTCTCCCGGAGGGAGAGGGGATAAAAACCTTGCCCTTCGGAGAAAAAATTTTCCCCTCCGGAAAAATTTTCCCCTCGAGAGAAAATCTTTCTCATTAGGAGAGAAGATGAACCCTTCTCCCGCCGGGAGAAGGGCCGGGATGAGGGAAGGAATTTGAATAACCGCAGCACACACCGAGGTCGCAATGCCCGCTAAAACCAAACAACAACTGTTCGCGCAAAAAGTCATCTCCGTCGTCAACTGCGATTTTCCGACGTCCGACATGGTCGAGTTCATGGGCGAGATCGGCTTCGACGCGCTGTTCATCGATTGCGAGCACAGCCACACCGATTTCAAGCTCGTCAACGAACTCGCACGCGCGGCGCGCGTTGCCGGCATGCATTCGGTGCTGCGTCCGCACAGCAGCGACGAGGGTCTGATCAACCGTTATCTCAGTTGCGGCGCCGGCGGTATCCAGGTGCCGCATGTGCACAGCGTCGCCGCCGCCAATGAATTGCTGGCGGGCCTCGAACGCTGGGGCGACGGCGACTGGCGCGAAAAAATCGTGCTGGTAATGGTCGAGTCGAAAGAGGCGGTGGCGGCATTGCCTGAATTGCTGAAGATCGACGCGATCGACGCCTATTACTTCGGTCAGAACGATCTCGCCGAATCAATGGGATTCAAGGGTGACCGCAAAAACCCGAAAGTGCGCGCGGCGGTTGAGGATTCGATCAAGCGTGTCGCCGATGCCGGCCGCGTCGCCGGCATGAACGTGCAGGACGAGATCGACATCGTCGCGCACTACATGGGCCTCGGTCTCAAGTGGATCAACGTGCACCAGAAGCAGTTCATGGCGCGCGGCTCGAAGGCCTTTCTCAAGGCCATTAATGGCGCATGAAGGCGCGCGGCGCGTGAAAACGCATTGCCTCGAAAGGCGCGAGGCGTGAAAACGCATTGCCTCGAAAGGCGCGGGGCGTGAAAACGTATTGCCTCGAAAGGCACGAGGCGTGAAAACGTATTGCCTCGAAAGCCACGAGGCGTGACGCACGCGCTGGCGCGCATCGGCGTCTTCGGCGCCGGTGCGGTTGGCGGCACCATCGGCGGCCTGCTGTCACTGGCGGGCCGCGATGTCACGCTGATCGGGCAATGGCCCGAACACATCGCGAGCATACGCAAAGACGGCCTGCGCATTGTTGACGCCGGCGGCACGCGCGTTGCGCATCCGGCGATTCTGCATAATCGCGAACTCGCCGCGTTCACCGGCAAATTCGATGTTGTGCTGCTGTGCGTGAAATCGTACGACACCGAATGGGCGGTCACGGCGGTGGCACCGTATCTCGCGCCGAACGGTTACATCGCCTCGCTGCAGAACGGCATCAACGAAGCGCGCATTGCGGCGATTATCGGTGTTGAGCGAACAGTCGGCGTCGGCATTAGCACCATAGGCGCCAACGCCACCGATCCCGGTGTCGTGCAGCGCACTTCGTCGAAAGGCGGCGCCAAACACACGGTGTTCCGCGCTGGCGAAATCGACGGTCGCATCACGCCGCGCATCGAAGCGCTGGTGCAACTGCTTAATATCGTCGACAGCGCCAAGGCTACGGACAACCTGACCGGCGAGCGCTGGTCGAAACTCGTCATCAATTCGATCACCCACGGCCTTGCTGCCGCCACCGGCCTCAACAGCCGCGCGCTGCTGTCGTCGCAGGCGTTGCGTTCGCTGACCATCAGGCTCGCCGCCGAAGGTGTGCGCGCCGGCCGCGCGCAGAATTTCAAACTTGTCGATATCTACGGCGCGCAAGCCGACACCTGGCTTGCTGCCGAACGCGGCGATGCGCGGGCGCTGGCTGCTATCGAAACAGGCTTGCACGCGCGCTGGCAGCGCGCCAGCGAAGACGAGCGGCCATCGGTCGCGCTCGACATCATGCGCGGACGTCGCAGCGAGCTCGAATTCACTGGCGGGGCGCTGGTGGCGAGGGCGCGGGAGCTGGGTATTGCGGTGCCGGCGCAGGAGGCGCTGCTGGCGGTGGCGCTGCGGGTGGAGCGCGGCGAGCTTAAACCTGCACCGGAAAACACAACGGCGTTCGCATGAGTTAGAGTAGCGCTGTTGGCCGGAGTCATACCGATAGGCGCAAGGCCGGATCGGCTAAAAAATTCTCGGGGGAGATCATGAAGACATTGCTCGCAGCACTGCTGTACGCCTTTTGCGGCCTCACGTTCGCGCAGACCACCGCCGACTTGCTTAACAAAAGCGGCAACACGGATAACGTAACGACCTTCGGCATGGGCTACGACTTGAAGATGTGGAGCCCGCTGCAGCAGATCAACAAGTCGAACGTGAAAAAGCTGGTGCCGGTGTGGAGCTTCAGCACCTCCAACGACATGGGCGATCTGTCGCAGCCGACGGTTTTCAACGGCGTGATGTACGTAGTAAACGGCAACTGGACGTTTGCGATCGATATCGAGACCGGCCGCCAGATCTGGCGCCAGCCGGTGAATTACGACCGCGCTGCGTTGCGCGTGGCGGGCGGCGGCGCGCTGATGCGCGGACCGGCGACCATCTACAACGGCAAGCTGTTCCGTCAGTCGCTTGACGCGCAGGTGCTGGCACTCGACATGAAGACCGGCAAGGAAGTCTGGAAACAGAAGTACGCCGATTTCAAGGAAGGCTACAAGGGCGTGATCGCGCCGCTGATCGCCAACGGCGTGCTGATCAACGGCACCGGCGGCGGTGAGAGCACCACGCGCGGCTTCGTCGAGGGCTATGACCCTGAAACCGGCAAGCGCCTGTGGCGCACTTACACCATTCCGGCGCCGGGCGAGCCTGGTTCGGAGACATGGCCGAATCAATCGAAACCGGATGCATGGAAATACGGCGGCGGCTCGACCTGGCAGTCGGCTTCGTACGACCCGGAACTCGATCTCGTCTATATAGGTACCGGTAACGCCGAGCCGTACAACCCCGTTTATCGCGATGGCGCCGACAGCCTGTATACCGCCAGCGTGCTGGCAATACGGCCGAAGACCGGTGAGATCGCCTGGTATTACCAGTTCGTGCCGAACGATACCTACGATTACGACTCGACCGCCGAGAGCGTGATCGCCGATCTGATGGTCGACGGCCAGAAGCGCAAAGTGCTGATCAACGCGCACAAGAACGGCTTCATGTACGTGATCGATCGCACCAACGGCAAACTGATCGCTGCCAACCCCTTTGTGCCGGTGAACTGGGCGACGCATATTGATCTGAAAACCGGCCGCCCGGTGCGCACCGATCTGCTTGATCGCGCGATGAAAGGCGAGACGGTGCTGCTGACGCCTTCACGCGGCACCAATGCAACGTTGATTGCATTCAACCCGAATAACAATCTGGTCTATCTGAATTCGTGGAATTTCCCGCGCACCTTCGCGTTCACGGACGCGAAGTTTGTGTTGGGCGGTGATTACACCGCGATGAAATCTTCGATGGCAGTGCCGCAGGGTGAGCCGGCCGGTTATCACGAGGCGCTTGATCCGCTGACCGGCAAGGTCGTTTGGAAAACGCCGATGATGGAAACGCCGAGTTCCGCCGGCATGCTGGCGACCGCCGGCGGTTTGCTGTTCACCGGTGAACTGACTGGCGAAGTAATCGCGCTCGATCAGGACACCGGCAAGAAGATCTGGCAGTTCAAAACCGGTTCGAGCGTCAACGCGCCGCCGATCACGTTTACGCACAAGGGCAAACAGTATGTCAGCGTGTTGTCAGGGCGCGGCGGCAGCAATGCGGCCCGTTTTGTCACCAACAGCGTGCCGGCCGGCGGAATGGTCTGGACCTTCGCGTTAATGAACGACTAGCGCCGGCAAAATTCAAGGAGACAAACATGACCAGAAAACTTTTCGTTCTCGCCTGCGTGTTGTGCCTCGCGGGCTGCGCCGGGCCCGGCACGCAGGAATTGACCAACGCGGGGGCCAACACCGACAACGTCGTGACCTTCGGCATGGGCTACGACCTGAAAATGTTCAGCCCGCTGAAAGAAATCAACAAGACGAACGTCAAGCGACTGGTGCCCGCGTGGAGTTTCAGTCTTTCAAGCGATATGGGTGAAATGTCGCAACCGACGGTCTACGAAGGCGTCATGTACGTGGTCAACGGCAACTGGACGTTTGCGATCGACATCGCAACCGGCCGCCAGATCTGGCGCACACCGGTAAATTATGACCGCGGCGTAATGCGCGTCGCCAACACCGGCGTGATCATGCGCGGCCCGGCGACCATCTATAACGGCAAGCTGTTTCGCACCACGGTAGATTGTTATGTCGTTGCGCTCGACATGAAAACCGGCAAGGAAATCTGGAAAGAGAAATTTGCCGAATGGAAAGAAAGCTACGTCGGAATTGTCGCGCCGTCGATTGTGAACGGCGTGTTGATTTCCGGCATGGCGGGCGGCGATCGCACGGCGCGTGGCTTCATCGAAGGCTACGATCCGGAAACCGGCAAGCGGCTGTGGCGCACTTACACGATTCCGGCCCCGGGTGAAAAAGGTTCGGAAACGTGGCCGAACAAGGAAATGCCCGATGCCTGGAAGTACGGCGGCGGCGCTACCTGGCAGCCCGGTTCATACGACCCTCAGCTCGATCTGTTTTATATAGGTACCGGCAACGCCGAGCCGTATAACCCGAAGTATCGCGCCGGCATGGACAGTCTGTATGCCGCGAGCCTGCTGGCGATCCGGCCGAAGACCGGTGAAATGGTCTGGCACTATCAGTTTCTGCCCAATGACAGCTTCGACTTCGACGGCACCGCGGAGAGCATCCTCGCCGACATCGATGTCGAAGGCAAACCGCGCAAGGTGCTGTTCAACGTCAACAAGAACGGCTTTCTCTATGTGATCGACCGCACTAACGGCCAGTTGATCGCGGCGCACCCCTTCGTCAATCAGAATTGGGCGAAGTACATCGATCTGAAAACGGGCCGCCCGGTGCTGACCGATCTGCTTGAGCGCGCGGTCAAGGGTGAAACAATCGACCTTTTGCCGCGGCACGCCACCAATGCGACCTTGTCGGCGTATAACCCCAAAACCGGATTGCTGTTTTTGAATTCGTGGGAATATATCCGGGTGATGAAATTCGTCGATGTGAAGCTGGATATCGGTTCGAGTTACATCGGCATCGATTCCACTTCCAGAGTTCCCGATCCTGCGGGATATCACATTGCGATGAATCCGCTCACCGGTAAAACGGCATGGAAGATTCCATTAAAGAACTTCGGCGTTTCAGCGGGCACGCTGGCCACCGACAGCGGTTTGCTTTTCACCGGCCTGCTCACCGGTGAATTCATCGCGCTGGATCAGGACACGGGCAAACAGTTATGGCAGTTCAAGACCGGCTCCGGCATCGTCGGGCCGCCGATTACCTACACCTACCGGGGCGTTCAATATGTCACGGTGTTGTCGGGCCGCGGTGGCGCTGTATCCGGCCGCGCACTGGGCGATACCGTCCCCTTTGGCGGCGCGGTGTACACGTTTGCGCTGATGCCTGATTAGCCGGTCGCATGAAGTTAATTTATTTCTTCAGCTTCGCGTTGTTCGGCGCAGGCGCCATCGCGGGTCATGCAAAGGCGCAGCAGTTCCCGCCGGAGCAGGTCAAGCAGGGGGCGGCGATTTATGCGGCTAATTGCGTCACCTGCCACGGCGAGCACATGAAGAACCCGCCGTGGGCGATCGATCTCGCCACTTTTCCGCGCGATGCACGCACCCGCTTTATCGATTCGGTCACCTATGGCGTGAGAAACATGCCGCCGTGGGGCGATGTCATCAAGCCCGACGGCATCGCGGCGCTGTGGGCGTATCTGGTGGCGGGCGAGTAAGACCATTAAAACAGCGGTCGGTAATCCGGTCCGGCTGCGCAATATTAAAAAGGGGAGAATGATGAGATCAGGAATTTTGCTTGCTGCCGGTTTGTTGCTGGCATCGCTGGGTGCTGCGGCACAAACCACGCTCGAAGTCGCGGCCGAACACCGCTTGCAGCTGGATTTTCGCGTCAACGACGCGGCGCTGGCGAAAATGCTGCCGGATGGCTGGGAGGCATTGATTGCGACGGCAGGGCCGGCCAAAGACTGTAATCTGCGCATGATCTTTATCGACCGCATGGGCATCATCGGCCGCGACGGCAAGCCGGCGGCGCGCCCGACCGCGCGGCTGGTCTATCTGGCCATACCGGTGAAAAAGACCGGCACTGATGTTGTCGGGCAGATCATCATCCACGGCCTTGTTGATCAGGCCGCCGATGCGCCGGGAGACTTCGGCGTTTATCAACACGCCGCCACGGCAAAGATGTCGCGCACCTCGGCTGCAACGGGCGCCGCGATGACGGGTAGCGAAAACTGGGAATTTGCCGCGGCAACGGGTGAGCGCATCGAAGTGCAGATCGAATATGAGCGCGGCCCGCTGATCAAAGGTAATCCCGAAGTGAAGTTCTTTTATCCGAACGACACGTCGCAGTACCGGATATTCAAGGTCGATCAGGCGATCGACATCATGCGTAATTCGACGACCAATCCGCCGGACCATGTGAAAAAGTTTTCGTATAAAGCCGGCGGCGGAAAACTGGCGACGCTGTTCGACGGCAGCGAGAAGATCGTCAGCTGGGACAGCTTTCCGTGGTACGTGCGTTCGGTGATCGCGCCGTAATTTTTAAAAACTACCGCAGTGCGGGCCGCGCGATGCAACTCGCACTGGAAAAGAAGCAGGCTGAAACCGCATCACGCTAAATGAATGAGGTTGCCATGAACGGTTTGCACGACGTTGCCAAAGGTGCGCTGATTGCGCTGACACTGTTTGCTGCGCCGGTGCTTTGGGCACAGGGCTTCCCGTCGAAACAGGTTGAATTCGTGGTGCACAGCGGCGCCGGCGGCGGGCCCGACCAGTTTGTACGCATCGTCACCGACATCATCACGCGTGACAAACTGCTGTCGCAGCCGGTGGTGGTGAACAACCGTGTTGGCGGCGGCGGCAGCATTGCATTCAGTTTTATCAAGAGCAAACACGGCGATCCGCATTTCGTGCTCGGCATCGGTACCGGCACGCTGCTGACGAACGCGTCGCGCGCCGATCTTGATCTCGGTCTCGAAAACTACACGCCGCTGGCATTTTTCGGCATGGACGCACAGGTGGTTGCGGTGGCGGCGAATTCAAAGCTGAACAACATCAAGGAGCTGATTGAGGCCGGCAAGCGTGAGCCCACCGTGTATGCCGCCGCGCTCGCCTCGGCCAACGGTTTCGGCCGCCAGGTGCTGTACCTGATGGAACGCGATGCCGGCGCGCGCTTCAAGTTCGTGCCTTTCAAGAGCGGTGTCGATGCTGCGCTGGCGGTGGCCGGCGGCCATGTGTTGTTCACCACGGAAAACATCAGCGAAACGCAGGCGCTGGTCGAAGCGAAGAAGATCAGGCTGCTGGCGACTTCGGGCAACAAGCGCGCCGCGTTCGCGCCCGATGTGCCGACACTGAAAGAGTCCGGTTATCCGATCGTGCTCGGCACCGGTCGTGGCTTCGCCA
>JANYDY010000046.1 GCA_025363435.1 Betaproteobacteria bacterium
TTCGCGCCCTCCGCGCCGAAGCGGCCGAGCATTTTCAACGTGACGTCTTTCGCCCATACGCCGGGTTGCAACTGGCCCTTCAATTCAATGCGTATTGTTTCTGGCACGCGAAACCACAGCTTGCCGGTCAGCATCACCGCGGCGACATCGGTACCTTCAACGCCGGTGCCCAGCGCATTGAACGCACCGTAAGTGACCGAGTGCGTGTCGGTGCCGACAATCAGATCACCTGCGGTCAGATGGCCGCCCTCGGGCATCACCTGATGGCAGATGCCGTCGCCAATTCCATAAAGCACCGCGCCGGTGCTTTCGGCAAACGCACGCATTTCCTTGTGCGTGTTGGCGGCTTCAATATGCGGCGGCGGCGAATAATGATCCATCACCAGCGCCGTCTTCGTCGCGAACGGCAGCCCCTTGGCGCCGAGTTTGGCCGCCATTTTCATTGCGTTACCGGCGCGCGCGTCGTGCATCATGGCGAAATCGACATCGGCAACCACTACGTCGCCGGCGCGCACCGGTGCGCCACCGGAATGCGCGGACAGAATTTTTTCGGCAATTGTGTAACCCATGAATGCTCCGGAAATGTGGGATGCCGCCAAGTTGCAGTGCAACGCAGCCGGACTGGGAATTTTAGCAGGGAACGCGCAGCCGGCCGCGAGCACCGGACAGCGCGGAAATTTCCGCTTCGATTGGCCGCTTTTGCCTTGACGGTCAAGCACCGGGTGCCGCATGCTAGACGGACAAACAACATCAAAACAGGGGGAGACCACAATGAAACGACTGCTTGCAATTGCCACGACATCTTTGTTGGTTGCACTGACTGTTATCGGTTGCGCGGCATATTCGCCGGCACAGGGCTGGATAACGCTGATCGACGGCAATACCGGCCTTGAGAATTTCAACCGCAATGGCGGCGCCAACTGGCACGCGGAAGATGGCACGATACAGGCCGACAAGAGCACCACCCAGGGCGCCAGCGTTCTCGTCTCAAAACGCTCGTTCAAAGACTTTGAGCTCTATGCGGAATTCTGGGCAGATCACAACACCAACAGCGGCATCTATATACGCTGCACCAATCCCGCCAATGTGAGCAGTGCCTCTGCCTACGAAGTGCAGATCTGGGACCAGAACCCGGACACCGCGCGCAGCACCGGCGCGCTGATGCCGGCGGCCACAGTGCCGCCCATCTACAAGGCGGGCGGCCGCTGGAACACCTATGAGGTGTACGCCAAAGGTCAGCAGATGACCGTCAAATTGAACGGCGTGGTCACGGTCCACGTCGAAGACGGCAAGTACCCGAGCGGGCCGATCGGACTGCAGCAAAACGCTGGCGTCATCAAATGGCGCAAGCTGGCGGTGAGAGAACTCTAGCGGGAACACGCGGCGGCGTATCGCCGTACCGCGTGTTTGGTCGATCGCCGCGCAGCTTCAGCTCTTCGCAATCCCGAGCAGTGCGCGCGCTTCGTCCGTGGTGGTCGGCTCGCGACCGGCGGCGCGGCCAAGCGCAGCGAAACGTTGCACCAGTTCCGCGTTGGTCGGGCAACCCAGTTCTTCATACGGGTAATCGCCGATGCCCGGCGCGAGATGACCGCCGCGTTCGAGTGCCGTGGCGGCCACGTTGAGCAGATTGCCTTCCTTGCAAGCGACCGTCCATTCAATGCGGCGATGCGGCGGCAGAAAATCCACCAGCGCTTCAAGCCCGCGCGGCGTGCAGGGATGCGCGCCGACGATACCGCCTTCGGCCAGCACGCATTGCACATAGGCCGGTTCGCGGATCACCCCCATGTCGAGAAACGCATCCACCATGCGCACGAAGGGCACCGCCCACACCGACAGATGCGGCTTCACACCCGCCTCGGTCATGCCTTTGGCCAGAAACAAACAGGTCTCGGTGCTGTTGAGGTACACCTTGTTCAGCGTTTTGAATGTTTTCGTCTTCGCATCATAGGCATCGATATTGCTGCTGCCGGTGTCGACCGCTGCAAAATCCGGCCGCGTCGCACTCTTCTGTCCCATCAGCTTGATGTGGGCAAGGCGGTTCTCGTCTTCCTTGACCGTAATCTGGCCGAGTGTCGAATCGATCAGGATGTCGCAGCGCGCGCGGATCTTGCTGACGATCTCGGCATAGACCTCGGGCGCGTGACTGGGGCTGCCATCGGCATTGCGTGCGTGAAAGTGAATGATGGACGCGCCGGCTGCGCGGCATTCAGCCGCCGTCTCGGCGATTTCGTCGGGCGTGAACGGGATATGCTTGTTGCGCGTGCGCGGCGAATATTCGTTGACGCGCACGGTAATAATGAGCTTCTTGCATTCTTCGCTCACGTCTTGACGCCCGCCATGCGCTTGATCGCATCGACGAACAGATCGCCGTCAGTGCCGAGCACGATGATCTGCACGCCGCGTTTGGCGATGCGCCGCCCGTATTCAACTTCGAGATTGTTGCCGATCAGTGTCATTGCGTATTTGCCGTGACGTCGCGCAGTGGCAACCACCGTATCCAGCGCCGCACTCATTTTCGGATCGTCGAAAGTGGCGCCCGGCACACCGAGCGATATCGACAAGTCGGTCGGGCCGACGAAGAATGCGTCCAACCCCGGCATCGCCGCCAGCGCCTCGAAATCGGCAATACTTTCTTTTTCTTCGAGCAGCGCAATCGCCATCAATTCGGTATTAGCCTGCGACGCGTAGGCGTCCCAGCCGCCGCGCACATAACCGGCGGCGCGTGTGATCTGGCAAGCACCGCGTTCACCGTCGGGCGCAAAACGCATCGCATTCAATAAAGCCTTGCAGTTGTCGCGATTGGCGTGCGGCAGCACGATGCCCGCAGCGCCAAGATTGAGTAGTTTCTTGATCAGCGCCGCATCGACTTCGGGTACGCGCACAAACGGCGTGATGTGCGCGGCATCGGCGGCGCGTATCAGATGGCCGGCGCGATCGAGATCGAGCGGACTATGTTCCATATCGATAATGACAAAGTCGAGGCCGGCGGCGGCCATCATCTCGACCACCATCGGGCTGCCGGTGAACAGCAGCATGCCGGTGACGGTTTTGCCGTCAGCGAGCAATTGGCGTATGCGGTTAGGGGTTTGCATGGCGGGATCCGGTTGTGCGCGGCGAGATTACCGTGCGCCTCCCGCGCCGGTCAAGGCAGGCCGCTACGTACGCCGCCATGCTGCGCGCCGTCGGGCGAAAAAGCCGACCGATGTGATACTCTCTCGTCCCGTTTCTAAGCCTGCGCTGCCATGTCCAAAATAATTATCAAGTTCGGCGGTTATCAGAATCCCGCCTCCATTCACAACCGCGCCGCCGCGCGTTTCGGCGAACTGCTGAAAAAGAAATTCGGCGACCGTATCGACTTTCAATTGATCGGCAATGTACTCGATCTCGGCCGTCAGTCGGGCGATCTGCCGAAAATGGTCGCGGCCGGCGAATTGTCGTTGTGCTACATCTCGTCGGTGCGCTTCACCGATCCGGTACCGGAATTCAAGGTGCTGGAACTGCCCTTCATCATCAAGGACCGCGCCAGCGTGCAACGCGCTTTTGCCGGCGAGTTCGGCAAACTGCTGCAAAAGCGCATGGAAGAAAATACGCCGTTCAAACTGCTCGGCGTGTGGGACAACGGCTTTCGCCACGTCACCAACAAAGTGCGGCCGATTCGCACACCCGCAGACTGCAAAGGCATCAAGATCCGCTGCCAGGTCAGTGAAATGCACGTCGAGGCTTTGCAGGCGATGGGTTTCGTACCGATCTCGGTGGACGTCAAGGAATTCGTCGATGGTATCGCCGGCGACCGTTTCGACGGCCAGGAAAATCCGCTGACCAATACCTATAATTTCGGTGTGCAGAATTTCCACCGCTACCAAACGCTGACCGGACATTTGTTCGGCGCCAGTGTGATGATCTGCAACGCGGAGCACTTCCGCGACTGGCCCGCCGATCTGCAGGCTGCTGTCATTGAAGCCGGCAATGAAGCAACCCGCTACCAGCATCAACTCGCGGCGGCAGAAGATGCCGAGATGCTCGCCAAGTTCAAGTTGATCGACCATGAAATCATTGAACTGAGTGAAGCCGAACGCGCACCCTTCGTTGCTGCGGTAAAGCCGGTGCTGGACAAGTACCGGCGCGAGCTCGATCCAAAACTTTTTTCGTATCTCACCTGATTGCGCATTTAAACCATGAATAAACTCCCCGTCCTCGGACTTATGCTCGGCGATGTCACCGGCATCGGCCCTGAAATCAGCGTCAAATTGCTTGCGTCAGGCATGCCCAATTCGGTGGCGCGCGTGGCCGTCATCGGCGATGCGCGCGTATTCGAGACCGGCTGCCGCGACGCCGGCATCCGTCTCGATTACAAAACTTTTGACGATATCGATGCAATCGAATGGAGCGGCGACGCGATTCCGCTGATCGATCTCGGCAATGTCGATCCGGCGAAATATCCGCGCGGCGAAAGTTCGGACGAATCAGGCCGGCTCAGCGGCGACACCTTGAAGCGCATGATCGAAATGGCGGAGGCCGGCAAGATCGAAGGCATCTGCTTTGCACCGCTGAACAAGGGCGCGATGAACCGCGGTGGCTGGAAATATCCGGACGAGCACCAGATGTTTGCCGCACTGACCAAACACTCGGGCTTTTACGGCGAGATGAATGTGATCAAGGAGTTTTCGACCTTCCGCGTCACTTCGCACATTGCGCTGAAGGAAGCGGTCAATTTAATCTCGCCCGAGCGTATCACCGCGGCCATCGGGCTGGCTGACACTTCGCTGCGCGCAGCCGGCGTTGCCGCGCCGCGTATCGGCGTCGCCGCGCTTAATCCGCATTGCGGCGAAAACGGTTTGTTCGGCGACGAGGAAATTCGCATCATCCGGCCGACTGTCGATTCCATACGCGCAACCGGCATCAATTGTGTTGGACCGATCTCGTCGGATGTGATTTTTCTGAAAGCGCTCAAAGGCGAATTCGACGGTGTGGTCATGATGTATCACGACCAGGGGCAGATCGCGACCAAGCTGCTCGGATTTAACAAGGGCGTCACCGTAACGGCCGGTCTGAAAACCGTGTTTACGACTCCGGCACACGGCACCGCCTACGATATTGCCGGCAAGGGAGTGGCCGATACCGGCGCGCTTGAACAGGCGTTGCGCATTGCGGCGCGCATGGCGACGGCGCGCGCGCATTGACCCCCGCCCGCGCTTGCGGGTTATGCGAAATTAACAGGAGCAGCAAATATGCAAAATCACAACAACACAACGCGTCAACACATTTGCAGCGTTGCCATTGCAGTGCTGTTATCCGGCATGGCGCCCGGCGTGCAGGCGCAGGATTACCCGACCAAGCCTATCCGCATGATCGTCGGCTTCGCACCGGGCGGCGGCACCGACACCACGGCGCGCCCGCTGGCGCAAAAACTCGGCGAACTGCTGGGGCACCAGGTCATCGTCGATAACCGGCCGGGCGCCGCCGGTAACATCGCCACCGACCTCGTTGCCAAGGCCAACCCGGACGGCTACACCATATTGATGGGCACTATCGCCGCGCTCGCCATCAACCCCAGTCTCTACAGCAAGCTGCCGTTCGATCCGGACAAGGATCTGGCGCCGGTATCGCAGGCGGTCGATTCGACCAATATTCTGTCGCTGCATCCGACGGTCGCCGCCGGTTCGGTCAAGGAACTGATCGCGCTGGCGAAGTCGAAATCGCTCAGCTACGGCTCGTCGGGCGTCGGCGGCACCGGCCATCTCGCCGGCGAACTGTTCAACGTTCTCGCCGGTACCAAGCTCGTGCATATCCCCTATAAAGGCGGCGGCCCGGCGATGATCGATCTGGTCGGCGGCCAGGTGCAACTGGTATTCGCCACCGGTGCGAGCGCGGTGCCGCAGATCAAAGGCGGCAAGATCAAGGGCATCGCCGTGACCACCATCAAGCGCTCGGCGCTGATGCCGGAGCTGCCGACGATCGCCGAAAGCGGACTCGCCGGTTACGATGCCAACAACTGGTACGGCCTGCTGGTGCCGGCGAAAACGCCGCGCGCCATCATCAACCGGCTCAACGCCGAAACGGTCAAGGTGCTCAATCTGCCGGAAATCAAAACCTTCTTTTTCAATCAGGGGCTCGACGCCGCGCCGAGCACGCCGGAAGCCTTCGGCGCCTATATCAAGAGCGAGCGCGTGAAGTGGGCCAAGGTCGTCAAGGCCTCGGGCGCCAAAGCCGAGTAATCGCCATGCGCACAGCAATTGCGGCATTGCTGACGTTATTGTGCACCGCCGCTACGGCAGCGGATTTCCCGTCCAAGCCGGTGCGCATGATCGTCGGCTTTCCGCCGGGCGGCGCGGTTGACCTGGTCGTGCGCACCATCCAGCAGCGCATGTCGGCGGCACTCGGCCAGCAAGTGGTCATCGACAACCGGCCCGGCGCGCACGCGCTGATCGCAGGTGAATTGACCGTGCAGGCGCCGCCCGATGGCTATACCGTTTTGATGGGCGACTTCGGCATGTTGATTGTCGTGCCGGTCATCCAGAAAGCGCCCTTCGATCCACAGAAAGATCTTGCCACGGTCGGGCAAGCCGTCTCGCTGCAGAACCTCATCATCACGCATCCATCGGTGGCAGCAAAATCATTAAAGGAATTGATCGCGCTGGCGAAATCGAAACCCGAAGGTTTCAACTACGCGACTTCCGGTATCGGCAGCCCCGGGCATCTGGCGGCGGTTCTGCTCGAATCGATGGCGGGTATACGCCTCACGCACATTCCGTACAAAGGCGGCGGGCCGGCCATCACCGATTTGCTGGCGGGCCACGTTCCGGTGTTTTTCTCGGTGATCTCGACCGGCGTGCCGCATGTGCAGTCCGGCAAGGCGCGCGGCATCGCCGTGACAGGCAGCAAACGCGCGGAAGCCATTCCTGATGTGCCGACTATCGCGGAAGCCGGCGTGCCCGGTTATGCAGCGACCAACTGGTACGGGCTGCACGCCCCGGCCAAAACACCGGCGGCAATTATCGAACGGCTTAATCAGGCGATGATCACCGCGCTGAAATCGCCCGACATTATCGAGTCGCTCAAGTCGCGCGGCATCGACGCGGCGCCGAGTACTCCGGCAGCCTACGCCGCCTACATGAAATCCGAATCCGCCAAATGGAGCCGGATCATCCGCCAATCGGGCATCAAGTCGGACGGCAGCTGAAACAGCCGCTCAGACTTCGACCGGCAGGTCGGCGCGTGCCGACCACTCATGCCACGAGCCGATGAAATTACGCGCCGAATGAATACCGGCGTAACGCAAGGCGTAGAGCGCGTTGGCCGAACGCGCGCCGCGGTGACAATACGCCGCAATATCATGGCGCGGATTGATGCCCGCTTGCTCGATCAGGGCGATGATCGCTTCCGGCGATTTAAAACGGCCGTTGTCGAGAAATTTCGTCCACTCAATGTGTTTGGCGTGCGGAATATGGCCGCGCCGCGCACAGCAGACCGTATTGTCCTTCCCTGCCCATTCAAGATCGTCGCGCACATCGAGCAGCCAGTAATTCCAGTTGCCGGCACGGCGCATTACCTCGTCGATGCTGGCCAGGAAGCCGCTGGCAAGCGACGGTTTGAAGGCCTTGGTGCGCACCGTCGGTATATCAGTATCAGTGCTGACCGGACCGCCGACCTTGCGCCAGTAATTCAAGCCGCCGTGCAGCATGCGTGCATTCCGATGGCCGAGAAATTCCAGCATCCAGAGTTCGCGTGCCGCGCGCATGCCGGTGTCGTCGTCGTATACGACCACCGGCCGCTCGAGCGTAACGCCGGCAATCATGAAACGGTTCGCCATTGCGTCGGCAAACGGTTTCATGCCCTCAAGCGACGTATCTTCGGCGAACAATTCGTAGGTTGAAAACGGCAGCGCACCCTGAATATGGCCGCTCTTGAAATCTTCGTACTTGCGCGCATCGATGATGACAACGTTGCCACCAAGCAGTTTTAAAAGCTCGTCGGGCTCGATCAGGAAATCAGTCGAATTCAGCATGCACGCCCTCTTCAATCCGGTGGCGGATGCCACCGGGCTATCCGCCGAAAAAACGGTCCAGTTCTCGCCAGGTTTCGTCCGGCGCCTGCTCTGCCGGATAGTGTCCGCTCGGCAAGGCCACGCAGCCGACAATATCTGCCGCGTAATGCGACCAAGCTTCGGTGAAATTATAGAACGCCGCGGTATGGCTTTGTCCACCCACCAGCACCAGCGTCGGGCACTGGATTTTGCGCCCGGCCTCAAAATCGGCTTTGTCCATTTCAAAATCGAGCGTGGCGGTCGCACGATAGTCTTCGCAGACGCCGTGTATCTGCTCGGGCGTGCAGCAGCGGATGTATTCTTTCATCGTCTCTTCGCTGATGCCGCCCTTGCCGAGGCCCTGCGATTCGAGTTTTAAACGAATGTAATACTCTTCATTGCCCTTGAGCAGGCGCTCCGGAAAATCATAGGGCTGGGCGAGGAAGGCCCAATGGTAGGAATTCACCATCCAGGTCTTGTTGACATGCGTCCACACGTGATGCGTCGGCAGGATGTCGATGCTGCAGAACTTCAACACCTTGTCGGGATGATCGAAGGCCATGCGGTAGGCGGTACGTGCGCCGCGGTCGTGGCCGGCGAGAAAAAACTGTTTGAAACCGAGATGCGCCATCACGTCCACCTGATCCTGCGCCATGCGCCGGAAGGTGTAATTACTGTGGTCCGCAAGACCGCGCGGTTTGCTGCTGTCGCCGTAGCCGCGCAGATCGGTAGCGACAACGGTGAATTTTTCAGCCAGCCGCGGCGCCACCATATGCCAGTGCACGTGGGTCAGCGGATTGCCGTGGATCAATAGCAGCGGCGGCCCGCTGCCGCCGATTATGCCGTGTATCGTGCATTGCGGATCGCTGGTCTGAATATCAAAGCTGCGAAAACCTTCGTACATGCCGTTTCCGTCCGGTTATCCAGGCAACAATAAAAAATGCCACCGCACCCTGCGATGCGATGGCACGCATGGGTGCGATATAAAACGATTACTTGTCGATACCGCCCATCAGCAGATATTTGATCTCAACGAATTCTTCGATCCCGTATTTCGAACCTTCGCGGCCGATGCCCGACTCCTTGACGCCGCCGAAGGGGGCGATTTCGTTCGAGATAATACCGGCGTTGATACCGACCATGCCGTACTCCAATGCCTCGGCCACGCGCCAGATGCGGCCGATGTCGCGGCTGTAGAAGTACGAAGCCAGACCGTATTCGGTGTCGTTGGCACGCTTGATCAATTCCTCCTCGGTCTTGAAGCGGAACAGCGGCGCCACCGGGCCGAAGGTTTCTTCGTAGGTAATTTTCATGTTGGTGGTGACATTAGCCAGCACTGTCGGTTCGAAATAAGTGCCGCCCTTAGCATGGCGCTTGCCGCCGGTAATAACAGTGGCGCCTTTCGCCACGGCATCCGTAATGTGCTCTTCAACCTTTTCCACGCCGGCCATATCGATCAAAGGGCCCTGCATCACACCGTCTTCGAGACCGTTGCCGACTTTCATTGCCGCAACCTTTTCCGCCAGCATTTTTGCGAACTTGTCGTAGACGCCGTCCTGCACAAAAATGCGATTGGCGCAGACGCAGGTCTGGCCGGTGTTGCGGAACTTCGACGCCATCGCGCCCTCGACCGCAGCATCGAGATCCGCGTCGTCAAACACGATGAACGGTGCATTGCCCCCGAGCTCAAGTGATACTTTTTTGACGGTACTCGCGCACTGCGCCATCAGCTGTTTGCCGACTTCAGTCGAGCCGGTAAAGGTGAACTTGCGGATGATCTTGCTCTCGGTCAACTCCTTGCCGATCGGGCCCGACGGGCCGGTAATCACCGAGATGACGCCCTTCGGAATGCCGGCACGCTCGGCGAGTTCGCACAATGCGAGCGCCGAATAAGGCGTGTAGGTCGCCGGTTTGATCACCATCGTGCAACCGGCCGCCAGCGCCGGACCGGCTTTGCGTGTGATCATCGCATTCGGAAAATTCCACGGCGTCACTGCCGCGCAAACGCCGATCGGCTGCTTGATGACGACGATGCGCTTGTCGGCCTGATGCGTCGGTATGGTGTCGCCGTAAATGCGCTTGGCTTCTTCGGCAAACCATTCGATGAAGGAGGCACCGTAGGCGATCTCGACGCGCGATTCGGTCAGCGGCTTACCCTGCTCGACCGTCATCAGGACCGCCAGATCCTCCTGATTTTCCATCATCAGGTTGAACCATTTGCGCAGAATGTTGGAACGTTCCTTGGCGGTTTTTGCGCGCCACGCCGGCATCGCCGCGTTGGCGGCCTCGATTGCGCGTCTGGTCTCGGCAGTGCCCATGGCCGGCACAGTGCCGATCTGCTGACCATCAGCCGGATTAAAAACAGCAATGGTTTTTTTGTCGTCGGAATCCGCCCACTGGCCATCGATATAGCATTGCTGGCGAAATAAACTCATGTCCTTGAGTTGAAATGCCGGTTTTACTTTGGTCAGCATGGGGTGTTCCTAGCGTAAATTGGCGGCGCGTAAGCGCCTGCAATGAGCCGAAGATTATAACATCGCGCAAACCGGCAATCCGGGCGTTGCGCCGGCACACATCCGTGCGCAAATGCCGCATTTCGGTGCAACATTAATCCGGCGGCTTTATTACACGCACGTAGCGCTTGACGATAGCAGAGCAGCGGATATATAAAGTGATCTGGCTTCGGTAAAAACGGTCTCCGGCGCTTTGAATTACCGCAGTAATGACCATCTTTAACGTCAATAGGGGGTTCTGATGAAATTTTTCTCGAAACTGATAAGCCAGATACTCATCGCCAGCATGATCCTCATGCCGTTTACGGCAAATGCCGGCATGATCGGCACGGATCAAGTTGTCGCCAGCGCAGCAGCCCAGGCCAACCGTGACAAGGTCGTGGAATTTGTTGCCCGCGCCGAAGTCGCCAAACAAATGGAAACGCTGGGTCTGACCCCCGCCAATGCGGCCGACCGCGTGAATGCCATGACCGACCAGGAAGTACAACGCATCGCCGGCAAGATTGATTCCCTGCCGGCTGGCGCAGGCAGCAGCACCGGCTGGTGGGTTGCCGGCGTGGTCATCATCGGTCTGATTATCTGGTACGTATACAAATAACCAAACATGCTCAGCTTCAAAGCCCGCTTTCTGGCGGGCTTTATTTTTTTGAGCAGCCTGCTGTCGGGCTGCTCGATGATCGCGCCGCAAGCCACTGCGCTCAGAGCGCAGCGGCCGGCCGATCTGCCGCGGCAGATTGAACTCACACAGGTCCCGTTTTATCCGCAGGACGATTACTACTGCGGCCCGGCGGCGCTCGCCATGGTGCTCAACGCCGCCGGCGTCAAGGTGACGCCGGATGACATCGTTGACCAAGTCTACCTGCCCGGCCGCAAAGGCAGCCTGCAAATTGAAATGGTCGCGGCAGCACGCCGGCGCGGCCTGGTCGCCCTGGAACTGGCGCCGAAAATGACCGACATGCTGCGCGAAATCGCCGCCGGCACGCCGGTCGTCGTGCTGGAAAATTACGGGCCGTTCAGCTGGGCGCCGGTATGGCACTACTCGGTAGTGGTCGGTTACGATCTCGATCAGGCGGTTGTGATACGCCGTTCGGGTGTGCAGCAGCGCCGCCCTACGCCATTGACGATATTCGAAAAAATCTGGAAAAACGAGAATTACTGGGCGATGGTCGCGGTGCCGCCCGACCGCGTGCCGGTCACCGCCACCGAGACGCAATTTGCCGGCGCCGTAGTCGCGCTTGAGCGCATCGGCCAGACCGAAAACGCCCTGACCGCCTACACCGCGATGAGCAAACGCTGGCCCGAAAGTTTTGCCGCACTGATGGGACGCGGCAACACCGCCTACACGCTGAAAAATCTCGCGCTCGCGGAAAGCGCGTTTGCGCAGGCGGCGCAACTGCATCCGAACGAAGCCGCGGCGCTCAACAATCTCGCCTACGTGCAGGCCGATCGCGGCAATTTGCAGGAGGCGGTTGCCACGGCAGAACGCGCCGTCAGCCTCGGCGGACCGCTGCTGACGCAAACCGAGGCCACGCTTGCCGAACTGCGCGAAAAAGCCGCAGCGGCGGCCGCCGCCGACGCCGCGCGTGCGGCCGCGGAACAGGCGGCGGCCGAAGCCGCGCGCGCAGCCGCCGAAAAAGCCGCCGCGCAAAAAACGCCGGCAGCGGCCGTTAAAAAACCGCCAACACGCAAATCGAAATTGTGATCAGTCGAGGCTGACGTTGGCCTGCTTGACAATCTTGCCCCACTTGCCGATTTCACTTTTGATCAAGGCACCGAACTGATCGGACGCGCCCGCGACTGGCGGCGAACCCATTTCGATCAGTTGTTTCCTGATCTCGGGCTGATTGGCGATCCGCAGCATTTCGGCATTCAGTTTGGCGACAATATCGGCCGGCGTTCCCGCCGGAGCAACCACGCCGTACCAGGCGATCGATTCAAATCCGGGCACACCCGATTCGGCGACGGTCGCCGTTTCCGGCAAAACCGCCGAACGCGTCGCGCTGGTCACCGCAAGACCGCGCAACTTGCCCGATTTCACATGCGGCAGTATTGGAATCATGCTCTCGAACGCGAACAGCACCTGCCCGCCTATGAGGTCGATGATGGCCGGTCCGCTGCCTTTGTACGGGATGTGTGTCATCTCGACTTTGGCCATGAGCTTGAACATTTCCGCCGTCAGATGCTGCGGTGAACCCGGGCCCGCCGAGGCGAAATTGGTCTGGCCGCGCCCGGTCTTCATCAGCGCGATGAATTCCCTGACGTTCTTCGCCGGCAGCGACGGATGCGTCACCATCACCAGCGGCACCGACGCCGACAACACCACCGGCGCAAAATCGCGCGCCGGATCGTACGGTAGTTTTTTGAACAGACTGGCGTTGATGGCGAGCGGACCGCTCGCCCCCATCAGCAGGGTGTAGCCGTCGGCCGGCGATTTGGCGACAAAATCGGCGCCGATGTTTCCGCCCGCCCCCGGTTTGGCTTCGACGATCACCGGTTGCCCCCAGGTTTCGTGCATTTTGGCGCCGAAAATACGCGCCAGGATGTCGGTGGTGCCGCCCGGCGGATAGGGCGTGATGAAACGGATCGGCTTGGCGGGATAACTCTGCGCCGCGCACGATAATGCCAAGAAAAAGGTCAGGGATGCGGCAAGGCCTGCCGTTAATCGCAATATGCGCATGGGATTTCCCTCTAGCGGAATAAAGTTTTGGAGAACGGCAACGATATTAGCACCGGCGGCCTCGGCGAAGGCGCTTCAAAGCGGTGCGCCGATGCAAAAAACGCACCAAATCTAAACCTTGGTTTTAGCGAAAAATCATTGTTATAATACAAAATATTGAACCAGCCGGCACAGCCCCTCACAATGTCCATGCTTATTGCAAGCCTGCGTAACCCTCTGCTTTCCGGCCTCGCTGTCCTGTTGTTTCTGTCCGGTTGCGCGAGCACGAATAACCCGCGCGATCCGCTTGAGCCGCTGAACCGCGCTGTCTATCAGGTTAACGACGCGCTCGACAAAGTCATCATGAAACCGGTGGCGACGGTTTACAAAGCCGTGCTGCCGCAATTTGTACGCACCGGCGTGACCAATTTCTTCAGTAACCTCTATGACATCCTGACCGCGCTGAATAACCTGCTGCAGGGCAAGTTTGCGGATGCAATTTCCGACACCGGCCGTATCGCCGTGAACTCAACCGTTGGCGTGCTTGGCCTGATCGACGTCGGCACTGAAATCGGTCTGGAAAAGCACAAGGAAGACTTCGGCCAAACCATGGGACGCTGGGGTTTCGCAGACGGCCCGTACCTGCAAATGCCCTTCTTCGGACCGAGTTCATTCCGCGACGCAGTCGGCACCTTCGTCGATTTCAAAGCTGACCCGATCAAATGGATCTGGAAAGACCATGTTGCCACGCGCAACTCGATCTGGGGGCTGTTCACTGTGAACCTGCGTGCGAATCTGCTCGACTCGACGAAGATTCTCGATGAAGCCGCGCTGGACCCGTATGAATTCCAGCGTGATGCCTATCTGCAGCGCCGGCGCAATCTGGTGTATGACGGCAACCCGCCGCCAGACAAGGACATGGAAGATCTTCCGGAACTGAAGATCAAGCCGCGCACGGAATTGGACGAGCCGGCAAAACCGACAACCGGCGCAGTTGATGTCACGCCCGCAACCGATGTAACCCTGCAGCCGCGGGTGCGCGTCGAACTGCCGGTCGGCAGCGTCGAAGCAACACCAGCGCTGTAGCGTCCTCCGGGCAGCGCATCCGCGCTGCTGCGCGCCCGCCGCAAAAAATCTCCCGCATGGAACCCGCTTAAGCCGGCTTGACCACGGTCGCCGGCGAGGCTGGCGGCCGCACGTTGTTGATGACCGTCATTGCCGAACTCACCAGGCTCGCGACATCAGAAAGATTGCTCGGCACAATCAGCGTATTGCCGGCCTTAGCCAGATTGCCGAAAGCGGCGATATAGATTTCAGCGACCTTGAGATTGGCCGCGTTAACGCCGCCGGGTTCATGCATCGCCGCAGCCACCGCACGCACCGCCATCGCATTGGCGGTCGCAATCGTCGTGATTGCCTTGGCTTCGCCCTCGGCACGGTTGATAGCGGCCAGTTTCTGGCCTTCCGACTGCAGAATAGCCGCCTGCTTTTCACCATCGGCCAGATTGATTTCCTGCTGGCGCTGCCCTTCCGACTTCGCAATTAGCGCGCGTTTTTCGCGCTCCGCCGTAATTTGCGCCTGCATCGAACGCAGAATCGCTTCGGGCGGCGTCAGGTTCTTGATCTCGTAGCGCAATACTTTCACGCCCCACGTACGGCCTGCTTCGTCGAGCACCGCAACGACCTGGCGATTAATTTCATCGCGGCTCTCAAATGTTTTGTCCAGTTCCATCTTGCCGATCTCGGAACGCAAGGTGGTTTGCGCCAGCTGGGTGATGGCGGCAATGTAATTGGAGGAACCGTATGATGCGAGATTCGGATCGGTTACCTGATAATAAATAATGCCGTCGACGCCGAGCTGGGTGTTGTCTTTGGTGATACAGACCTGCTCCGACACATCAAGCGGCACTTCCTTCAAAGAATGCCTGTAGGCGACGCGATCGAAAAACGGCCAGATGCCGGTCAAGCCGGGCTCCAGCACGCAATTGAACTTGCCGAAACGTTCAACCACCCAGGCCTGTTGCTGCGGCACCACTTTCAAAGACTCCATCGCCAGCACAATACCCAACGCAATAATAAAAAAAGCCACCAGCGAGCCGTTGGACGCGACATTTATCGACGCCAGCACAGCCGTCAGCACTACTACAACGATTAATTTTGGAAACATGCTCACTCCTCTCTTATGCCATAACGCAATCAGACCGCTGTAACGGATACCTGCAAGGTATTGCCCTGAACGCTGCGGATGTGCAACACGTGCCCTGTTTCAAGCGCACCGGTATCGATTACGCGCGCGTCCCAGTTTGAATTCCGGTATCGCACGCGCGCCATACGCTCACCCTCGCTGACCCAGGATTCAAACACCACGGTCTGACCGACATCAAGCGATGCGCTGCCACCTGCTGCGCGCGGCGTGCGGTAACGATTCACAGCAATCACGCCGCCGGCCGCGACTGCTGCAGCCACTACCGCAGCAAGCCAGAACGACTGCTGGAAATAAGCCATGCCGGCGCCGGCGAAGGCGGCAACGGCAATTACCAGCAGATAAAAAGTCCCGCTAGCCAGTTCCGCGATGACCAGCGCAATGCCGGCAATCACCCAGATCAGATAAGGATCCATCGCACCACTCCCGTATTCAACGCGGAAAACAGTGTGCCACAAATCCGCCGCCGCAATGTTGCGTGCTAGTTCAGGCGCGCCGCCACCGATTGCAATTCAACCATGCGGCTGCGCACGCGGTCGGCATCCTGCGCCGTCGGCAGCATTTTCAGATAAGCCTGCAGATCGAACAGCGCGGCGCGAAAACATTCGAGGTTCAGATAGAACATGCCGCGATCACGGTATTCCTCGGCATGATCGGGGGTGACGAAAATAATATGGTCTGCCGCCGACAGCGCCTTCAACCACGCTTTTTGTTCGGTGTAGATCGATTTCAGATTGCGCAGCAGCCGCAACAGCATGTCGCGATTGCTTGCCCCCGTCAGCATGCCGGCAATCACCGAGCGCGATGGTTCTGCGCTGTTATCAAGATTGCGTATGCGTTGTTTGAGATCGTCAAAACTCAATGAAATGCCGCGCGCGTACGGATCGAGAATCACCGCGCCCTCGCGCAGCGTGCACTTGACCAGAAAGTGTCCGGGAAAGGACACGCCCTGCAGCGGCAGGTCGATACGGCGGCCGATTTCCAGATAAACAATCGCCAGCGTCAGTGGAATGCCGAGTTTGCGCTCGAGCACATCGTTGAGAAAGCTGTTGCGCGGATCATAATAGTTTTCGCGATTGCCGCGAAAACCCAGTTCATCGAACAAATACCTGTTGAGCAGAACTATTTTGTCGGCGGCGCTGATGTCCGCGCGCAAACGCCGCTGCAACGCCGACGCGAGTTCTTCAATACGGGCGAGGCAGGCATCGACATCGAGATCCGGGTATTCGCCGGCAGCAACCAGCAAGGCCGCTTCGGCGAGATTGATATTCTCGTCGGCCCCGGCAACTATTCTGCTGAAACGTTCTGTCTGTGGCGTCATGTTCTGCCCACTCCCCGGCTGCACTGCGTGTAAGCCTTGCCAGCGTCGATTATAAAATCGTTCGCCGCTGCCGTCAGCCCGCCGCACCACTCTGCGCTTCGAGCGCCTCCCAGCGCGCATAGGCAGCGGCCAGCTCACCCTCCAGTACCGCCAGCCGCGCCTGCAGGGTCTTCAGTTCCGCGGCATCGCTGCGATAAAGCACCGGGTCGGCAAGGCGCGCCTGTGCAGCAACGTGTTCGCTTTCCAGTGCGGCAATACGATCAGGCAACGCGGCAAGTTCACGTGTTTCCTTAAAACCCATTTTTTTTCCCGCGGGCGCACGTGCCGCCACTACCGCTGTTTTAGCAGGCGCTGCGGCCGGCACGTCATGCAAAGCCGCAGCACGCGCGCGGATTGCCGCGCGATTGTCGTCATAACCGCCAGCATATTCACAAACGCGTCCCGCTCCTTCGAAAACCAGTATCTGTGTCACTACGCTGTCGAGAAAGGCGCGGTCGTGGCTGACCAGCAGCACCGTGCCCGAATACTCCTGCAACAGCGACTCCAGCAGATCAAGCGTCTCGATGTCGAGATCATTGGTCGGTTCGTCGAGCACCAGCACATTGGCTGGTTGCGCGAAAAGGCGCGCCAGCAGCAGGCGGTTGCGTTCGCCGCCCGACAGGCTAGCCACCTTGGCACGTGCGCGCTCGGGCGGAAACAGAAAATCGCCGAGGTAGGAAATGACGTGCTTGCGCGCGCCGTCGATTTCGACAAATTCAGAGCCCGGGCTGATGACCGCGGAGAGCGTTGCCTCATCGTCAAGCTGAGCGCGAAACTGGTCGAAATAAGCAACCGTCAGCTTGGTGCCGCGATCGATCTTGCCGGTGTCGGCATCGAGTTCATCGAGCACCAGCTTGAGCAGCGTCGTCTTGCCGCAGCCGTTGGGCCCGATTAGACCGACCTTGTCGCCGCGTTGGATTACGCATGACACATCGTCGAGTATGTTTTTTTCGCCGAACCGCTTGCTGACATGCGATAGCTCGGCGACGCGCCGGCCTGAGCGATCGCCGGTCGCGACGCCGAAATTGACATTACCAAGACTGTCACGACGCGCCGCGCGCTCGCGCCGCAATTGCTCAAGCCGCCGCACCCGCCCTTCGTTGCGCGTACGCCGCGCCTGAATACCCTTGCGGATCCAGACCTCCTCCTGCGCCAGCAGCTTGTCGAAGCGCGCGTTCTCCTGCGCTTCGGCGTTAAGCATCTCGTCCTTGCGCCGCCGGTATTCAGCGAAATTGCCACTGAACGAGGCGAGGCGACCGCGATCGAGTTCAACCACGCGCGTCGTTACGCGATCAAGAAAGCGCCGGTCGTGGGTCACGCACAGTACAGAGCCGGCGAAATCGACCAACAACTCTTCCAGCCATTCGATACCTTCGATATCGAGGTGATTGGTTGGCTCATCGAGCATCAGCAACTGCGGTTCAGTCACCAGAGCGCGCGCGAGGGCAACGCGCTTGCGCATGCCGCCCGACAACTGGCCAACGCGATCATCGGCGTTGAGACCAACCTGCATGATAGTAGTCTCGACCATCGACTGCGCACGCCAGCCGTCGCTGTCCTCAAGCTGCGCTTGCAGTGCCGACAGCCGGTCGAGCAGTTTCGGTGCTTCGCTATGCTCAAGCTGGTGCGAAATCTCGTGATACTCACGCAGCAGCGCCTGCTGTTCATGCAAGCCGGAAGCCACCGCGTCAAACACGCTCATGTCCGAATCGAGCAAAGGCTCCTGCGCGACCAATGCGATATTGATCGAAGGCTGCCGCCATACTTTACCGTCGTCGAGCGGAAATTGCTGGTCAATCAGCTTGAGCAGACTGGATTTGCCGGTGCCGTTGCGGCCGATCAGACCGATGCGTTCGCCGGGCTCTATCACCAGATCGGCATGGTCGAGCAATGCAACATGACCAAAGGCCAGGCACGCGCCATTAAGAGTAACTAGAGGCATAAATTTCCAGGGAAACGGCGAAACTCAGCAGCTTCGACTAGCGGTTTTCAGTCGTCTGATCTGCTGGAACGGATATTTCGATCAAATTCTCGTCGGGATCGCGCACATAGACCGAACAGATGGCAAAACGCGCGCCCGTGCGCAGCGTCGGGCCGACTTCTATCGGCACCTTATGTTGCTGCAGTCGCGCAATCACTTCTTCCAGCGGGCAGGCGGCGAGAAAACACAAATCCAGCGAACCCGGCGTCGGCCGCCGCGCCTTGATACCGGCCTCATAGCCCGGTGGATGCACGTTGATTTTCTGCTCACCGAAGCGCAATGCAATACGACCTTCACCGAATTTCTCCAGCGTCATGCCGAGCGCACCGGTGTAAAAAGCAAGGCACTTGTCCAGGTCGTGCGTGGCTATAACAATGTGGTCGATGCTTTGCACACTCATTTCGCAAGGCTCCTGATATCGCCAAGCACATCGCGCGCGTTTTGCGCCGGATTGACACCAAGATAAATTTTCACGATGCGCCCCTGCGCATCAGCAAGGAATGTATTACGGCGTGCGAATTTGACCAGCCAGAGATTCAGCAGCGAGCCGAAACGCCCCGCCGTTTTGCCGTCGCGATCGGCCAGCAGTGCATACGGCAGATTGTATTTGCGCGCAAACCCGGCATGACTGGCGCTGTCATCTACGCTGATACCGCACACTGCGGCGCCGGCCACATCGAATTCCTGCATGGTGTCGCGGAACTTCGCCGCCTGCTCGGTACAACCCGGCGTGTCGTCGCGCGGATAAAAATAAAGCACCAGCCAGCGCCCGCGAAACTCCACGCCTGTGCGCGTGTCGCCGTTCTGATCCGGCAGACTGAAATCCGGCAGCAGATCGCCAACGCGCGGCAACGCGGATTTACCCGACGCGGTGACACGCCACAGCAGCAGGCAGGCACATAGTGCAAGCGCGATCAGCAACCAGATCATGAATAATTCGAATGGAGGGCAAGGGAACAGGCGGCATTTTACGTTATCCGGCCTGTGAGCGCGGGAACTCTGACTGCGCCATGCATTGCAGTAAAATGCCCGCCTGAGCCCCGGTAGCTCAGTGGATAGAGCAGCCCCCTCCTAAGGGGCAGGTCGGACGTTCGATTCGTCTTCGGGGCGCCACTCTGGTACGAAGCTGGGCACTACGTCCAGCTTCCCCTCTTTCGACAATGAGACTGCTCGCGCTAATGCGCGATAGCCGTTGCTAGCGGCGGCGGGTACAATTGGCATTGCAATTGGACTAAAGCGGCTGCCGATTCAGCAGAAAGGTGAAACATGGTTCCACGATACCTGCCGCAAGGCACTATGACTTGTGCTTCAAATGGGAACTATGTGGCCGGTTCTGACTATGACAAGCTGGACGAAACACTGAACCAAGTCTTGGATACCGCAGCCACTTATTTCAAGCAAGTTGAAGCGGGAGAACTCAATGCCGAGCAAGCGGCAACTGCAATTCTCGTCTGTGCCGAGTTGCGTCGCTAGGGCGCAGTAAGAATATTGCTGAGAGCGTGCCAACCATTTTTTGAACTTGACGGGGAGCCGTGAAAAGTAACTCGCCAACTGTCCCTGCGATGGATTTCATACGAGCACCCAACCTTGCGAAATGGCATTATCATATGCCCCAAGATGGCAAAGAATTATTTTCGCCTTTTTTTCGCCCTAGGGTTGACCTGCATTGCTCCGGGCGCGTCCGGTCAGGTTTCATCCGGCACAGCATTTGCCGTTGCCCCCGGCTTGTTGGTTACCAACCAGCATGTGGTCGATGGTTGTAGTGCAATTGAAGTTCTGGCATCGGATGGTCGGCGCAACGGGGCAGTGGTGGATTCAGATGCCCTGATTGATTTGGCGTTGGTACGCGTGACTGGGTTAAAGGGGGCAACTGCTCGGTTACGTAATCCCCGCAGTGTCCGTCTTGGCGAGTCGGTATTGGTTTTTGGATTTCCGCTTGCCGGGTCGCTGACCAGCGGCGGCAACTTCACTTCTGGCCTTGTCAGTGGATTGCGTGGCCTGAGGGATGCAGCCGGCGAATTGCAGATAACGGCTCCTGTTCAGCCGGGGAATAGCGGTGGGCCCTTGATGGATGCTTCCGGGTTAGTTATTGGTGTTGTGCAGTCGAAATTGGATGCGATTCAGGCAGCTAAAGCTACCGGCGACATACCTCAGAACGTCAACTTTGCAATATCACTCGACGTCCTGGCCGAGTTTTTGGCTAAGAATAAGGTCGCATTTCGAGATGGTGCTATCTCTGCGCCTTTGAACACGTCACGGGTGGCTGAGTTAGCGCAGAGTTTTACTTATCGTGTGGAATGCCGGGGTAAGGTGCAACAGGCCGGAGGATCGCCTACCACGAAGGGGAAGCCGCCGATGGCTACATCATCGGGGGGGACGTTCAAAGACTGTAACGACTGCCCTGAGATGGTGATGATTGCGGCTGGAACGTTCCTGATGGGTTCAGCAAATTCACGACGCGCACCGGACGAACAACCGCAACACTCTGTATCTATCAAAGCGTTTTCTCTTAGCAAGTTCGAGATTACGCAGGAGCAGTGGTTTGCCGTGATGGGCGATCAGCCAAGTAAATTCAAGGGTCGAAGATTGCCGGTGGAGCGGGTATCTTGGAATGATGCACAGGCGTTTGTTAAGAAACTCAGTGAAAAGACCGGCAAGAACTATCGCTTGCCGTCCGAAGCGGAATGGGAATACACAGCCCGCGCCGGGCAAACTAATTATTCAATTTCAATCAGCGAAAATGAAAACGAGTTGGACCGCTACGCTTGGTTTAAGGGTAATTCCGGATATCAAACGCACCCTGTCGGTGAAAAGCTACCGAATGCGTGGGGACTGTACGATATGCATGGCAATGTTTGGGAGTGGATCGAGGATTGTTCGCATGATGATTATATTGGCGCGCCATCGGATGGAACCGCATGGACTGCGGGACCCTGTGACCGACGCGTGCTGCGCGGCGGCTCGTGGTTTGGTGATCCGCTATTTTTGAGTTTCGTCTACCGGTTCAGTGGCAAAGTTGCCGACCGACTTGAAGTCACGGGTTTGCGTGTTGCAAGGACAGATTAAATTTCTCTTAAAGCGCTAACGTCTTGATAGCCAGTTCAAATTGAGTCCAGTATTGAAGGCGATACGCCGGACAGCATCGTGGCACGAATTGGCATATTTTCTTGAAAAGCACATTGGAAAGAATCCGAGCGCAACACACTGCAAAGACGCATACGATGCATTGCTTGCGCGCCCCCCTGAAGATCGCGCTAAACTACTCGTAATTACGAATGGTACGCTCTTGGGCGATGATTATTGCCAAGCAATTCGAAATCTCATTGATGCCCTTGGCGCCGGCGCGTTCGATTAGCTGTAGCAGAAATCTTAGTTACGAGGACTTCTGACTACTTCGTAGGTCTGGGAGCCTGCAAGGGCTAGAGTTCCCCTGTTAGAATACCGAAACAATCTCGCACCAGTGCCCACCTTCACCCCCTACGGCGCGCCAAACGTAACCGGAGGATTACATGGCTGATGACGACAGCAGAACCAAAGTCACGATACTGACCGCGAACTACCGCATCAAGGGTTACATCGACATGATTGAAGGCGCGCGCGTCACTGATTATTTTATCGAGGCCAAGGAATTCATCGCGCTGACCGAAGCTGAAGTATGGGAAACCGGCGGCCGCCAGGTCTGCGTGGCGCCGTTTCTGAATATCAGCCGCGATCATATTCAGGTCATCGTGCCCGGCGCGCACTAGCGCATCATTTCATTTTTCCCTGTTGTGCGCACAACGCAGAAATGCGCCTGCGCAATTTACAGCGCAGGCGCAGCCTGATACATTCGGGCGATGACTACAAAAACAGTTGGATGGGGACTCATCGGGACCGGCAAGATCGCAGACGATCGCATTCTGCCCGGCATTAATGCCTTCACCGGCAATAAACTCGTCGCCGTGGTCAGCCGCGAGCAATCGCGTGCCGACCTGTTCGCGAAAAAATTCGGCGCGCAGCATGCGTATACGAATTACGCCGACATGCTGGCGAATCCCGACGTGCATGTCGTGGCGATTCATACGCCCAACGACAAACACGCAGAGGAAGCGATTGCCGCCGCGCGCGCCGGCAAGCATGTGTTTTGCGACAAACCGATGGCGACCACCGTCGCCGACGCCGAACGCATCGTGCGCGAGTGCGAAAAAGCCGGCGTCAAGCTCGGCGTCAACTTCCACAACCGCTTCATGCCCTGCTTCATTGAAATGAAGCGCATCATCGACAGCGGTGAAATCGGCCAGGTCATGCTGGCGCAGCTCGAAGCCAGCCCCGGCGCGCGGCCGGGCGGCACGCTGTCGAGCTGGCGCGTCGATCCAAAGTCGGCCGGCCTCGGCACCAGCAATTCGATCGGCGTCCACGTTTTCGACATCCTGCGTTATCTGCTGTCCGACGAAATCACCGAAGTGACCAGCCTGTTCGACACGCCGCGCAATGTCATGGAACAGATCGCGCTGTCGATCTTCCGCTTCGGCAAAGGCGCAATGGCGCAACTCACCGTCCACGAAATCGCGCCCTACCCGCACAACGACATCGTCATTCAAGGCAGCAAAGGCCGCATCACCGGCCACGGCTTGACGCGTAGCCGCGCCGGCGGTGTCATGGAAGTGCTGACTGCCGACGGCAAAACGCGCACGCAGGAATTCCCCGCCACCAACGCACACGCGGCATGCGTCGCTGCCTTCAGCACGATGGTGCGCGACAATCTGCCGGTTACGCCGTCGGGCATCGACGGCCTGCGCAGCGTGCAACTGACCGAAGCGATGGCCAAATCGGCTTGGGATAAAGTAACCGTGAGGCTGGCATCATGAGCGACCCGACACTGGGTGCATATAACATTTTTGATCTGCGCGAGATGGCGCAGAAACGCGTGCCTAAAGGCGTGTTCGAATTTGTCGATCGCGGCACCGAAGACGAGGTCGGCCTGCGCAACAACCGCGAGGCCTTCGAGCGCATCAAACTGAAACCGCGCACGCTGGTTGACGTTTCGACACGCAATCAGGAAATCGAACTGTTCGGCCACAAGCACAAGATGCCGATCGGTATCGCGCCCACCGGCACTGCGGGCCTGATGTGGTATCAGGGCGAAATCGCGCTGGCGAAAGCCGCCGCCGCCGCGGGTATTCCGTTTACTCTGGCAACCGGCTCGCAGACAGCGATGGAAAAAGTCGCCGAGGCGGTGCCCGGCGCGCGTCTGTGGTTCCAGCTCTATATGTGGCCCGACCGTTCGTTATCGCATCAACTGGTCGAACGCGCCAAGAATGCCGGCTTCGAAGCACTGGTCGTCACCGTTGACGGCGCTGCCGCGGGAAACCGCGAATACAATATGCGAAACGGTTTCACCATGCCCTTCCAGTACACGCGGCGAAATATCTGGGACGTGTTGAAACACCCGCGCTGGATGTTCGGTGTGCTCGCCCGCTACATCCTCACCACCGGCATGCCGCGCTACGAAAATTATCCAAGCACGATCAAGACCAAAATCACCGGCCTGCCGATGGGCCGCGCCAGCCTGCGCACCGATTCGCTGAACTGGGACGATCTGCGCCAGCTGCGCAAAATGTGGCCACACAAATTTATTGTCAAAGGCATCATGCATCCGCAGGACGCCATACTCGCCGCTGACTGCGGCGCCGATGCCATTGTCGTTTCCAACCACGGCAGCCGCAATCTCGACGTCACCATGGCGCCGGTCGAAGTGCTGCCCGAAATCGTCGAGGCCGTCGGCAAGCGCGTGTCAATTATTGTCGATAGCGGTTTCCGTCGCGGCAGTGACGTCGTCAAAGCGCTCGCACTCGGCGCCAACATGGTTTACGTCGGCCGCTCGACGCTCTACGGCACCGGCGCCGGCGGTGAAGCAGGTGCAGCGCGCGCCATCTCCATTTTCCGCGAGGAAATCGACCGCGTCATGGCGCTGATCGGCTGCCGCAGCATTGCCGATCTTGGTCCGCAATATCTGGTGCTGCCGAAAAACGTCAAAACGCCGCAGAGTTGACGTTGTGGCGCAGGCGCGCCCCGCCTGCGCGAAGCACCAAGCTATCAATTTGCAATGGTTGTTTGACGCAGGCGAGGCGCCTGCGCCACAAAGGCTGTCGCACGATTACGCCGCTCAATTCATACCGAGCAGGCGGTGCAGATGGCGCGCGAAATCCGTGTTGTCCTGCCAGCCGCGGAACAGCCGCGCGCCGGGCCCGATCGCGCCAATCGCCACCGGCTCGACGGTGTGCCCGCCGGTGCCCCAGTAAATGCCGGTCTGACGCGACACCATGCGCGACAATGCAGTCGATGTCACGTAGTATGAAAAATTACGCTCAAGCGGCTCGCCTTTGAACATTGCCGCGCGCAAATCATCATCCAATTTGAAACCGGGATAATGTTTCGCCAATAAGGCGTCGAGCATTTCATTGGTCGGTTTTTTGCCCAATTTCTCAACCATGCCCGCAATCGACAGCGTAATGCCTTCCAGCATTTTCAGTCTCGCCACGTCGACGTACAAACGGTTTTTGCTCGACGTCGAAGACAGATCAATCAGTGCGTAGGTCGGCGACAAACCGCCGGTTTCATGGTCGGCCGCCACCAGCACCAGGGTATCCGGATGGCTGCGCTGATATTCAATCGCCACCTGCACCGCCTTGTCAAAAGCCCATAGCGCACGCATCAGGGCCGCCGCATCGTTGGCATGCCCCGCCGTGTCGGTGTTTTCATTTTCGACGAACAGCACGAAGCCGTTCGGGTTGTTGCGTTCCAGCGCCTTCAGTGCAGCCGCGGTCATCTCCGCCGTACTCGGCTCTTTCACCGCGTCGCGGTCGAGTTCAAGGTCGAGGTCTTCATCGGAAAACAGGCCGAGCAGCTTCGCGGCGTTCGCTGCATTCAGGGCAGCGCTATCGCGCACCACTTGCCAGCCCTTGCCGGCAAACGCCGCGATCACATCGAGCGCGTCCTTGCGCTTGCCGCCGGCCTTTGCCGGAAGAAAATATTCGGCGCCGCCGCCCAGCAGCACATCGGGCTCGAGTTGCAGATATTGATCGACAATCGACTGGTAATTGCCGCGATCCGTCGCATTGACGCTGAACGCCACCGGCGACGCGTCGTAAACCGTCGCCGTGGTGACGAGGCCGATGCGTTTGCCGCGCGCCTTCGCCGCCTGCATCAGCGTGGTATGGCGCTGGCCGTCGGGCGTCATCGAAATCGCAAAGTTATTGACCTTGCGCCCGGTCGACATCGCCGATGCGGCGGCCGCCGAATCGGTGATAAAGGCATTGGCCGGATGTGTCGACAGCAGACCGAGCGTGCCTTCGCGAAACATGACGTCGGTCACGGCAAATCCCTCGTTGCGCAAATGGCGCGCGGTGTACTTGCCGAATTCCCATTGCGTCGGTGCCGTGCCGTCGGCAAACATGATGATGATGTTCTTCGGTGTGCCGGCCTGCCCCTCTCCCGCCGGCAATGCGGTGCAGCCGGTGGCCAGCAAGGCCACCGCCAGCAAAAGCCACCGGCCCAATACCGATATACCTGAAAACAATCGCGTATTCATATCCCCTCCGTGCCGCCTTGAAATTATAGGCACAGTATATACGAGCGGCACTGCCGCCTTGCTGCCGCCTTGCTGCCTAAGGGTGGTGCTGATATGTTCACCGTGTTGCTTCTCAATCCGCCACTCCGCCAAAGCTGAAAGCCGTGCAAGCTCCGACTCCCCGCTGGCAATTCTGGATCGACCGCGGCGGCACCTTCACCGATGTCGTCGCGCGCCGACCCGACGGCACGCTCGCCACGCACAAGCTGCTGTCGGAAAATCCAGCGCAGTATGCCGATGCGGCGGTGGCCGGCATCCGCCATCTGCTCGGCATTGCCGCCGACGAGACCATACCGGCGGCGCAAATCGAAGCCGTAAAAATGGGCACGACGGTCGCCACCAACGCGCTGCTCGAACGCAAGGGCGAACGCACCGCGCTGGTGATCACGTGCGGCTTCCGCGACGCCTTGCGCATTGCCTATCAGAATCGTCCACGAATTTTCGACCGCCACATCGTGCTGCCCGAACTGCTCTACTCGCAGGTGATTGAAGTCGACGAACGCATCGGCGCGCACGGCGAAATCATCAAAGAACCCGACGCTGTGGCGATACGCGCCAGCCTCGAAAAAACCTTCGTCGACGGTTATCGTTCGATTGCAATCGTCCTGATGCACGCCCACCGCTATCCGCAACACGAAAAGCTGATTGCAGAAATTGCCCGCGACATCGGTTACCCGCAGGTGTCGGTTTCACATGAGGTCAGCCCGCTGATGAAGCTGGTGAGCCGCGGCGACACTACGGTGGTTGACGCCTACCTTTCGCCGATCCTGCGCCGCTACGTTGACGGCATCGCCGCCGATTTGCAGGGCGTGCGCCTGCTCTTCATGCAATCGAACGGCGGACTCACCGACGCGCACCGCTTCCACGGCAAGGATTCGATTTTGTCGGGCCCCGCCGGCGGCATCGTCGGCGCGGTGCGCACTTCACTCGCTGCCGGCTTTGACCGCATTATCGGTTTTGACATGGGCGGCACCTCGACCGACGTTTCGCACTTCGCCGGTGCGCAACTCTCGGACGTCGAACGTAATTTCGACACCCAGGTCGCCGGCGTGCGCATGCGCGCACCGATGATGAACATACACACTGTCGCCGCCGGCGGCGGCTCCGTTCTGCATTTCGACGGTGCGCGTTATCGCGTCGGCCCCGATTCAGCCGGCGCCAATCCGGGCCCGGCGTGTTACCGCAACGGCGGGCCGCTCACCGTGACCGATTGCAATGTGATGCTCGGCAAGATACAGCCCGAGTGGTTTCCGCAGGTCTTCGGGCCGCAGGGCAATCAAGCCCTCGACGCGGAAACAGCACACAAACAATTCGCAGCGCTGGCAAAAAAAATCAGCACCGCCACCGGCGACATTCGCACAGCCCAACAGGTCGCCGAAGGTTTTATCGAAATCGCCGTCGCCAATATGGCCAATGCGATACGCCAGATATCGGTGCAGCGCGGCCACGATGTCGGCGCCTACACGCTGGCCTGCTTCGGCGGCGCCGGCGGGCAGCACGCCTGCCTTGTCGCCGATGCGCTCGGCATGACGCGCATTTACATTCATCCATTCGCCGGCGTGCTCTCGGCCTATGGCATGGGGCTCGCCGACATCACGGCCATGCGCGAACAATCGGTTGAAGTTGAATTCAATGAAAACAACTGCCGGCAGCTCGACGACCAGTTGGTCGACCTCGCCGTTGCCGCGCGCAACGAAGTACTGGCGCAAAACGTGCCGCCTGAACGCATCCACGTTGTCGCACGCATACATCTGCGCTACGAAGGCACCGATACCGCACTGGTCGTGCCCTTTGTCGAAACACAGAAAACGCTCAAAGCTTTCGAAACCGCCTACCGTGCGCGCTATAGCTTTCTGATGCCGGAACACCGGTTGATCGCCGAAGCCATTTCGGTTGAAGTCATCGGCGCCGCCGATACGCCCGAGGCATTGCAAATCACACAGAACGCAACACATGCATTACCTGCGCCGGTGACGACGGCCGGCATGTATAGCAACGGCACTCTGCATCAAACACCGCTGTTCAAACGCGAACAACTGCTGCCCGGCCATGTACTGCCCGGCCCGGCCATCATCGCCGAAGCGAACGCAACCACAGTAATAGAGCCGGGGTGGCAGGCCGAGGTCACCGCCGCCGACCATCTGCTGCTGACGCGCGTCGAAGCGCGCACCATGCGACACGCCGCGGGCACGCACGTCGATCCAGTGCGCCTCGAACTCTTCAACAATCTGTTCATGTCGATTGCCGAGCAAATGGGCCTGCGGCTCGCCAACACGGCCTATTCGGTCAACATCAAGGAACGTCTGGATTTTTCCTGTGCGCTATTCGATGCCGACGGCCAGCTCATCGCCAACGCACCGCATATGCCGGTGCATCTGGGTTCGATGGGCGCGTCTATCCGCAGCGTCATCGACGGCAACCGTGGCACGATGCAACCGGGCAATGTCTATATGCTCAACGCGCCGTACAACGGCGGCACTCACCTGCCCGACATCACCGTCATCACGCCGGTATTCGACGACACCGATGCCCGCCCGCTTTTCTACGTCGGTTCGCGCGGTCATCATGCCGACATCGGCGGCATCACGCCAGGCTCGATGCCGCCGGACAGCCGCGTGGTTGAAGAAGAAGGCGTACTGATCGACAATTTTCTGCTGCTCGAACGCGGCCGCCTGCGCGAAACCGAAACCACCGCGCTGCTGTCATCGGGGCGTTACCCATGCCGCAATATCCCGCAGAATCTCGCCGACCTGCGCGCCATGATCGCCGCCAACGAAAAAGGCGTGCAGGAACTGCACAGCATGGTCGCGCAATACGGTCTTGATGTCGTGCATGCCTATATGCAGCACGTACAGGACAACGCCGAAGAATCCGTGCGCCGCGTCATCGACGTGCTGCGCGACGGCGCGTTCGAATACGCAATGGATCACGGCGCTGTCATCAAGGTCGCTGTACGCATCGACAAAACCGCACGGCGTGCCACCATCGATTTCACCGGTAGCAGCGCTCAACTCGACAACAATTTCAACGCGCCATCCGCCGTTTGCATGGCAGCGGTGCTCTACGTTTTCCGTTCACTGGTCGATGCCGACATTCCGCTCAATGCGGGTTGCCTGAAACCACTCGATATCATCATCCCGCAAGGTTCGATGCTGAACCCGCGTTATCCGGCCGCAGTGGTCGCCGGCAACGTCGAAACCTCGCAATGCGTAACCGATGCGCTCTACGGCGCGCTCGGCGTGATGGGCGCTTCGCAGGGCACGATGAACAACTTCACTTTCGGCAACGAACACCATCAATACTACGAAACCATTTCCGGCGGATCCGGCGCCGGCGACGGCTTCAACGGCACCGATGTCGTGCAAACCCATATGACCAATTCGCGCCTTACCGATCCTGAGGTGCTGGAATGGCGTTTTCCTGTACTGCTTGAAGATTTTTCCATCCGCCATGACAGCGGCGGACGCGGTCACTGGCACGGCGGCAACGGCGCAGTGCGGCGCTTGCGCTTTCTCGAAGCAATGACGGCGGCCATCCTGTCCGGCCATCGAATTGTGCCCCCCTACGGCATGGCCGGCGGCGGCTCCGCCACGGTCGGACGCAATAGCGTTATCCGCAGCGACGGCGGTACGGTCGAACTGCCGGGTTCGGTTAAAATCGACATGAATCCGGGCGATGTCTTTGTGATTGAAACGCCGGGTGGCGGCGGTTATGGGCCACCACAAGACAACAATAATTAACAGAATATCGAAACCAGCCCGTCACTCCCGCGAAGGCGGGGGTCCAGAGATGGTCGTTGCATACTAAATATCGTGATTTGCGCCCCCATCCTACCTTTCCCCGCAAGCGGGAGAAGGGGATACCCGCCTTCGCGGGAATGACGTTTCTTGTAAGAGCAGTAAAAATTAAAGTAGTCCGTCAGACCATATGAAAAACCTTCCGCTTCCCTTCATTGCCGCACTTGCAGTGATTGCACTGCCTGCATTCGCGCAAAAATATCCATCCAAACCGATCCGCATGATAGTGCCCTACACGCCGGGCGGCCCGACCGACATCCTCGCCCGCGCCGTCGCGCAGTCGATGAACGAAGCGTGGGGGCAGGCGGTGATCATCGACAACAAGCCCGGCGCCAGCGGCAATCTCGGCACGGCCATTGCCGCGAAATCGCCGGCGGACGGCTATACCCTCGCTACGGTCGGCATTTCGTATTCAGTGGCGCCGGCACTTGAAGCAAAGCTTGGCTACGACCCGGTCAAAGACCTGACACCGGTTGCGCTGTTCGCCAGCGTCAACAATCTGCTGGTCGTGCATCCATCGCTGCCGGCCAAATCAGTAAAAGAATTGATCGCCTTCGCGAAAGCGCGCCCCAATGAAGTGAGTTTTGCTTCCGGCGGCCCCGGCGGCGCGCAACATCTGGCCGGCGAACTGTTCAACAGCCTGGCCGGCATCCATATGCAGCACATCCCGTACAAAGGCAGCGCACCGGGGCTCACCGCCTTGATCGGCGGCGAAGTCATTGTCGGCTTTTCCGACATGTTGATTACGCTGCCGCATGTAAAATCGGGCAAGTTGCGCGCGCTCGCCGTCACCGGTGCGACGCGCTCCGGCTTGATACCCGAATTACCGACGGTCAGCGAAGCCGGCGTGAAGGGATATGCGGTCACTGCGTGGTTCGGTTTGCTGGCGCCGAGCGGCACACCTGCTGAGATCATCAATCAACTCAACGCCGAAACCGTCAGAAGCCTGAAAACACCGCAGATGAAAGAGCGCCTCGCCGCGCTCGGCGCCGATGCGGCGGCAGGCAGCACCGAACAGTTCGCCACTTTCCTGCGCAGCGAAATGGCGAAATGGGCGCAGGTCGTGAAGTCTGCCGGTATCCGTGGCGAATAAAAAAGGAATCCAATGGCACGCGTATCCCTGATCGACGAAAAAGCCCACCCCGAACTCGAGAAACTCATTTCACGCATCCGCGGCGGACGCGGCGGACGCCTGCTCAACATTTACAAGATGCTGCTGCACAGCCCGGCGCTCGCCGAAAAATGGCTCGACCAGGTCTCAGCGGTGCGCTGGCAGACTGATCTCGACGGCAAAATCCGCGAACTCGTCATCATCCGCATCGGCCTCATCAACCGCGTTGAATATGTGATCAAGGCGCACGTGCCGGCATTCGCCGTGCGCGAAGGCCTGACCGTCGAGCAATGCGCGGCGCTCAGCGACTGGCAGGCATCAGCGCTATTCGACGATCAGCAGCGCGCCGCACTCGCCTACGCCGATGCGATGACGCAACAAGTACAGGTCCCCGGCGAAGTGTTTGCGACGCTGAAAGATTTTTACACCGAAAAGCAGATCGTCGAACTCACCGTTCTGATCGGCACTTACAACATGCACACACGCGTACTGCAGGCGCTGGAAATCGATGCCGAAACACCCGCGGCGCCGGCACCATGAGCGCGCGCCCGGTTATCGTTATCGAAGACGATCCTTTTCCGCGCATTCTGCAAGTCATCCTCGATCCGAACGTAAGCACCGAACGGCGCGACGCCTTCGCCCATTTCATGGCGCACGACGTGCCGGATTTCGCCGGCTGGTGCGCGGAAACGCGCGCCGGTGTGCCGTCGCTCTACCCGTCCGATGTGCGTCTGGTTTCATCGCAGGAAGAATTGCGCGCGAATCTGCCGGACGCCACGGCGGTGATCGTCGAATCGTTGACCATAGGCGCTGAAGAACTCGCCCTCGCGCCGCATCTCAAAGCGGTGCAGAAATACGGCACCATCACGCGCAGCATCGACAGCGCCGCTTGCGCTGCACGCGGCGTGCCGGTGCTGACGCTGCGCCGCCGCGCCAACATCGCCTGCGCCGAACACAATATGGCAATGATGCTGACGCTCGCACGCAAACTGCATCGCATTACCGGTCTGATCAGTGCTGAACAACTCAAAGCCGCCGGCTATTCACCGACCACTTTCGACCGCCGCCACACCGCCTACTCGGGCTGGCCGCGCATCCAGAATCTCAAGATGTTGCACGAAGCGACCCTCGGCATCATCGGCATGGGCGAAATCGGTCGCGAGCTGGCGGTGCGTGCCGCCGCCTTCGGCATGCGCGTGATTTATTTTCAACGCAATGCACTCACCGCCGATGAAGAAACGCAGTTCAGCGCAAGCCATGTGCCGCTCGACACACTGCTCGCCGAATCCGACTGGGTCAGCATTCAGTTGCCGGAGACCAAGGCAACGCACAACTTTATCGATCGTGAAAAACTCGCGAAGATGAAACGCGGCGCCTTCCTGATCAATGTGTCACGTTCGGGCATTGTGGATCGCGACGCCTTGATAGCAGCGCTCAAGTCCGGACATCTCGGCGGCTTCGCGCTCGATCCGCTTTATGAAGAACCCGGCCGCAGCGACGACGAGTTGCTGCAATTCGACAACGTGATGCTGACACCGCATACCGCCGCGCAACCGCGCTTTAATGCTTTGAACGATTTTCGCGATCTGCTGGCCGGGCTCGCCAAGGTACTCGCATGAAAATTTCAGGATTTGCACTGCTATTGATGACCTGCTGCCTTGCACAGGCGCAGACCTACCCGACCAAACCGGTGCGCCTGATCGTGCCCTTTCCGCCCGGCAGCGCCACCGATGCGGCAGCACGCGTGGTCGTGGTAAAACTATCCGAAGCACTCGGCCAACCGGTCGTCGTCGACAACCGTTCGGGGGCGAGCGGCAATATCGGCGTCGAGCTCGGCGCGCGCGCGGTGCCCGATGGTTATACTTTGTCGATCGGCACCACCAGCACGCACGCGGTCGGCCCCGGCACCAGCAAAAACCTCGCCTACGATCCGATCAAGGATTTTGCGCCGGTGTCGCTGGTCGGCAGTTCGCCTTATGTGCTGGCGATACATCCGTCCGTCACAGCAAACAATCTGCGTGAATTCATCGCGCTGGCGAAAACCCGCCCCGGCGAATTCCGTTATGCCTCGGCCGGCAATACCAGTCTTGCGCATCTCGCCGGCGAACTGCTGTCCAACATGGCCGGCATCAAACTCAATCACATTCCCTACAAGAGCTCAGCGCTGGCGGTAGTTGATCTGTTAAGCGGCCGCATCGAAATTCAGTTCGGCACCATTTCACCGACGCTACCGCATATCCGCAGTAACCGGCTGCGCGCGCTGGCGGTGACCGGCACGACACGAGTCGGCGCGCTGCCCGATACGCCGACAGTCATCGAGTCAGGCCTGCGTGGTTATGAGGTCACGCTGTGGTTCGGCATACTGGCGCCGGCGCGCACGTCAGCGGCGATCGTGACGCGGCTCAACCGCGAAATCGTCACTGTGATTTCCAACGCCGAAATGAAGGAAACATTGAATGCGCAGGGCGTGCAGCCGGGCGCCGGCAGTGCGGCGGCGTTTGCGTCGCTGATTCAGTCGGAACTGGCGAAATGGCGCGGGGTCGCGAAGACCGCCGGCATCGAAGGCGACTGAAGCAGTCTGCCTCACGTCTCTGCGTAATGCGGACTATTGCGGCCGTTTCGCCGCGTCGGCCTCTGCCTGCTCGCGCGCAGGGTCCGGATCGAGCCCTGCCATGCGCAATATCCAGCCCAATGCAAAGGCGG
>JANYDY010000023.1 GCA_025363435.1 Betaproteobacteria bacterium
TCCCTACAAGGGTGCCGGTGCGCAGTTGCCCGATTTGATCGCCGGGCAGATTCACCTTTCGTTCGTCACCTGGAGTTCGGTCGGCCAGCACGTCAAGAGCGGGCGTTTGCGTGCGCTTGGCGTCACCACCGTCAAACGTTCGCCGGCATTGCCGGATCTGCCGGCGATCGCCGAAACACTGCCCGGTTACGATCTGCCGGTGTGGTACGGCATCGTCGCACCGGCCGGCACGCCGCGCGAAATCGTCACGCGCCTGAACGCGGAAATTCTGCGCGTGATCACCACGCCCGATTTCAAGCAGCGTATCGAGGTCGATGCGGTCGAGCCGATCGGCAGCACGCCCGAACAGCTCGGCGATTACATCAAAACCGAACTGGTGAAGTGGGCGAAGATCGTCAAGGACAGCGGCGCGAAGGTGGATTGAGTGCTGCGTTGATGTCATGCGGCGGAATTCCGACGGTGCTAAGGCGGGTGCGATAGGGCATGATTCGTATGCGCGATAAATTGGCCCACATGCCGAAGTGAATGGGTCGAGTGCGGAGGCGGATAGTGCTTGTCGAAACAAAACCGTGGTCTATCACCTTGTGTCGTCGCTCGAGGGCGGCGCAGTTGTTGCCGAGGGCGCCTGTGTGAGTGAGCCGCCCATATCGGCAGCAAATGCTTATTACTCTGCAGAAATCGCGACGTTCATTGATTCTGCGCCAGAAGCCATTCTCGGAACGATTGCAACGAGTACGGCCTTTGCTATAGATGCTGCGCAGCGGGACGCGTGGATCGGGCAGATTGAAATATTGAAGCCTGCTCTGACAGAAATCACAGGAACAATATTCTTCGAATTCGTCGTTCCGCGCATCGGTAGCCGAATTGACGTGGTTCTGATCGTAGGCCCCGCAATTTATATTATTGAATTTAAGGTGGGCGAGAAAGAAATTAAGCGCGATGATCTAAATCAGGTTTGGGATTACGCGCTAGATTTGAAGAACTTTCATCGGGCAAGCCACGGCGCACCGATCATTCCAATTTTAGTTGCTACTCGATCAGTTGAGTCGGATGCTAGATTGAGCATGCCGCATGCTGACAATGTTTTTCCCCCGGCAAAATGTAATTCAAGTGGGCTGCGACAGTTAATTCATTCTGCTGTTGATCAACTCCGTGGTGGCGACTTGAATGCTCAAGCGTGGGCTCAGGCTCCATATCAACCAACCCCAACGATAATTGAAGCGGCGCAAGCGTTATTCGCGCAGCATTCAGTTGAGGCAATTTCTCGGCACGACGCCGGAAAACACAATCTAAGGGTTACTTCTAGACGCGTGGAAGATCTTGTGGAGGCCGCGCGCCAAAATAGTCAAAAGATGATTATTTTTGTAACCGGAGTGCCCGGTGCTGGTAAGACTCTCGTCGGCTTGAATGTTGCTACGAAGAAGCGCGATACCAAACAGCCAACGCACGCCGTATTTTTGTCTGGAAATGGCCCGCTGGTTGCCGTGCTTAGGGAAGCGCTTACGAGAGATGAAGTTTTGCGGTTAAAGAAGAGAGGGCAAAAAGTTCTCAAAGGGGATGTGGGGCAGAAAGTTAAAGCATTCATACAGCTCGTTCATCATTTCCGAGACGATGGATTGCGTGATGAGGCGCCACCGAGTGACCACGTAGTGATATTTGATGAGGCGCAGCGTGCATGGAATCGCGAGATGACGTCGAGTTTCATGCTTCGAAAAAAGAAACGCGCGGGTTTCAACTTTTCAGAGCCCGAGTTTCTGATCTCATATCTTGATAGGCATGATGATTGGGCGGTGGTGATTTGCCTTGTTGGCGGTGGGCAAGAAATCAATCGTGGTGAGGCGGGAATATCTGCGTGGCTCGATGCGGTTAAATCGAGTTTTCCTTGCTGGCATGTCTATGTTTCACCAGAGCTTACCGATAGCGAGTACGCGGCCGGGCATGCACTTGATTCACTCGCGGGGCGTGCAAATGTGTTCAAAGATGAAGGACTTCACCTAGCCGTTTCCATGCGTTCTTTTCGAGCCGAAAATGTTTCGGCTTTTGTGAAAGCGATGCTTGACTGCGAAGGCGCAAGGGCTAATGAAATACTCGCGCAAATATCGGCGCGGTATCCGATCGTGCTTACACGCGATTTGCGGAAAGCGAAAGCTTGGATTCGGGCCAACGCGAGGGGTTCTGAGCGGTACGGATTGGTCGCCTCATCAAGCGCGCATCGCTTAAAGCCCCATGCTATAGATATTCGCGTCGACGTTGACCCGAAACATTGGTTCTTGAATGACGCCGATGACACTCGATCGAGTTATTACCTTGAAGATGCGGCGACCGAGTTTCAGGTTCAGGGTCTTGAGTTGGATTGGGTCTGTATGACATGGGATGCAGATCTTAGATTTTCGAAATCTGGGTGGGGTTATCATTCTTTCGTTGGGACTAAATGGAATTTAGTCCGGAAACCCGATCGTCAGCAATATTTGCGAAATGCCTACAGGGTCTTGCTTACCCGGGCGCGCCAAGGCATGGTTATCTTTGTGCCGCTTGGTGATGAATATGACGCGACCCGTTCACCCGCATACTACGATTCTACTTTTAAATATCTCGCAGGAATTGGCATTCCCGCCTTGCAGATTTAGTGGCTAAATAGCATTAATACGAAGCTCGTGTGGAAGAGTGGAATGGTTAAGCCAATTGTTTTGCACGAAGACGTTTTCTACGAATGCTTCAAACCCATTCGTCATCCCGATGCGCAATACGATATTTGGGGCGGTCGCGGGTTAGAAACGTTTGGAAAGGATTTGGAGCTTGTCCGTCACCACGATCCCGCACACGTATGGACTGTCATCGATGGCGACTCTGGACGCGATCAATGGATTATCACAGGCGCCCACCATGTGAATCGAATTTGCTACCTGATTACGGAAATTCCACACAACTGGATCGACGTAGAATTTCGAGTGCGCACTCGTCCGCACTCGCTTACCAAATTGGGCTTGCGAAGCCAGATATCGAAATTAGGAAAAATGACCGAAGGTAGAGACCTAAACGCCGCGTAGTTTGCTTCTGGAAAGTTGAGTCATCAGCAGCAACTAAAGGGCGGCATCGTTCCGCGCAACCCACCCTGTGTTCGTGCAGCGACTAGTGCTTCGACGCCGCCGAGCCAACGCGCCGATACAACCGATACCGCTCGACCTTGTCGCCGGGCCTTGTACCTTCCCAGATTTTTTCCCAGCGGCCGGGCGGGACTTGTTCTTCGCTGGCAACGCCTTGTGCAAGCGTGAGCGTGCAGTCGCGTTGGCGTGAGGGTTGGTCGAGGCGCCAGGTGATGATGTTGGCGTAGTAATGCAGCATCGCGCGCTGCGGCTCGCCGAGCGTCTGGCTGGCGATGCAGTCGTATTTCGCCGGCAGGGCTTTTTGCATGTCGGCGATCATGGCGCGGTAACTTTTGCCGGCATCGAGCCAGCCGACGAACAGGATCGCCACCAACCCCCACGCCATGGTCATGGTGGCGGCCCAGGCGATGACCGGGCGCTCGCGGGTTTTGCGCAGCTTCAAGAGCAGCATGATCCAGCCGACGGAATAAATTGCCGCCAGCGCGAACGCCAGCCATTTGAAGCCCGGCGTATAACCGGGTTGCAGCGCGTGCAGATGCACGTGCAGTTTTGCCGGCAGTGCAAGCTCGAGTGCGCTCCAGTAAAACCACGCCACGATGATGAAAAAGCCGCCGCCCATTACGCTGAACCAGTACATGAGATTGGCAGCACCCCGGCGCAAGGTGTCAATCGCCGGCGTCGCCAGCAGGGCCAGCGGAATCAGCATCGGCAGCGCATAGAGTTCGCGCGCGTCGGCCGAGACGCTGAGCACCAGGAAGATAACGATGAAGCCGGCAAGCGGCAGCGCAAACGGCGGCGTCACAATGCCCTTCAGGCGCGCGCGCCACAATGCCCACGCCGCCAGCGGTAGCGTCGGCAGCGCGTACCACGGCAGAATGCGCAGGTAGTGCGCGTTGTCGGCAGTGGGTCCGATATCGTTGCTGCCGAGGAAGCGACCGAAATTGTTGACCATCAGCCATTCATTGAACAGCGCCGGCGATTCTGCATACAGCGCGTAAGGCCACAGCAGCAGCCACGGTGCGCAGGCAAGCGCCGCAATCGCCAGAGTCGATGCGAAGTTGCGCGTGCGCCATGCCGGCAGCACGGGCAGCAGGATGGCGAGGATGCCGAAGATGCCGGGGGCCAGCAGGCCCTTGGCCATGAAGCCGATGCCGACGCCGGTGCCGAGCCAGAAGCCGCCGGCGCCGGGGCGCCGCAGCGCAAGCGCCAATCCGTAAAAACCCGCGGCAAAACCCGTCAGCAAGGCGATGTCGGTGATCAACTGATGGCTGCGGATGACGATGCCGAAGCAGGCCATCAGCAATAATATCGCCAGCGCACCGCGGCCTTTGCCGTAGAGTTCGCGCGCGGCACCGGCGACAAAAGCGAAAGTCAGCGCCATATACAGACCGGTGGTCAGCCGCGCCGCGTCGTGCAGCGCGAACGGCGGCGCCAAGAGTTTGGCGACCAGCGCCGCGCTCCAGTAGAACAGCGGCGGTTTTTCCATGAACGGCTCGCCGGCGAGCGTCGGCACAATCCAGTCGCCGCCGTTGAGCAGGCTGTAGACGAGACCGAAGGTATACGCTTCGTCGGGCTTCCACGGATCGTGGCCAAGCAGGCCGGGCAGTATCCACGCCGCCGCCAGTACGACGATCCACGCGAACGGGATCGACTGCTGGAGCGGCTGGCCGCTGGTGTTTGGTGTCATGTTGATATTTTCGTTTGATACGGCAATTCAGGCCACTGCTTTTACGGCGGCGCTATTACCTTTGCATAGCGCTGTTCAGAGCAACGCGCGTTGACAGAGCTTTTCAAGACGGCGCAGCGGCGCGCGCGCTTCGTCCTGCATCGCTGCCGGCGGCAGATAGAAAGTCTGCTCGAGCAGGTACTGTCCGGAGAGCGCCGCGTGCATCACCAGATCGGTATAGACAATCCATGTGGTGCCCGGCGGAAACTCGATGCGTTTTTTTTCGGCAGTGCACTGGTAGTCGTCATCCAGTTTGGCCTGATCGTGCAAACCGAGCATCATGTGATCGTAGGCGCTGCGCCGGCCTCTTGTGATATGCAGTTTTTCCAGCAGCCAGGCGCTGCCCGGCAATTGCGCGGGGATGCGATGGCGAAACCGCGCCGCCACCGCGTCGAAGGGTTCGCCGATTTCCCACACGCGCGGCACGCCTTCCGGATTGATATTGCAGAACACGCGCAACAGGCGCTGCCCGCGCACCGGGCGTGAGGAAAACGCGTCGACATGCAGCCGCATATCGTCTTTGCGCACCGAGGTCTCGCGATTGGTCGCGCTGATCGGGCGGAAGCTGGTCAATCCCCAGATGAGCTCGTCGGTGTAGACAGGGCATACGCTGACGACCAGAGAACGCGCAGCGTTGGCGTAGCGAGCCATCAGCGCAGACAGCGCGCTGCGGTCGTCGCCCGCCGCGGCGGTGTGGCGTATCTGCTGTGTGGCCGGATCGAAGCTGACGTTTTTGGCCTTGCCGTCCGACCATTGCGGCGACAGAAAGCGCCGTTCCTGCGGCGACAGCGTGAAGGCGAGGTGCGGCAGATTCAGCACTTGCCCGTTCTCCAGCGCAGCGGTGGCGGCGGCCGCCTCGGCGGCCGGCAGCGCGGCGTTCCATTCGGAGAGATCAATTGTTTTTAGCGGCTCGGTCATTCGATCACCTTAAGGGCTTGTCCGGCGAGCGGTTCGCCGTTCGGATAGAGTCCGTTGATCAGACGCAGATGCGATGCCGCATTTTTGGCCAGCGGTGAGGTGCGCGCAAGTTCCGCGAATTTTGCATCCTTTGGCGCGTTGATGACGCGCAGCGTCAGCGGCCGCGCAATTTTGCGTTCGGCGTCGCTCAGCGCATGAAAACTGTTGATCGTTGCGTTGATCTCCGGCAGCGCCTTCTGCATCGCCTGTTCGGATTTGGCCTGTCCGCCGATGAGAAACGCCGATTTGCCGAGAAATATGAGCGCGACGCGCGTCGGCAAACCCTGCATGCGCGTGGTGGTCACCGCCGCCTGCAGGCCGTTGATCGACAGTTGCGTCGTCTCCGCGCCGAGATTACCGCGCAATACTTTGCGCAGCGCATCGAGCGCGGAGCCCTGCGCCGGCCCGGCACCGCGCAGGTCGATGATGACGTCGTCGCCGCGGTTGCGCGCGACCACCTTGTCGGGCTGGTTCTGAATGCGCCAGTCGCGCGGAAAGGTCATCGCCATGCCGAAATCGACGTGATAAAAATTGCCGTTGCGGATGATGCCCTGTGCCGGACTGTCGGCGAACACCAGCTTGTCGATCACGCGCAGGAACTCTTCCTGATTGACGCGTGTGGCGCCGGGCGCCGGTTTGCCGGCTTCGGCGACCACCTGCTGCAGCCGCGTGTCGGCGTCCGGATGCGAAGCGAATACGCCGTGGTACGAGCGCGGTTCGCGGCCTTCCGACTTGGCCACCTCGGCGTCGAACAGTTCCTGGTTTTTCAGTACGCCGATCACTTTGATCATCGCCTGTGGATCGTATCCGGTGCGCGCCAGATATTGCGCGCCGAGGCGGTCAGCTTCGAGTTCGTGGTCGCGACCATAGCCCGACAATAACACGTTGCCCAGCGCGTTGATCGCAGTGTCGCCGGCCTGATTGCGAAGCACCGGCACAAAAATTTCAAGCAGTGTGGCGCCGACGCCGGCGGCGGTCGCGGCGCTCATCTGCTGCACGCTGTGACGCGCCGTGACGTGGCCGATCTCGTGGCCGAGCACGCCGGCGAGTTCGGCTTCGGAGTTCAGATAACTCATGATGCCGCGTGTGATGTAGATATAGCCGCCGGGCAGCGCGAACGCGTTGATCTCCGGCGAGTCGACCACCGTGAATGTGTACTGCAGGCCGGGCCGGTGGCTTTCTTTCGCCAGCCGCTGGCCGACTTCATTGACGTACTTCTGCAACGCTTTGTCGTCATAGACGCCGTATTGCTGGCGTACTTTGACGTCCTCCTGGCGCCCGACCTGCACTTCCTGCGATTCCGACATGGTGACGAAATTCGGATTGCCGGAAACCGGGTTTTGCGCGCAGTCGGTCAGCATCAAGCATGCCGCGCCTGCCGCGAGTATGGATAAGCTGGACTTCATAACAGTGCAATTTTAGCGGTTGAAAGGGCGCACAACCAATCCAATGCCCCCGAATTGTGCGTGCCGCACCATTTACGTGCGGCGCGGCTATCGGTTGACCTCAACCAGATCATCCGCACAATCTGCGCCACGGAAATTTAATCAATCAAAACATGTTTTTGACCGGCCTCCTTAACGATAGAGGCAATGCTGGTATGGCACGTGCTAATGCTTTGGACACTTATCAGCCGCGGAGACTGCCATGTCCGGATTCAAAGACCCGTACGACCCCAACGTCAAATTGACCGCCGGCTGCAGTTGCGGTGGACACAGCACCCAGGCGCAGCACGATAGCGCGGACGCGGAAGATCCGGCAAGCGGCAGCGATGCCTTGCATGAACGCGTTGTTGAATCCGCTGTCATGCGCGCATTGTTTCCGCAGGATGAATTGCGCCGCCGTTTCCTGCAGGCTGTTGGCGCGGGCACTGCGATGTCGGCAATCTCGACGTTTTTTCCGCTCGGCACCGCCAAGGAAGCATTTGCGCAGACCGGCAAACTTGAAAAGGCGGCAGTCAAGATCGGTTTTATTCCCATTACCTGCGCAACGCCGATCATCATGGCGCTGCCGATGGGGTTTTATGCGCGTCAGGGTTTGAACGTCGACGTCGTCAAGACCGCCGGTTGGGCGGTGATACGCGACAAGACGCTGAACAAGGAATACGACGCTGCGCACATGCTGTCGCCGATGCCGCTCGCCATCACGCTCGGCATCGGTTCGAACCCCGTTCCGTACACGATACCGGCAATTGAAAATATCAACGGTCAGGCGATTACGCTGGCGGTGAAGCACAAGGACAAGCGCGACCCCAAGCAGTGGAAAGGCTTCAAGTTCGCGGTGCCTTTCGATTATTCGATGCACAACTATCTGCTGCGCTATTACCTTGCCGAGGCCGGGCTTGACCCGGACAAAGACGTGCAGATTCGCTCGGTGCCGCCGCCCGAAATGGTGGCCAACCTGCGCGCCGACAATATCGATGGTTTCCTCGCCCCCGATCCGGTGAATCAGCGCGCTGTTTACGATGGCGTCGGCTTTATTCACATGCTGACCAAGGAAATGTGGGACGGCCACCCGTGCTGCGCGTTTGCCGCGAGCAAGGAATTCGTCACCACCGCGCCTAACACCTATCGCGCGCTGGTCAAGGCGATTGTCGATGCCACCGCGTATGCCGCCAAACCCGAAAACCGCAAGCAGATCGCCGAGGCCATCGCGCCGGCGAACTTCCTCAATCAGCCGGTGACGGTGGTCGAGCAGGTGCTGACCGGCAATTATGCCGACGGGCTCGGCAACATCATGAAGGTGCCGAATCGCATCGACTTTGATCCCTTCCCGTGGCAATCGTTTGCGGTGTGGATCATGACGCAGATGAAACGCTGGGGTCAGTTGAAGGGCGACGTCGATTACGCCAAGGTCGCGCGCGAAGTGTTCCTCGCCACCGATGCGGTGAAACTCATGAAAGAAGCCGGCATGAAAACGCCAACCGCCAACTCGAAGAAATTTTCGGTGATGGGCAAGGAGTTCGATCCTGCCAAACCTGACGCCTACATCGCCAGCTTCGCCATCAAGAGGACCTGATCGATGCCGCGTTCCGGTCGCGCCGCTGCGGCGATACTCTCATGTCTGATGTTTGTCGTATTCGTCGCGATCTGGCATATGGCGACACTGCCCACGGCCGGCGTGCAGACCGCCGACGATGAGTATGCGAAGTTGCTGGGTAGCAATGCGGCGAAAGGGCAGAAGTCCGCGTTCCCCTCGCCGAAGGATGTCGCGCTCAAGATGTGGGAGCACGCCAAGGATCCGTTCTTCGTGCGCGGCACCAACGATCAGGGCATCGGCATCCAGCTCGCATATTCGGTCGGTCGCGTCCTGTTCGGCTTTGGCCTCGCGGTGCTGGTGGCGATTCCGGTTGGATTTCTGATCGGGATGTCGCCGCTGTTCTACCGCGCCTTCGATCCGTTCATCCAGGTGTTGAAACCGATTTCGCCGCTGGCGTGGATGCCGCTTGCACTGTTCACCATCAAGGACAGTGCAACGTCGTCGATATTCGTGATCTTCATCTGCTCGCTGTGGCCGATGCTGATCAACACCGCCTTCGGCGTGTCGGCCGTGCGGCGTGAATGGCTCAACGTTGCGCGCACGCTTGAAGTGTCGCCGCTGCGCAAGGCGTTCCAGGTGGTGCTGCCGGCAGCGGCGCCGACCATCATGACCGGCATGCGCATTTCGGTCGGCATCGCCTGGCTGGTGATCGTTGCCGCCGAAATGCTGGTCGGCGGCACCGGCATCGGCTACTTCGTGTGGAACGAGTGGAACAATCTGTCGATCAGCAACATCCTGTGCGCGATTCTGCTGATCGGTCTGGTCGGTATGCTGCTCGACCAGATACTGGCGTGGTTGACGCAAGCCGTGAGTTACCCGGAGTAGGCCCATGAGCAACGAATTTCTCAAGGTCGAAGGCCTGTCGAAAACCTTTGCCGCGGCGCGCGGCGGCGCTGCACTGACGGTGTTCGAAAATGTCAATTTCACCATCAACAAAGGCGAGTTCGTCTGCATCATCGGGCACTCCGGTTGCGGCAAATCGACCATACTCAATGTGCTGGCCGGGCTCGACGATGCGAGCGGCGGCGTGGTGATCATGGATGAGCGGGAAGTTGCCGGGCCCAGTCTCGACCGCGGCGTCGTTTTTCAGGGCCACGCGCTGATGCCCTGGCTGACGGCGAAGAAGAACGTTGCTTTTGCCGTGAAGTCGCGTTGGCCGCATGCCGACCGCGCGAAAGTGGATGAAATCTGCCAGCGTTATATCGATCTCGTCGGGCTTACCGGCTCCGAGAACCGGCGGCCCGCCGAATTGTCGGGCGGCATGAAGCAGCGCGTCGGTATCGCGCGCGCGTTCGCGATCGAACCGAAAATGCTCTTGCTCGACGAACCGTTCGGTGCGCTCGACGCGCTGACACGCGGCGTCATACAGGATGAACTGCTGAAAATCTGCGCGGCGACCCATCAGACTGTATTCATGATTACGCACGACGTCGACGAGGCGATACTGCTGGCCGATAAAATCATGCTGATGTCGAACGGGCCCGGCGCGCATATTGCCGAGATCGTCGTCAACACGCTGCCGCGCAACCGCAGCCGCCACACGATCCACAAGGATCCGCAGTACTACCCGATCCGCAATCATCTGGTTGATTTTCTGGTCAGCCGTTCGAAAAATTTTACCGAGCAGCCACCGGCCGATTACGACCCGAAGCACCCGCCGCTGGTGACGCCCGGTCTGGCCGATGCAGGGCTGGCGATTCCCGAATCGCTATTGAATTCGCAAACACCACCGCTTGCGCGAGTCATTAATCACTAAATGGTTTAACAAGGAGAGAGCCATGCAAATAATGAAACGTACCGATGTCACCGAAATGGTCGTCATGGCCAAAATCAAAAAAGGTTTGAGCTGGACCAAGATTGCAAAAACCGTCGGCCAGAGCAAGGAATGGACGACCGCCGCACTGCTCGGGCAGATGCAAATGACCAAACAACAGGCCAAGGCCGCGGGCAAACTGCTCGGCCTGCCCGACGACGCGGTGCTGTTGCTGCAACAGGTGCCGTACAAAGGCTCGCTGCCGACTGCGGTGCCGACCGACCCCTTGATTTACCGCTTTTATGAACTGGTCAGCATCTACGGCACGACCTTCAAAGAGCTGATACATGAAGAATTCGGTGACGGCATCATGAGCGCGATCGATTTCAAGATGGATTTGAAGCGCGAGGCCGACCCCAAAGGCGACCGCGTCAATATCGTCATGAGCGGCAAGTATCTGCAATACAAGACTTATTAACCGGCTGCGCGAAGGCCGGTGCGCATTGCGCGCATCGGTGTATCGTTTTCGTTCCGTTCAACGTCTGGAGATGCCATGAAAGCTGACCGTAGAAAATTTTTGACTGCCGCCGGCGGCGTTGCCGCCGCTTCCGTTGCAGCACCAGCCATTGCGCAATCGCTGCCTGAAGTGCGCTGGCGCTGCGCTTCGAGTTTTCCGAAAAGTCTCGACACCATTTACGGTGGTGGTGAAGTCATTGCGAAACGCGTTGCGGCGATCACCGGCGGCAAATTCCAGATCCGCGTTTTCGGCGCCGGCGAAATCGTGCCGGCATTCGGCACGGTGGATGCCGTGCAGCAGGGCACCGTCGAATGTACGCACACGGCCGGCTATTACTTTGTCGGCAAGAACAAAGCCTTCGCTTTTGATACCACGGTGCCTTTCGGCATGAATCAGCGCCAGCAGAACGCCTGGATCTACTGGGGCGGCGGGCTGCAGCTGATGCGCGATTTTTTCAAAGACTACAACATCATTTCCTTCCCGGCCGGCAACACCGGCACGCAGATGGGCGGCTGGTTTCGCAAGGAAGTGCGCACCGTTGCCGATCTGAAAGGGTTGAAAATGCGCATTGCCGGGCTCGGCGGCGAAGTGATGTCACGCCTTGGCGCGGTGCCGCAGCAGATTGCCGGCGGCGATATCTATCCGGCGCTGGAACGCGGCACGATCGATGCGGCGGAGTGGGTCGGCCCGTACGACGACGAGAAACTCGGTTTCTACAAAATCGCGCCGCACTATTATTATCCCGGCTGGTGGGAGGCCTGTTCGATGTACGGCCTCTACGTCAACATCAAGGAATGGGAAAAGCTGCCGAAGGAATATCAGGCCGCGCTCGAAGCCGCGTGTTATGAAGCCAATCTCGACATGATGGCCGAGTACGACTTCAAGAATCCGCAGGCTCTGCAGCGATTGGTGAAAAACGGCGTACGGCTGCACGCGTTTTCACCCGAGATCATGCGCGCCGCGCACAAGGCAGCGTTCGAGCTCTATGAAGAAGAAGCCGCCAAGAACCCGGCGTGGAAAAAAATCTACGAATCGTGGAAAAAATTCCGCGAAGACGAATTTCTCTGGCACCGCGTGGCCGAGCGTTCGTTGTCTGAATTTCTCTATAACAATCCGACACCCGGTTCCGTGCCCGGCAAATAGCGGCTGCAGAAAAAAAGTGAAAAGCCCCGCTGCGGCGGGGCTTTTTTTTGTGTCTGCGGAGTAGAATGCGGCCTGCCCGGGAAGCAGTAACTGTTTTTTTCCGAACATCCGCGGAGTTGCTGCATGGAAGCCTTTCTGACCTCGACGGTGGTCGTTGCGCTCGCCGAAATCGGCGACAAGACGCAATTGCTGTCGTTGCTGCTGGCGGCGCGTTATCGCAAACCACTACCGATAGTCGCCGGTATTTTCGTGGCGACGCTGGCCAATCATTTTCTCGCCGGTGCGCTGGGCGCCTGGATACGCGCGGTGATGTCGCCCGACTTCATGCGCTGGGCCGTCGGCGGCTCATTGCTCGTCATCGCGCTCTGGACGCTCAAACCCGACAAACTCGACGGCGAAGTCCGTGATTCGACGCACATGGGATTGTTTGCGTTGACCTGCGTGGTATTTTTTCTCGCCGAAATGGGCGACAAGACGCAGATTGCGACGATCGTGCTCGCGGCAAAATATCAGCCGCTGTGGGCGGTGGTGGTCGGCACCACGCTGGGCATGATGATCGCCAACGTGCCGGTTGTGTACATGGGCAAAATGGCCTCGCACCGTATCCCGTTTCGCACAGTGCGAATAATTGCAGCGTTGCTGTTCGCAGTGCTCGGCGTGGCCGCGCTGCTGGGTGTCGGCAGCCAATAGTCCTGATCGCCGGCAGCAATAAAAAAGGCAGCCGCAGCTGCCTTTTTAAAAAAGCGCGGGCCTGCTCAGGCAGTGACGCTTTTGCCTTTGGACGTCGGCGTGCGCGTGAATTTCTGCTTGAACTTCTCAACGCGGCCGGCGGTGTCGACGATTTTCTGTTTGCCGGTGTAGAACGGATGGCACTCCGCGCACACTTCAACATGCAGTTCCTTACCCAGCGTCGAGCGGGTTTTGAACTTGTTGCCGCAGCTGCAGGCTACGGATATCTCATTGTATTCAGGATGAATTTCAGTCTTCATGGCGGTGTCCTTGAGCGTTGGCCGGATCGCGAAAAGCGGCGATTATCCCCTAGCGGAGACCTACTTGCAAGTTGGCTTTACGGTTGTCCGCTACGGGCAGTGTCAGAGCGGGATGCGGTTCTGGCCCGGCTTCCAGGTATCCAGCAGCCTGCAGCATCGTTCAATCTGCGGGCGACCGACCTCCGGCGTCACTCTGCGGAACTCGCTTCGACTGGCCCCGCTTTCACCGCGCACGTATACGGCCACGAAATAGACCTCGCCGCTGCGTGTTTCAAATTCGAGCCGTCCGTTGTCGTTGGCATAGGCGGTCAACAGATTTTTGCCGGGGCGCACGCTGATGCGGAAATAAGTTGCCGGCATCAATTCGCCGACGAGACGGCGATCCAGCCACAAGGTCGTGCTGCTGTCGAAAGCAACCGGACCGTCAGCCCGGTACAAATAGACGATGGCCGCGCCCGGCGTCGATTCAAACTGTTTGGCTGCGGCATCATCCTGCAGGGATGCTTCCGGTGTTGCCGCGCAGCCGCTCAGCATGCATATAGCAGCGAGCACGCTGAAAAAGGGGCTGGTCTTGATCATGGTGATCACATGCTACTCCAGACGCGCGTGACTTTCCAACCGCGTCAGTTCAACTCGTATTGCAATACCGCAGATCGACCGTATTCCGCAGGGACAAATTGAAAAAAAGAAAAATCCATGCCGCGCAAGCTTGAGACCGAATGCCGGATGAAATAAATCGCGCCGCGTTCAGTGTTGAATTCGAGGTGGCCGATGTCGCCGGCAAAACCAGCAAGGCGGTGCCGGCCCGGCGCCAGCTCGATTCGAAAATAGGTGCCGCGATAGGTTGCGCCCTGATGTTGGCCATCGAGCGTAAAACCGACTGCGTTATTGCTGAAATCAAGGCGGTCGCGGTAAAGGTAGACGACGGCTTTTTCCGGCAGCGCTTCGAAACGTTTGGCCTGGAGGTCCTGCGGCGTCGGTTCGCGTGTCACGCAGCCGCTGAGCGCCAGCGCCAGGGCGAACAGGCATGCGTTAAATTTGAGGAAAGCAGAAGTCATTTGCTTCTGCTGTGCGGATAACTTTTACCCGCGCCTCATCGAGTCAAAGAACTCCGCGTTATTTTTCGTCGAGCGCAACTTGTCGACGAGGAATTCCGTCGCTTCGAGTTCGTCCATCGGGTAGAGCAACTTCCTCAGTACCCAGACTTTTTGCAGCACATCCTTGCCGAGCAGCAACTCTTCGCGCCGTGTGCCCGAGCGGTTGACGTTGATCGACGGATAAATACGTTTCTCCGCCATGCGGCGGTCGAGGTGCACTTCCATGTTGCCGGTGCCTTTGAATTCTTCAAAGATCACGTCGTCCATGCGCGAGCCGGTGTCGATCAGCGCGGTGGCGATAATGGTCAGCGAACCGCCTTCCTCGACGTTACGCGCGGCGCCGAAAAAGCGTTTCGGACGCTGCAATGCATTGGCATCGACGCCGCCGGTGAGTACTTTGCCGGAAGCCGGTACCACGGTGTTGTAGGCGCGGGCGAGACGCGTGATCGAGTCGAGCAGAATGACGACGTCTTTTTTGTGCTCGACCAGACGCTTGGCTTTTTCGATCACCATATCGGCGACCTGCACGTGGCGCGTGGCCGGTTCGTCGAAGGTTGAAGAAACCACTTCACCTTTGACCGAGCGCTGCATTTCGGTCACTTCCTCGGGACGTTCATCGATCAGCAGCACGATCAGATAGACCTCGGGGTTGTTGGTCGAGATCGAATGTGCGATGTGCTGCATTAATACGGTTTTACCGGCTTTCGGCGGCGAGACGATGAGGCCGCGCTGGCCTTTGCCGATGGGGGCGACGATATCGATAATGCGGCCGGTCAGGTTTTCTTCCGACTTGATGTCGCGTTCCATGATGAAACGCTCGTCGGGAAACAGCGGTGTGAGGTTTTCAAACAGTATCTTGTGTTTTGAATTCTCGGGTGGTTCGTCGTTGACCTTGTCGACCTTGACCAGCGCAAAGTAGCGTTCACCGTCTTTCGGTGTGCGGATTTCGCCGTCGATTGAATCGCCGGTGTGCAGATTAAAGCGGCGGATCTGGCTCGGGCTGACGTAAATATCGTCGGTGCCTGCCAGGTATGAGGTGTCCGGCGAGCGCAGAAAGCCGAAGCCGTCGGGAAGCACTTCGAGTGTGCCTTCGCCGAAAATGGCCTCGCCTTTTTTGGCCTGATTCTTGAGCAGTGCGAAGATCACTTCCTGCTTGCGCAGGCGGCTCGCCCCCTCGATTTCATTGGCGATGGCCATTTCCACCAGTTCGGTAACGGGCAGATTTTTCAGGTCGGATAAATGCATAAAGTGGATGAATAATTGATGGAGTTAGGGTGTAGGCCGGGAGGGCGGGGTGTTACGAAGCTACGGCGCAACTGCGAAAAATCAGGGGAAGTTTGGAGGGTTCTGAAGACAAACTGGCCGGGCTTGCGCCCGGCGCCGGCGTTTTTCCGCTCAACTCAAGGGAGCGGGTGCCGGATGATTTGCAGGCAGGGTAACGAGTTCAGATATTGCTGTCAATAAAAGCCGCTAATTGGGATTTCGACACGGCGCCGACCTTGGTCGCCTCGACATTGCCGTTCTTGAACAGCATCAGGGTCGGAATGCCGCGTATGCCGTATTTGGGCGGGGTGGCCTGGTTCTCGTCGATATTGAGTTTCGCCACTTTAAGTTTCCCCGTGTATTCCTTGGCGACCTCATCAAGCACCGGCGCGATCATCTTGCACGGGCCGCACCATTCCGCCCAGTAATCGACCAGCACCGGCGTCGGTGATTGCAACACCTCGGCGTCAAAATTGTCGTCGGTCACGTGATGGATGTGTTCGCTCATGCTGACTGCTCCTGCTATGGGGATTGGTTGGGATGCCGCCGGGATATGTGTTGTGTTGCGCGGGGCGGTCATGCAGTAGATGGGGGCTATGCTAGCAAAAAACAATGTCGCTTGGGAAGCGCGCCGAGGCGGCTGCGGTGCCGTCGCCGTTTCTGCTAAAATGCGGGTCTTGAATCTTGCCTGCAGTCAGTGCAGGTAAATGCAATAAGCCAAGGATTACCATGACTTACGTCGTTACAGAAACCTGCATCAAGTGCAAATACACCGACTGCGTGGATGTCTGCCCGGTCGACTGTTTCCGTGAAGGCCCGAATTTCCTCGTCATCGATCCGGATGAATGCATCGATTGCACGCTGTGCGTCGCCGAATGCCCGGTCGAAGCGATTTTCGCCGAAGACGACGTGCCCGAATCACAAAAGGAATTCACCGCGCTGAACGCCGAGCTGTCGAAAGTCTGGAAACCCATCATCGAGAAGAAAGACGGCCCTGCGGACGCGGATGATTGGGTCAAGGTAAAAGAAAAGAAACACCTGCTCGAAAAGTAATAGTAATCGCACGATCAGCGGCAGGCACTCTTGCCGCTGTGTAGTTCGCCGCGTTCGGCGCTATCATGCGTCGGATGTCAGCACTTCCTGATTTCCCCCAGATAAGCAAAGCCGACCTGTTGGCGCGTCTCGCGCAGGGCGCGACGGCCGCCGTCACGGTCGTTACGCCCAACCGCCGTCTGGCGCAGGAATTAACCAGAGAGTTCGACGCGACGCGTTTGGCGGCAGGGTTGCGCGCCTGGGAGGCGGCCGAAGTTTTTCCGTTCAGTGCGTTTGTCGAACGCTTGTGGGAAGCGGCCACTTATTCGGATCGCGCTGTCGCGCCGCCGCAATTGCTGTCGCTGGCGCAGGAGCAGGCGTTGTGGGAAGAGGTGATCGCCGCCAGCAGCTGGGCCGCCGGCCTGCTGTCGCCGGCGCGCGCCGCGGTGCAATGTCAGGATGCCTGGAAACTCGCGCATGCCTGGCGCATCACTGGCGCGCTCGACATGTTTCCGGGCAACGACGATGCGCATGCATTCGCCGAATGGGCGCGCGCCTACGCCAAACGTACTGCGGCCGACGTCGACAGCGCGCGCCTTGCCGATGCGGTGAGCGCGCGGCTTGCCGACGCCGCGCTGCCCAAACCAAAACTGCTGATCGCCTGCGGTTTTGAAATCATGCCGCCGCAAACGCGCGAATTCCTGCGCGCCTGTGCGAACGAGGGCGTCGAACTTGGCATCTGCGGCAGTGGCCGCGCCGGCGGTAGCGTGACGCGTGTTCCCCGCGCTTCAAGCAGCGAAGAACTTGACGCTGCCGCGCGCTGGGCGCGCGCGCGGCTCGAAGCAGCGCATGCGCGGCAGTCGGCGATAGGCGGCGACGCGCCGGTGGTGTATCCGCGCATCGGCGTCGTCGTGCCCGACATTCAGCAGCGCCGGCGCGAAGTGAACCGTGTGTTTTCGCGTGTGATGGCGCCGGACTGGGCGGTGCCGGGTGCTGCGGCTGAGCCGCTGCCGTTTAATTTGTCGCTCGGCCTGCCGCTCGCCGAGTTTCCGCTCGCGCATGCCGCACTCGGTGTGCTGGCGCTGGCGATCGGCGAAATCGATTTCGCATCGGCGAGCCGGTTGCTGCGCTCGCCATTCATCGGCGGCGCGGAAACCGAATACACGCGCCGCGCGCGGCTCGACGCCGATCTGCGCAAACGCCTGCCGGCACGCCTGACGTTGACGCGCTTGATCGCTGCGGTCACGCATTGCCCGCTATTGCGCGAACGCCTCGAAGCGCTCTACAGGGTTGTCGATGGGCAGCCCGGCGGCGCGCGCTCGCCGCAGGACTGGGGCCGGTATTTTTCGGCGCTGCTCGACGCCGCCGGCTTTCCGGGCGAACGCGCGCTCGATTCGAACGAGTTTCAGACGCGCACCAAGTTGTATGAACTGCTGGGCGAACTGGCGCGGCTCGAACGCGTTACACCGCGCATGACCGCAACACAGGCACTGGCGCGCCTGCGGCGTTTGTGCAGCGATGCCTTGTTCCAGCCCGAAGCGATCGACGCGCCGGTGCAGGTGCTAGGCATACTCGAATCCGACGGCATGGAATTTGATCACTTGTGGGTCAGCGGTTTGACCGATGACGCCTGGCCGCTGGCGGCGCGGCCTAATCCGTTCATACCGGTGGCGCTGCAAAAAAAAGCCGGCATACCCGAAGCCTCGGCGGAAACCGCATTGGCGCTCGATCGCCGCATCACCGATGGCTGGCGCGCTGCCGCCGGCGAAGTGGTGTTCTCGCATCCCCTGCGCGAAAAAGACCGTGAACTCACGCCCAGTGCGTTGATCGCCGATGTGCCCGCAGGTGAACTTTCGTTTGCTGTGCAGCCGCGTTATCGCGAGGTGCTGCACGCTGCGCGCGCGCTCGAAGAAGTGCGCGACGGTATCGCGCCTGCCTATACGAAGAGCCGCGTTGGCGGCGGCACGCGCGTGCTCGCCGATCAGGCGGCCTGCCCGTTTCGCGCTTTTGCGCATCATCGCCTCAACGCCAAACAACTCGAAACGCCGGTCGACGGACTTAACGCGGCCGATCGCGGCAGCCTGCTGCATGCCTTAATGTCGGAACTGTGGGGGGCGCTCAAATCAAAATCGCAACTCGAAGCGATGGCAGCGGAACAAATCGCAAGCATCATCGATTCGGCTGCCGTGGCAGCAGTAGCGAAAGTGCGCGCAGACCGTCCCGGCGTGCTCGACGGCCGTCTTGCCGAACTCGAGCGCGTGCGCCTCGCTAAACTCGCGCGCGAATGGCTGACGCTCGAGCGCACACGCGATGACTTTACGGTAGTGGCGCGCGAAGAGCGCCGCCCGCTGCGCGCTGCCGGTCTTGAAATGGACGGGCGCATCGACCGCATGGACCGCCTCGCCGGCGGCAGTCATGTATTGATCGATTACAAAACCGGTCGTGCCACGCCCAAAGACTGGCTCGACGACCGTCCCGACGACCCGCAAATGCCGCTCTATGCCTTGAGTGCGCCGGAGGATATCGCCGCCATCGTTTACGCGCGCGTCAAAACCGGCAGGATGGGCTACGTCGGCATGGCACGCGAAAAAAACCTGCTGCCGAAAGTGAAGGAGGCCGAATCGTGGCCGGGCCTGCGCGAAGCATGGCAGAAGGATCTCGCCGCGCTTGGAAATGAATTTTTGTCCGGTGTTGCACCGGTCGATCCCAAGCGCCACCTCAAAACCTGCAAGTACTGCGATCTGCAGCCGCTGTGTCGTGTGCACGAACGGCTTTCCGCGCTTGAAGATGAAGGCGACGAGGAGGGCGAGGAATGAGCGAGGCATCGAAAAAACCGGTCGCCGACGCGCAGGAACGCGAGCGCGCACTCGATCCGCGGTGCTCTTTCATCGTGCAGGCGCCGGCGGGTTCGGGCAAAACCGAACTGCTGGTACAGCGTTATCTGCGCTTGCTTGCTACCGTCGAGCGGCCCGAGGAAATTCTCGCCATCACTTTCACGCGCAAAGCGGCGGCCGAAATGAAGCGCCGCATCCTCGAAGCGCTGGCGAAGGCGCCGATCCACGGCATGGCCGCTGCCGACATTGCGCCGCGCCTCAGGGTGCAGACTATCGATGCGCTATGCGCGTCGCTGACGCGGCAAATGCCGGTGCTGGCAAAATTCGGCGCACAACCCGAGATCGTCGAAAAACCCGAAGAGCTTTACCTTGAATCGGCGCGCCGTGCTTTTGCGCTCGAACCGCATAACCCTGCCGCCGAAACGCTACTGGCGCATCTCGACAACGACGTTGCGGCTGCAGTCGAACTCGTTGCCGGCATGCTGGCGCGGCGTGACCAGTGGCTGCGCAAGACCGGCCGCGCGCCGACGCGCGAAGAACTCGAAGCCACCTTTGCTGCCGAACGCGAACGCCATCTCGAAGCGGCACGCGCCGTGCTGCCCGACGCCAGCGAAGAACTCGCGGGCGAATTGCTGACGCTGAAGGGTACCTGGCGCAAGCGCGGCGTGCCGCGCGCGCAGGCGCTCGAGGCCGTAGACAAAAGCGATCGTATCCGTCGCACGCTGGTCGATCTGTTCGATCTGCCGCCGGCGCGCTACAGCGAAGCGCAGTGGGCGGTATTGAGCGCGATGCTGGCGCTGTTGCCGCGCGCGGTGGCCGGGCTGCAACTGGTGTTTGCCGAACGCGGTGAGGCCGACTTCACCGAAATCGCGCAGGGCGCGGTGCGCGCACTCGGCGAACCCGACGCGCCGACCGATCTGTTGCTCTCGCTCGATGTCAGCATCCAACACATCCTGATCGACGAATTTCAGGACACCTCGATCAGTCAGTGGGAACTGCTCGAACGCCTGACTGCCGGCTGGCAGCCCGACGACGGCCGCACATTGTTTATCGTCGGTGACCCAATGCAATCGATCTACCGTTTCCGCGAAGCAGAGGTCGGTCTCTTTTTGCACGCGCGGCATGAAAGCATCGGCATGGTGCCGCTCGAATTTCTGCGCCTGACTACCAACTTCCGTTCGCAACAAGGCATCGTCGATTGGGTCAATGCGACCTTTCCCGCCGTGCTGCCGCAAACCGAGGACGCTGCTTCCGGCGCGGTGCCGTATTCGCCGTCCAAGGCGCATCACGCCGCCGAAGATGGTGACGCCGTGCGCTGGCATCTGTTCGATCAACGCGATGACGAGGCGGCGCGCCTGGTTGATGTGGTGCGCCGCGCGCGCAGTGACAACGCCGCGGCTTCGATCGCCGTGCTGGTGCGCAACCGCAGCCATCTCGATCACATCGTGCCGGCATTGAAAGACGCGGGCGTGCCTTATTGCGCGATTGAAATCGAACACCTCGGCGAAAAGCAGGTCGTGCAGGATCTGCATGCGCTGACGCGCGCGCTCACCCACCCGGCCGATCGCATCGCCTGGCTGGCGGTATTGCGCGCGCCATGGTGCGGACTCACTCCCGTTGACCTCGCGCAGCTGGCCGAGGACGGCGAAGAAACCGTCTGGGAATTGATGCGCGATGAGGAACGCACCGCGGCGCTCTCCGTCGATGTGCGCGCACGACTGGCGCGCGTGACGATCGTGTTGCAGCCGGCGCTGACCAACCGCCTGCGTTTCAATCTGCGCGATACGGTTGAAGCGGTGTGGTTGGCACTCGGCGGCCCGGCCTGCTGCCGCGACAGCACCGAGCTCGAAGACGCGGCGATGTTCCTCGATGAACTCGAGCGCGGCGAAGAGGCCGGCGACATCGCCGACCCCGCGGCCTTCGAAGAGAGGCTGGAAAAACTTTTTGCGCTGCCTGATCTGGAAGCCGGCAGCGACGCCGTGCAGATCATGACGGTACACAAAGCCAAGGGACTCGAATTCGATATCGTCATCGTGCCGGGGCTTGACCGTGTTCCGCGCGGCGGCACGCCGCCGTTGATTGTCTGGAAGGAATTGCCTGACGACAGACTGCTGTTGGCGCCGATCCGCGAGGCCGGCAGCGACAAGGATGCTGCCTATGAATATGTGCGGCAGATCGAGCGCAAAGCCGAAGACCTCGAAGCAGGGCGTCTGTTTTATGTTGCAGCAACGCGCGCCAAATCGCGCCTGCATCTGCTGGGCTGCATCAAGCGCGATGACGAAGTGGCGCGCAAGCCGGCCAAACGTTCGCTGCTTGAATTGTTGTGGCACGTCGCCGCAGACAAAGCCGGGCTGCCGCGCCCGCCGGCAGCGGCACCGGTTCAGGCGACCTTGCGCGATGCGATGCTGACGCGTTTCGCCGGCGACCTGCGGTTGCCCGCGCCGCCGCCCGCCGTGGTCTGGCGCGTGCCGGCCGTTGCGCAGCAGGACAACGAAGTCATCGAATTCTCCTGGGCCGGTGAAACCGCGCGGCACATCGGTTCGGTCGTGCATCGCTGGATGCAGCGTATTGCCGACGACGGCCTCGACGGCTGGAATGCGAAGCGCATCGAAGCGCTGCGGCCGCGCCTCGCGCGCGAACTCGAACGCCGCGGCGTGCCGCGCGACGAATGTGCCGGGGCTGCGGCGCGCGCAGTGCAGGCGCTGACGCAGACCGTCAAAGATGAGCGCGGTCGCTGGCTGCTCGGCGCGCATGACGATGCTAAAAGCGAATACCGCGTGCGCGTCGCCGCCGCCGGCGCGGTTTACAGCTGCGTCATGGACCGCATTTTCCGCGATGAGGCGGGCACGCGCTGGATTGTTGATTTCAAGACCAGCGGGCATGAGGGCGGCAATATTGATGCCTTCCTCGATAGCGAGCGCGCGCGTTATGCGAAGCAGTTGGAGCGGTATGCGATGGCGCTCGGCGAGGATGCGACGATGCTTGGGCTGTACTTTCCGTTGCTGTCGGGATGGCGTGAGTGGAAGCACTCAATGTAGGGCGGGCAACTTGTTGCCCGCGCGATGTATTGAAATGCATGTAGATCGCTGGGTTTCGCTGTGCTCTACCCACCCTACAAAACCGTGCATTTGCGAGGGCTCGTAGACAGTCCTCGCCGACTGCTCCCGTCCCCGTCGCAGCTGCGCTGCTCGGCGGCTCTCAGGGGGAAGCAGGCGCGGTGGCAGTGATGAGGATATTGTGTTGAAGTTATTTTTAGAGCGTCACGTTATTTGAAAGACTCGCTTATGCAATCGCTGTGGAAATGGATCGACCGCAACATCCTTGAACTCGGCCGCGAGATGCGGTGGTCGTACCTGCCGCCGCTGATGGTCTACGTCGCGGCCGGCGTGTCGGGGTTGACCGGCATCGTCGGCACTTTTTTCGTCAAGGAGCAGCTCGGACTCTCAGCCGTGTTGCTGGCGGCACTCGGTTTCTGGACCGTGATTCCGTGGTCGCTCAAGATGGTGATCGGCCACGTGGTCGATCTCATTTGGCGCTGGAAGGCAGTGCTGGTGTTTTTCGGCGCGGTACTGATCGCGCTGAGTCTGCTGATCATGGTCGGCTTGCTGAGCCATCGCGAAGCAATGGTCGCCATCATGTCGGCCGACAGCTGGTTCGTGGC
>JANYDY010000053.1 GCA_025363435.1 Betaproteobacteria bacterium
GTCGGTGCGCCAATCAACGCGCGGCTTACTTTATCGATGAAGTTCTGAGCAAACAATTCAATCACCAGGAGCAAATCCCATATGAAGATTCTCAACACATTTCTTGCCGGCGCAGCCCTGCTGGTATCCAGCCTGTTCAGCACGGCCCATGCCGCCGCACCGAGCGTCGAAGGTATCGTCATTTACAACGCGCAGCACGTAAGTCTGACGAAATCGTGGGTGGAAGCCTTTACACGCGACACCGGCATCAAGGTCACCGTGCGCAACGGCGGCGACAGCGAACTCGGCAACCAGATCGTGCAGGAAGGCAAGGCCTCACCCGCCGACGTGTTCCTGACTGAAAACTCGCCGGCAATGACGCTGGTGGAGAATGCCGGTCTGTTTGCGCCGATCGATGCGTCGACGCTCGCCCAGGTCGCGCCCGTTTACCGTCCCTCGAGCGGCAAATGGATCGGCATCGCCGCGCGCTCCACCGTGTTTGTTTACAACAAAAATAAATTCACCGCGGCCGATCTGCCGAAGTCGCTGCTCGATCTCGCCAATCCGAACTGGAAAGGCCGCTGGGCGGCGTCGCCTTCGGGCGCCGACTTTCAAGCCATCGTCAGCGCACTGCTGGAACTCAAGGGCGAAGCGGCAACCCTGGCGTGGTTGAAGTCGATGAAAGAAAACTTTACGGCTTACCGCGGCAACGGCAACGTCATGCGCGCCGTCAATGAAAGCCAGATCGACGGCGGCGTGATCTACCACTATTATTATTACGGCGATCAGGCAAAGACCGGCGAGAACAGCAAAAATGTAGCGCTGCATTATTTCAAGCATCAGGACCCCGGCGCCTTTGTCAGCATTTCGGGCGGCGGCGTGCTGGCCTCAAGCAAACACGCCGAAGAAGCGCAGGCCTTTCTGAAATGGCTGACCACCAAAACGGGGCAGGACATTCTGAAGACGGACGGCTTCGAATACGCCGTTGGTAACGGTGTCGAATCGCATCCAAAACTTGTGCCACTGAAGGAACTCGACGCACCCAGGGTTGATGCGTCCAGACTCAACGGCAGAAAAGTCATCGAATTAATGACCCAGGCCGGTCTGCTGTAAAACGCTGCTGATAAAATCCCCGGCGGACATTCGTATCGCACACACAGCAATAACTATGGCGGCTACTCAAAGCGACAGTTACGTTCCGCCGGCACTTCGAGTATGGCGGCGCACCGGCAATCAAGCGGGCGCCCCGGTCACCGCTGCCGCGCTGCTCGTTACACTGCTGGCGTTATTGCCGCTGGCATTCGTCATCGGCGTAACGATACAGACCGGCTGGTCTACCGTCATGCAACTGCTGGTGCGGCCGCGTGTCGGTGAACTGCTGGTCAATACAGTGTTGCTGGTGGTGCTGACCGTACCGTTGTGTACAATCCTTGCCGTCGCACTGGCCTGGCTGACCGAACGCAGCGATCTGCCGGGCCGCCGCGCCTGGTCTTTGCTGGCCGCCGCTCCACTCGCGGTGCCGGCGTTTGTGCACAGCTACGCGTGGGTGGGTCTGGTGCCGTCGTTACACGGGCTGTTTGCCGGCGTGCTGGTTTCCGTGCTCGCTTATTTTCCTTTTCTTTATTTGCCCGCGGCGGCGACGCTGCGTCGCCTCGATCCGGGGCTCGAAGACGCCGCCGCTTCGCTCGGCGTGAAACCGTGGGCGATTTTTTTTCGCGTCGTTTTACCGCAAATGCGGCTCGCCATCTGGGGCGGCGCCTTGCTGGTCGGCCTGCACCTGCTGGCCGAATACGGCCTCTACGCGATGCTGCGTTTCGACACCTTTACCACTGCCATCTTCGATCAATTCCAGTCCACGTATAACGGACCGGCGGCGAACATGCTGGCCGTCGTGCTGGCGCTGTGCTGCCTGTCGATGCTGACGCTCGAAGCGGCAACGCGCGGCAGCGCGCGTTATGCGCACGTCGGCGCCGGCAGCGCGCGCCTGCTGCGACCGCATCGTCTGGGCAAACAGGCAACCGTGATTTGCCTGCTGCTGCCGGCCCTCACCGCGGTGCTGGCGCTGGGCGTGCCGCTGGTGACGCTGACGCGATGGCTGATTGCCGGCGGCGCGGCAGTCTGGCGCATCGACGAAATAGTACCCGCGCTGGGGCAAACGCTGGCGCTCGCCGCCGCCGGCGCTCTGCTCACCACCTGCGCAGCGATGCCGATGGCCTGGCTGTCGATCCGTCATCCCGGCCGGCTCAACCGCGTACTCGAAGCATGCAATTACATCACCAGTTCGCTGCCGGGCATCGTCGTTGCTCTGGCCCTGGTGACCATCGTCGTGCGTATCGCGCCGGCGATCTATCAAACGAGCGTCACGGTGTTGCTCGCGTATCTGCTGATGTTCCTGCCGCGCGCGCTGATCAGTCTGCGCGCCGGCATCGCGCAGGCGCCAGTCGAACTCGAAAATACCGCGCGCAGTCTCGGCCGTTCGCCGGGCCGCGCATTTTGGGCAATCACCATGCGGCTCTCCGCGCCCGGCGCCGCAGCCGGTGCTGCACTGGTTTTTCTCGCCATCACCAACGAACTCACCGCAACCTTGCTGCTCGCCCCCAACGGCACGCATACTTTGGCCACCGGCTTCTGGGCGTTTTCAAGTGAAATCGATTATGCCGCCGCCGCGCCCTACGCGCTGATCATGGTGTTACTCTCGCTGCCGCTGACCTGGCTGCTCTATTCACAATCCAAACATCTGGCAGGCCGATGAGTACTCTTGAACTGCACGCCGTCTGCAAATCCTACGGCAGCGTGTGCGCGATGAATAATGTTTCACTCAATGTCGAGACCGGCAGCCGCACTGCGATTGTCGGCCCGTCTGGTTCCGGCAAGTCAACCCTGCTGCGCGTCATCGCCGGTTTCGAATCGCCGGATTCCGGCAGCGTCGTGCTCAACGGGAAAATTCTTGTTGATGGCACAAACGAGATCCCCGCGCACCGGCGTGTCATCGGTTTCGTGCCGCAGGACGGCGCGCTGTTCCCGCATCTGACGGTGGCGGCGAATATCGGTTTCGGACTCGCCGGCAGCCCGGCCGAACGCACACAACGCATCGATGAATTGATGGAGATGGTCGCGCTCGATCGCCGCATGCTCGCGCGCTGGCCGCACGAACTCTCCGGCGGCCAGCAGCAGCGCGTCGCGCTGGCGCGCGCATTGGCGCAGCGTCCACAATTGATGCTGCTCGACGAACCGTTCTCGGCGCTCGACACCGGCCTGCGCGCAGCAACGCGCAAAGCGGTGGCGCAACTGTTGAGCGCCGCCGGTGTCACCACCATACTCGTCACCCACGATCAGGCCGAAGCCCTGTCCTTCGCCGACCAGCTTGCGGTGATGCGCGACGGCCGGCTGGTGCAGGTGGGACCCCCGCTGGACCTTTACCTGCGCCCCTGCGACGAAACAACCGCCGCATTTCTGGGTGACGCAGTCGTGCTGCCGGCGCGGCTCGAAAACGGTTGGGCCGACTGCGCGCTCGGCCGCATTGCGGTGGACGACAGCGCGCGCAACGGTGACGCAAAAATCATGCTGCGTCCCGAACAGCTCAATGTTGCGGAAATTGCAGCGGGCGATACCGATGCGCAAGGGCGTTCCGGCATCGTCATCGAAACCGATTTCGGCGGAGCAGTATGCAACCTCGGCGTACGCCTGACCGCAACGGCCGCGGAAAATACCGCGGGCAGCACACTGCTCGTGCGCTGCCCCGGCCCGCAGGCGCCGGCCGTCGGCGCCAGTGTAAAAATATCCGTGACCGGCAGTGCGCACGTGCTGGCCGCGTGAATGTCCGCATCACATTCCGGCGATAACCGAAGGCCATCATGAAAAAACAGATTATCGCGATAGGCGGAGCGCCGTAGCGCGGAGCAGGGGGATCGGCGCAACGCGGAGCAGGGGCCCCCGCTCGCGGGGATGCGACCGTGAAGACGATCGAGGACGCATGATAGACGATCCCTGTGCGCATCTACGGGGTCAGATCCCAGAGGGAGCCCTCTTCCACCCTCCGATGCGCCCCGCTCGCGGGGATGCGACCGCGTAGGCGCTCAATGCGCCGCCACGACTGGCTTGTGCAGAATGGATACGGAGCAAAAATGCAAAAACAAATTATCGCGATAGGTGGCGCCGTGCTGCCGCCCGAACTCGACAACCTGCTGCTCGTCGAATACTTCCTCGCGCAGACCGGCAAGCGCAATCCGCGCGTGTGTTTTATCGGCGCCGCGCACGGCGACGCCGACGCCGGTCGTCTGCGTTTTTACGCCGGCTTCAGCCGGTTCAAATGCCGGCCGAACCATCTGCCGCTGTTCGCGCGCACGCCGCGCGACCTCGAAGATTTCGTCATGAGCCACGACGCGATTTTCGTCGGCGGCGGCAATACCCGCAGCATGCTCGCCGTGTGGCGCGAATGGGCACTCGAGGTGCATCTGCGCAAGGCGTGGGAAAGCGGCATCTTGCTCGGCGGCGCCAGCGCCGGTTCGATCTGCTGGTTCGACGGCGGCGTTACCGATTCGGTGGCCGGGCCGCTGACCGCGATGCCCTGCCTCGGTTTTTTGCCCGGCAGCAACTGCCCGCATTACGACAGCGAAGCATTGCGGCGGCCGGGTTATCGCCGCATGATCGCACAGGGGAAATTGCCGGACGGCATTGCCGCGGACGACGGCGTCGCCCTGCACTTCGAAGGCACAAAACTCAAGCGTGTTGTCAGCAGCCTGCCGCGCGCCCGCGCCTGGCGGCTGCAACGCGCCGGACGCCGCGCCATTGAAACGCGCCTGACTACGCGTTATCTTGGCGGACATTAAGCCGCGTTCCGCGCGGCGCAGGGGAGGCCGCATGAAGTTTTCAGCGCAATTGTTTACCACAGGCGCAATGCTCGCGGCATGCCTGGCCTGCCACGCACAAAACTATCCGGCCAAACCGGTACGCGTGATCGTGCCCTATCCGCCCGGCGGCATTACCGACGTGGTGTCACGCACGGTGGCGCTGGAAATGGCGCGCGGGTTCAATCAATCGTTCGTGATTGATAACCGGCCCGGCGCCAACAGCATACTCGGCGTTGAGCTGTTGTCGCGAGCAAATGCCGACGGCTACACGCTGGGCACCGTGATCGCAGCGCATGCCGCCAACCAGACGCTCTATCCGAAACTGCCCTACGATTCGATCAAAGGTTTCGAACAGGTCTCGCTGCTCGGTACCGCACCGCTGATCATGTGCGCGAGCAACGGGCTTGCCGCGAATTCGATCAGGGAACTGATTGAACTCGCCAAATCCAGGCCGGGACAACTGACCTTTGCGTCCAGCGGCATCGGCGCTGCCGCGCATCTGACAACGGAATTGCTAATGACGATTACCGGCATCAAAATGGTTCACGTGCCGTACAAGGGCACGGCGCCGGCGCTGCAGGACCTAATGGGCGGGCAGATCAGCGTGATGATGGACACGCCCTCGGCGCTGCTGCCGCAGGTGCGCGCCGGCAAAATCAAGGCGCTCGGCATGGCCTCGGAAAAACGCATTGGCGTCGCGCCGGACATCCCGACCCTGACCGAAGGCGGAGTTGCCGTAGTCGGCGGCACCTGGGTCGGGTTGCTGGCGCCGGCCGGCACGCCGCGCGCCATCGTCGATCAACTGGCGCGCGCCGCCGGCGCCGCCGTGCGCAAACCCGAAATCAACGAACGTTTTATCCAGCTCGGCATCGACCCGGTCGGCAGCAACGCGCCGGAGTTCACGCGCTTCCTGCGCGATGAAGTGGCGAAATGGGCGAAAGTCATCAGGGACGCCAACGTCAAAGTCGACAACTGAAGCGGTTCGCCGCGACGCTATTGCCGCCGCGAAAATCAGTCGAACATCTGGCCGATCACATAGACGGCGCCCGCCGCTACAAAAGTTCCGAAGAACAACTGGACCAGACTTTCCTTCGCCTGCTTGGTCAGCGCCCGCGGACGCTTGTGCTTGTCATCGATGAGCGGCTTGGTTGCCGCGTTGTAGTCGAAAATAATGATAATCGCGCCGAGTGCCAATGTGATCCATACGCCGGTCATATACGCTGCTCCCCTTCGGGATGAATGATGCGGACAATATTAGCGTGTAATTGGCGCACGTCAACCGTCGGTGTCATCGTTTAGAATACCGCCTTCAACGTTTTGCCACTCCCATGTCACAACAGAACAGCAAACCTGCGGCCGCGCACGTCACCAATTTCATCCGCAACATCGTCGACGCGGATCTCGCCGGCGGCGCCTATCGCGAACGCAGTTGGGGCGGCAAACCCGGCGGCGCCAAAGTGCATGAAGGCGCGGCGGCCGATCCAGCGAAAATCCGCACGCGTTTTCCGCCCGAACCCAACGGTTATCTGCACTTCGGCCACGCTAAATCGATCTGCCTGAATTTCGGCCTCGCGCGCGATTACGGCGGCGCCTGCCACATGCGTTTCGACGACACCAACCCGGAGAAAGAGGAACAGGAGTATGTCGACTCCATCCTCAGCGCAGTGAAATGGCTGGGCTTCGGTTGGAACAGTTGCGGCGACGAAAACCTTTATTACGCCAGCGATTATTTCGGTTTCATGTACGAGGCCGCCGAATACCTGATCACCGCCGGCTACGCCTACGTCGACAGCCTGTCCGCCGAGCAGATGCGCGCCCTGCGCGGCACGCTGACCGAGCCCGGCAAGAACAGCCCTTACCGCGACCGCACGGTCGACGAGAATCTGCAGCTGTTCCGCCAGATGCGCGAAGGCAAGTTCGCCGATGGCGAACACGTGCTGCGCGCGAAAATCGACATGGCCGCGCCCAACATCAATCTGCGCGATCCGGCGATCTACCGCATCAAACGCGCCGAACACCACCGCACCGGCAACACCTGGTGCATTTATCCGATGTACACCTACGCGCATCCGATCGAAGATGCGCTCGAACGCGTCACGCACTCGATCTGCACGCTTGAATTCGAAGACCAGCGGCCGTTCTACGACTGGCTGCTGGAAAAACTCGCTGAAACGACGACACTGTCCGATGGTCGTGTCGTGGGCGGCCTGCTCGCGCGGCCGCTGCCGAAACAAATCGAATTCGCACGCCTCAATCTCAGCTACGTCGTCTTGAGCAAGCGCAAGTTGATTCAGCTGGTCGAAGAAAAACACGTCAGCGGCTGGGACGACCCGCGTTTGCCGACGCTCGCCGGCGCGCGCCGCCGCGGTTATACGCCGGAAGGCTTCCGCGCCTTCGCCGAGCGCATCGGCGTCGCCAAGGGCGACTCGTGGATCGATTATTCGACGCTTGAAGACTGCATGCGCGAGCATCTAAATGAAATCGCACCACGCCGCATTGCCGTGCTCGATCCGGTCAAACTCGTCATCGACAATTATCCCTACGGACAGGAAGAAGAGTGCCAGGCGCCGAATCATCCGCAAAAACCGGAGCTCGGCAAACGCGCCGTGCCGTTTTCGAAAGAATTGTGGATCGAGCGCGAAGACTTTACTGAAACACCGCCCAAGGGCTACTTCCGGCTGTTTCCCGGCAATAAGGTGCGCCTGCGCTACGGTTATGTCATCGAATGCACGGACTACGATGCGGCCACCGATACCGTGCATTGCACCTACGATGCGGAAACGAAATCAGGCACGTCCGGCGCCGACAAAGTCAAAGTCAAAGGCAATATCCACTGGCTGAGCGCGCGCCACGCGTTTGCCGCTGAAGTGCGCCTCTATGACCGGCTGTTCCGCGCCGAACATCCAGGCGCCGGCGATCGCGATTTTCTGCTCGACCTGAATCCCGATTCACAACGCAGCGTCACCGCACAACTCGAGCCGGCGCTGAAAGATGTGCAAACCGAAGAACGTTTTCAGTTCGAGCGTCACGGTTATTTCGTCGCCGACCTGCGTGACTCCAAACCCGGCGCGCCGGTATTCAACCGCGCCGTCACGCTGCGCGACGCCTGGCAAAAATAATGCTGCCCTGCTGCAGCGCCCGCAAACAAACAACGGAACAGGCATGAACAAGAAAATCGCAGTTGTGGGCGCCGGCGCCATCGGCAGCAGCGTCAGCGCCGATCTGACCAAGGCCGGTCTCGACGTCACGGTGATCGATCAATGGCCGGCGCAGGTGGAAAAACTCAAGGCCGACGGTCTGATCATCCGCATGCCTGACGGCGAGGTAAAAACGCCGATCCGCGCGCTGCATTTGTGCGAACTGTCGTCGGAAACACCGGAATTCGACATTGTTTTGCTTGCGGTGAAGTCGAACGACCACCGCTGGCTGACCGAACTCATCAAACCTTATTTAAAAAGCAACGGCGTACTGGTGCCGGTGCAGAACGGGTTCAACGACGACTCGATCGCTTCGATTATCGGCCGTGAACGCGTCATCGGCTGCGCGCTCGAACTGTCGGCGGAAATCTTCACACCGGGCGAAGTCAAGCGCAACACCACGCACAAGACCACCTGGTTCGGCGTCGGCGAACTCGACGGCTTTTACACGCCGCGCCTGAAAGAAATCGAATTCATTCTGGGCCACGTCGGCAAAGTCGAAGCCACCGGCAACATCTACAGCACCAAATGGACCAAGCTGATCGCCAACACGATGACGATGGGCCCCTTCGGTCTGCTGGGCCTTGGCAACGTCGATGCGGCCAAGCTGCCGGGCATGTTCGAAATGTCGGTGGCGCTCGGCAAGGAATCGCTCGAAGTCGGCGCAGCGATGGGCTATCGCATGGAACCGATTTTCGGCATGCGCGCCGACGAAATCGCCGGCCCCGGCGAAGAAGTGCTGATCAAGGCGATGAACACGCTGCTTGAACACGTCAGTCGCGGCCGCACCGCGCCCATCCACGATCACATGAAGGGCCGCACCAGCGAAATGGAATACATCCCGGGCGCGGTGTCGCGCAAAGGCCGCGAGCACGGCATCGCGACGCCGTACAACGATGCGATCGTCGAAATCGACCGCATGATCAACAGGGGCGAACTCAAAATGAGCCCCGACAACTTCGCCCTGCTGCAGGCGAAGGTCAGGACTAAGCACTAACCAGCGGCACTAGCGCCGGCGACGGCGGACTCCTTGATGTGCCCCATCTTGCCAGCCTGGTAGTCGAGCATGGCCTGTTTGATCTCCGCTTCGCTGTTCATCACGAACGGCCCGTAACCGACGACCGGCTCGTCGATCGGCCGCCCGCTCAGCAACAGTATTTTCGTGTCGGCCAGCGCCTCCAGCGAAATCGTAGTGCCCGTGCGTTCGAACACGACCAGCGTCGCCTCGCCAATGTCCTCGGCACGATCGGCAAAACGCACGTCGCCGGCGAGCACAAACAGCGCCGCGGTGTCGCCATCGCGCAAGGTGAAGGCGGTCGTTTCGCCCTGGTGCAAGCGCACATCCCAAACCTGCATCGGACTGAAGGTACGTGCCGGTCCGATGGCGCCTTTGTAATCACCGGCGATCACGCGCACCATTCCCGCGCCGTCCGGCAATGCGACCTGCGGGATCTGCTTTGACGTAATACTTTGGTAACCCGGCGGCGCCTTCTTGTCTTTCGCCGCGAGGTTGACCCACAGCTGCACCATCTCGAATTTGCCGCCGCTGGCCGAAAATTCCTTGCCGTGGAATTCCTCGTGCACGAGCCCCGAGGCCGCGGTCATCCACTGCACTTCGCCCGGCCCGATGACACCGCCGCCGCCGGCCGAATCGCGATGCTCGACCTCGCCGTCGTAGACAATGGTGACGGTTTCGAAGCCGCGATGCGGATGTTCACCGACACCGCGGCGTTTTTGCGACGGCTGAAAATTTGTCGGCCCGGCGTAATCGAGCAGCAGGAACGGCGACAACTGGCGCGCCAGATCGTTATAGGAAAACATCGTGCGCACGGGAAATCCGTCGCCCACCCAGTGACGCTGGTTGTTGCGATGTATCAAGGCCACTTTTTTCATAACGTTTCTCCTTTAACTGTGCCGTTGCTGCTACCTTCCGTCATGCCTGCTCAAGCCGCAACAGCGTGTTTCGCTTGAGTAACAATACGCGATATCGCTTGCCGTGCAGCGGCCAGCCCTTTTTGTTTGACCGCATCGCCCATCGCCAGACCTTCCGCATACACAAACTCTACATCGGTGATGCCGATCAGGCGCAGGAAGTTGCGCAAGTACTCCGTTTGCGTATCAGCTGGCGTGCCTTCATAAAAACCACCGCGCGCCGTGAACACATAAGCCCGCTTGCCGGTGAGCAACCCGACCGGTCCCTTCTCGGAATATTTGAAGGTGGCGCCGGCGCGGCCGATCTGATCGAAGTACGCTTTCAGCGTTGACGGCACATCGAAGTTATACATCGGCACGCCCAGCACGATCACGTCTGCGCGTTTCAATTCGTCGATCAAATCATCGGAATACGCCACCAACAGGCGTTGTTCAGCGCTGCGTTTTTCCGCCGGCGTGATGAAAGCCTGAAAGCGCTCGGCCGTCAGATGCGGCACCGGATCGCGCGCCAGATCGCGCACCGTGACTTTGGCGCCGGGGTTCTGCGCGCGCCAGCCGGCGACGAATTGGTCGGCCAACTGCGAGGTCTGTCCATCTTTCGAAAAAATGCTCGCATTCACTTGCAGCAGGTTCTTGCTCATGGTCGTCTCCTTGTATTTGGAACGCCCTCATTGAAGCATTTACAAATTAGATAAAAAAGAACATTATTTAGCTAATTATTATCTAATTAATCGATATTATGGCCGCCCCTCGTATCAGCATCGAGCAATGGCGCACCCTGCTCGCAGTGGTCGACGCCGGCGGCTACGCCCAAGCCTCTGCGCAACTGCATAAAAGCCAGTCGGCGGTGACCTATGCGGTGCAAAAACTCGAGGCCGCGCTCGGCGTCAAAGCCTTCGAGATTCAGGGCCGCAAAGCGGTGCTGACGCCGACCGGGCAATTGCTGCACCGGCGCGCCCGCGCCCTGCTCGACGACGCAGCCAGCATTGAAAAAGCTGCGCGCGCGCTGTCGGCCGGCTGGGAGGCCGAAATCCGCGTCGTCATGGAACACATTTTCCCGACCTGGCTGATGCTCGATTGTCTGGCCGAATTCGGCAACGAGGGGCCCGACACGCGCATCGAATTGATCGAGTCGGTACTCGGCGGCACCAATGAGGCCCTGCAGCAGGGTCAGGCCGATCTCGCGATTGCCGGCAGCGTGCCGGCCGGCTTCAGCGGCGAGCCGGTAATGCGCGTGCGCTTCGTGCTCGTCGCACAACCGGATCATTTACTGCATAAACTCGGCCGCAAGATCACGCCCAGGGATTTGCGCGCGCACCGGCAACTGGTGGTGCGCGAAACCGGTGCGCGGCGCGCCAGCCGCACTTTTATCGAAGCCGCACAACGCTGGACGGTGAGCAATATGTCGACCTCCATCATTGCCGCGCGCTCGGGCTACGGTTACGCCTGGCTGCCGGAATACAAAATCCGCGACGAGCTCGCCGCCGGCAGTCTGAAACCACTGGAACTCAGGGAAGGCGCCGAGCGCTTCGCCGAGCTCTATCTGGTGTTCGCCGATCGCGATGCCGCCGGACCCGGCACGCAACGCCTTGCCGAAATCATCCGCAGCAAAGCCGCCGCGGAATGCAGCAAAGCCAATGCCGGCGCCGAACCGCGGCGGCGCACTGCCGGGCGGCAGGCGCATTAGAATGACCGCAACTGCAGACCCGGACAAAACATAAATGGCTCACGCATCGATCCGCGGCGTCACGCTGCATTACGACATCATTGGCAACGCCGGGCCGTGGGTCGCCATCGCGCCAGGCGGGCGGCGCGGCATCGAAGGCGTGTTATCGCTGGCGCAACGCCTCGGCAATGCCGGATACCGCGTGCTCGTGCACGACCGCCGCAATTGCGGCGCCTCCGCGGTCTCGATAGACGGTGAAGGTTCCGAATACGAAATCTGGGCTGATGATCTGCAGGCGCTGCTGACTCAACTCGGCGTGGCGAAGGCTTACATCGGCGGCAGTTCCTCGGGCTGCCGCATGGCCATCCTCTATGCGCTGCGTTTTTCACAAGCCGTCAGCGGCCTGTTGATCTGGCGCGTCACCGGCGGCGGCAGCGCGGCACAGCGGCTCGCGCGCAACTACTACGGCCAGTACATCGAAGCAGCGCAGCGCGGCGGCATGGCCGCGGTCTGCGCGACCGAACATTTCAAAGCGCGCATCGAAGAACGCGCCGAAAACCGCGCTTTGCTGATGGCAATGGAGCCGCAGCGCTTCGTCGGCGTGATGGAAAACTGGAACCGCTATTTCGTCGAAGGCGCCGACCTGCCCATCATCGGCGCGACCGAACAACAACTGCGATCCATCAATACGCCGGCGTGCATCGTGCCCGGCAACGACAACAGCCATCCGCGCAAAGTCGGCGAGAACCTCGCGACCCTGCTGCCGAATGCCGAATTGCACAGCCTCGGGCTCGCCGACTACGATCTAGATCTGAGTCCGCGCGAAGAATGGAATGAACGCGAACCGGCGCTGGCCGCGATTTTCAGCGGATTCATGGCGCGCCTGACGGTCGCCGGGTAACAGGCATGCGCGCGCTGGTAACCGGATTCGACGCATTCGGCGGCGACGTGATCAACGCTTCTCTTGCCGCGATCAAGCGGTTGCCGGCGCGTTCCGGCGAAATTGAAATCACCACGCTTGCGCTGCCGACTTCGTTTGCCCGTGCGCCGGCCGTACTGGCCGCAGCGATTGCGCGAACCGAGCCCGCGCTGGTGCTGTGCATCGGCGAAGCCGGCGAACGCAACGAGTTGTGTATCGAGCGCGTCGCCACCAATCTCTGCAATGCGCGTGTCGCCGACAACGACGGCGCGCTGCCGCTGAACGCCAAATCAATCAACGGCGGTCCTGCGGCTTATTTTGCAACGCTGCCTGTCAATGCAATGCTGGTCGCCCTGCGCGAAGCCGGTCTGCCGGCCGAAATTTCAAACAACGCCGGCAGCTTTGTCTGCAACCACGTGTTCTACGCGCTGATGCATCTCGCTGCAGAAAACCGCCATCACTGGCGCGGCGGTTTTCTGCATGTGCCGCACGCCTACGACGCCACCGCGCGGCCGCAGGCAAAAATGAAGCTCGACGACATCGTGCGCGGCATCACTGTCGCGCTCGCCGCCGCCGCATCCGCCCCTGCAGCCGCCTGAGCGCGCGTTCAGCGCTCCCAGGCTTCCGACAATTTGCGCAGCCGCGCCGGCGTGTTTTTGCTGTTTTTGCGCGAGCCGCCAGCCTTCACCACGGCATTCAACTGACGCAGGGCCTGCCCGATGGTCGGCCAGCCCGCATACATGCCGACGTGAATAATCAGTTCAACCAGTTCTTCACGCGTGATGCCGATGTGCAGCGCGCTGTGATAGTGCGAATGATTGCCGGTGGTGCGGCCAAGCGCGACACCCGCCGCAATCGTAATCAACTGGCGTTCGCGCAAACTCAATTTTCCGCGCGTCCATACATCGCCGAACAGATGGCCGACCGTCATCCTGTAGAGATCGGGCGAATCTTCTTTCTGCCCATCGAGCAGACCCTCACGACCGAGTTTTTTCAGCAGGGCATGCCCGCGCTGCAGGCTGCCGCCTCTCCCGCCCGCTTTTGCCTTCGGCTTCGTCACGCCGGTCTTGCGCTGTTTAGTGGCCACCGCCGTCCTTTCCGAACCAGCCTTCGAGTTGCTCATCGAACTTGCCGTCGATCAACACGTACAACATGCGACAGACCTTGCCCGAACGATTGCTCCACGCGTGGCTGTTGCCGCGCTGGATCACGACGTCACCGGCTTTCAGCTGCACGTCCTCATCGTCGAGCACCAGCGTAATTTCGCCTTCAAGCACGACCGCGTAATCGAGCGACTCGGTGCGATGCATCATCGGGTGCCGCCCGCCCTTGCCGAACTGCGCGGCATTGGCGTTGCCCGCCGCGGCGAAAACCTCGCGCGCTTTTTCCGGCGAAAGATTGCGTATCTCTGCCGACTCCGGCTGCAGTTCGGCAATACGCAGCACGGTGCCACCGGCCGGCGGATGAATGGTGCGCGGGCCTTGTGTTGTCGGGTCGGCTTCGTCGGCCTTGATAATGACCGGCATCGCGCTCGTCTTCCAGATATCGGTCGAGCGATGGCCGGGCCGCAAGGGATTGGTTTTCACCACTGAGGCCAAACCATCGGACAACACCACTGCCTTGCCGTCCTTGTCGTGGCCGGCGACCACGCGGCGGATAAATCCTGACATACGTTCCTCGCTTTTAAAAAATTATTCCGGCTCGACGCCGGCGATGCGCGCCGCTTCGCCCATGCGCTTGATTGCAGTGGCGACGAAAGGTTTGAATTCGACCGATGGTCCGCCGATCGGATTGAGTCCGAGCTTGCTGAAACGCTCACGCAACTCGGGTAGCGCAAACGCCTTGCGCACTTCGGTTTCAAGTTTTGCCAGCACCGCGCGCGGCGTCTTCGCCGGCGCAAACAGGCCGTGCCAGCTCGCATCGATTTGCGTCAGCGGCCCGCCGGCTTCGGCCAGCGTCGGCACCTCGGGTAGAAAGGCTGCGCGCACCGGCGCGTCGTAGCCGAGCGCGCGCAACTTGCCACTTTTGATCAGGGGCAGGCCGAGCGTGGGCGTCACGAACATGACCTGAATCTCTCCCGACATCAGGGCCGTCATCGCCGCCCCCGAACCCTTGTACGGAATATGCGTCATGTTGGTGCCGGCCTTGGCGTTGAACAACGCTGAAGTCAGATGAATCGTGTTGCCGATGCCGGGCGAACCGTATGAAACGCGGCTGTCGGGCTTCTTCGCCAGCGCGATCAACTCCTTGACGTTCTGCACCGGCACCGCCGGATTGACCACCAGTATGTGACCGTCCGACGAACACAGGTGCGCAACCGGCTCCAGATCCCTGATCGAATCGTAAGGCAGTTTTTTGTAAATTGCCGGATTGACCACGAACGACGCCGAAGTTACCAGCAGCGTGTAGCCGTCGGGCGCCGCCTTGGCGACCAGATCGGCGCCTATCATGCCGTTCGCCCCCGGACGGTTATCAACAATGAACGACTGCCCGGTTTGCACGGTGAGTTGTTGCGCAACGATGCGCGCCGTGGTGTCGGGGCCGCCGGCGCCGAAGCCGACAATGACACGTACCGGCTTTGACGGCCATTCCTGCGCCGCAGCGCTGGTAACGACGATTGCACTCAACAACGGCATCAGCATCGCAACTGCACGCATGGGGTTCTCGCAATGGAAACGCAGTTGTACCTGCGTATATGGTTATTTTTGAAACAGCGCCGCAGTATAGTCACGCCGCGCGCGCCAGATCAAGGCGCTGCTGCTGTGCTCAGCCATACGTGCCGAAAACCGCTATGATTGCGCACTTCGCATCATCACCGCGGCAGTCTTGCCGCGGTTCATCGGGGAGTTCACATGAAAGTCTGCATTTTCGGCGCCGGCGCTGTCGGCGGCCATATCGCAACGCGGTTGATCAATGCCGGAGCCGACGAGATTTCCATCGTTGCGCGCGGCGCCATGCTGAAAGCCATCCGCGAACGCGGCATCACGCTGCGTTCGAACGGCAAAGAAGAAATCCACGTCAAACCGAAAATCGCCACCGATGACCCGGCCACGCTGCCGCCGCAGGACGTCGTGCTCGTCACCGTCAAAGCCTATGCGTTATCCGCGGCGGCACCCGCCATCGGCAAATTGCTCGCCCCCGACGGCATCGCGGTGTTTCTGCTGAACGGGATTCCCTGGTGGTTTCAGCACGGCCTCAAAGGCAAATCAGGCACGCTGCCGCTGCTCGATCCGGACGGCGCACTGTGGCGCGAGGTAAAACCGGCGCGCGCCCTCGGCTGCGTGGTACTCTCGCCGAACGACATGGTCGAGCCCGGTCTTATTGTGCACAACGGCGGCAACCACCTGATGATAGGCGAACCGGATAACTCGACGACGCCGCGTCTGACTGCGGTGATCGACATGTTCAAGCGCGGCGGCGTTGATGCGCGCATCTCCAACGATCTGCGCAAGGATATCTGGCAGAAGCTCTGTCTCAACGCGTCGGGCAATACGGTCACTGCAATGACGCGCAACGACCTGGCGCAGGTCGGCGCCGACGACGGCCTCGTCACCGTCTCGGTCAATATCATGAAAGAAACGCTCGCCGTCGCCGCAGCGCAGGGCTGGGATCTGCGCGCCGAAAATGACGTCGAGGCGGCGGCACGCCGCGGCCGCCCCGGCCAGCGCACCTCGATGATGCAGGACGCGCTGGCCGGCCGTTCGATGGAATGCGAAGCGCTGATGGGGCAGACGCAGGCCTTTGCGCGCGAGCTCGGTGTCGCCACGCCAACTATAGACGTCGTGCTGCCGCTGCTGCGCGGGCTTGATCGGTCGTTCGGTTTCAAATAACAGCCGGCGCCGGCAATAGCGCCAAATAAAAACGGCGGTGCATTGCACCGCCGTTTTCGTTTGGGCCATGACAACGATCAGGGCACCGATTCAGCATATCAAATGGAGTCAGAGTGAACTGCCCCCATTTATTTAGGATGCATCACCTACGGTTGCGCGATGGTAAGGAATGATATTCGAAGCTGATGCGGCATAGCTCTCGGTCAACATACGGCGGATCGCCGGGCAACGAACTAACGGTTGGCTCGGCACGCTTCATTGCAATGTCGCCGCGGAAGAGGCTAGTTCCTCCAGCACGGCCCAATATCGGATGTTCAATTTGGTAAGGTTTGCCATCGAATAACCACAGCTCACCCTGCAGTCGGAGCGCATAACTGGCACTTCCCATTACTCGCTGCGTCTCGTTGTCGAACACAAAAAGGTTGGGTTGATCCTGCCCCAAGACATCTAGCTGTCCCTGATTAGCCTTGTGCACTTCCTTGCCGCACTTAGTTAAGTCAAGGTCGTAAGCAAAGAGAGTCTCAAGGTTTCCTTTTGGTACTTGGATCGGTCCCCGCCCTTCTGCTTTGCCAATTTCGTAGTACCCCTGCGGCACGAGCCTAAACTGTACGCGTCTCAGTCTTGGCTGCATGCCTTGGCGAATACGCTGCTCAAACTGCAGCCTCCACCGTTCGAAATCGCGATCAGGCTCAGGATCAATGCGCCCGCGCCCAAGAATAAGCTCGATCTGATGCACCAACTTCAGGTTCTGCTGTAGGGTGACAACCTCCCATTCCGGTTCCTTCATCCCTCGTACGTGCCTGAGTTTCAAATCGCATAGCGGCGGGCCCTCCTTGATGGGCATGGAGTTTAGAAACTTGAGATAGCTTTCACACACTCCCCAGCCCTGCCCATGTGCCATGGTAAAGCGTGGCCTTTCCGCTTTGTCTCTAAACGTCGATTCCGCAGCCCAGGACTGTGGGCAATTACAGAACGCGGCGCTCGCCACCGCCACCACCAACAAAGGTGCCAAATGATGCTGCCTCTTCATTTCACTTTATCCACCCCGAGAGTTTCGTATGCAATTCTGATTCGCCGCAATTAAAGGGGCCGTGCTCAATAAGAATAAAAGGTGCCAGGCTCATTTATTCCAACAGCAATGCAGTTTCAACATCATCCCCCGCACATCAACCTCTGTCACTTACAAAAAAAAACGGCGGTGCATCGCACCGCCGTTTTCGTTTGGGCCATGACAACGATCAACGCACCGTCTTCCTCGCGATCACCACGTTGTCGAGCACCAGGTTCTGCGTCCAGATCCAGCGCGCGCCGTCGAACAACTCGGGGTACCGCGTATAGGCCGGCAGGTTGGTCACGCCGATTTCCTGATCGGTGAATTCCCAGGCGCGCGGCCAGTTGGTGTCGTTGAAGCGCGGCGACTGCCAGTTGGCCGGAATCGGGTAATGCACGGCATAGCATTTATTCTCGCAGTTGGGTTTGCGCGCGAACGGATGCGTGCGCCCGCCGAGGTTGGGCGTATCGTGGATATTGCCGAGCTCGACCACTTCTTTCGGGTCCATCAGCGGCGCGATGAAGAAAGTCTGCGCCTTCCATGACGCATCGGTCATGGTGCCATCGCTGAATTTGGCGATCAGGCCGCCGTCGCCCGGATACCACTGCGTAGTGGCCGCAGTGACCGGCACCGGAAACTGCTCCATGCCGAGGCCGAGTTTTTCGTCCCAGTCCACCAGCAGGAAGGCCATCGTGTACGGCCGCTTGACCTTGAACTTGACGATCGCCGAATTGAACGGCGTATACGGCGTGTTATCGACCGACACCAGTTTACCGTTCACCCACATTTCGTAATAATTGTCGGCGACGATAAAGCCGGTGATGACTTCGCCGTCCGCATCGATCTCGATGACCGGCACGTTGGCAGTTGAAACTTCCGACGTATTCGCGGGCGTGACCTGCACGCATTCGTTGTAGAGATCGAAACTCTTCGGCCCGAGCCCCTTTTGCGCCGCGGTCTCGGCCGGCACCGTGATCACCGTGCCGTCGGTGGCGGTAATCTGCCCGACCGCGCTCTTGCGGATGTTCATGCGCGGCGTGTGCTGCGGACAGCCCGGGTAAACGTTCTCGGCGATGATCGTGGTCGCCTGACCCTGCGTAATCATGCGTTTGTACGACGTGTTGTCGGCATCGAGTCCGATGTTTGCAGACATCGACTGGCAGCCGGCGAGCACTGCGCCGCAGGCGATTGCTGTTGCGATATTGCGTATGACTGCAAAGCGCGATTGCGCCGTGGTTTTCATGTTGAACTCCTCCAATAAGCTGACGCGACGGGCGCCGTTTTTATTCCGGCGTGATTTTTATTGAGCGCCAGCATAACCAAGGCCGTGGCATGGCGCAACAAGCGCGCCGCGGCGGCGTTTGCGCTGCTTCAGGGGACGATGGCGAGAAACAGAAATGCCGCAAAAATAACCAGATGAACTGCGCCCTGCATGATGGTGGCGCGGCCGCTCGCCAGCGTAATAGCGCTGACCAGCAACGTCAGCGCCAGCAGCACGGTTTCTTTGGTGGCAAGGCCGAGTTCCAGCGGCATGCCGATGGCGATCGATACCACCGCCACCGTCGGTATCGTCAAGCCGATGGTCGCCAATACCGAACCCAGCGCCAGATTCAAACTGGTTTGCATGCGATTGCGCATGGCAGCGCGCACTGCCGCCCAGGTTTCCGGCAGCAGCACCAGTAGTGCGATCGCGATACCAACCACAGCGAGCGGCGCGCCTGCCGCCTCGACGCCGGCGCGTATCGACGGCGACAGCAATTTCGCCAGCCCCACCACGGCCACCAGACTGACCAGCAGCAGCGCCGCGCTCGCCCGCGCGGTCGATGCCGCCGGCAGCGGCGCATGTTCGTCTTCGTTCTGCAGCGGCAGAAAATAATCGCGATGCCGCACTGTCTGCACAAATACGAACACCGCGTAGAGCGCGAGCGATGCAACGCCGGCAAACACCAGTTGCGAAGTCGAAAACGTCGGCCCCGGCGTCGTCAGCGTATAGGCGGGCAGCACCAGCGTCAGCGTCGACAAGGCCACCAGCACCGACAGTGCAGGCCCGGTGCCGTCAATGCGAAAAGTGAGCACGTGGTGGCGGATGCCGCCGGCGACCAGACAGACGCCGACCACACCGTTACAGACGATCATCACCGCCGCATAGACAGTGTCGCGGGCAAGCGCGCCGGCGCCCTCACCACCGGCCAGCATCATGGTCACGATCAGCGCCACTTCGATCACCGTCACTGCCATGGCGAGTATCAGCGTACCGAGCGGCTCACCGACACGGTGCGCCACCACTTCGGCATGATGCACGGCAACCAGCACTGCCGCGATCAGCACCGCCGCAAGCAACAGTATCAAGGACAATGCAGGCGCGCGCCCCCATGCCGCCGCCAGCGTTACGCCGGCCGCCAGCGGCACCATCACAGTCCACCACGGTAATCCAAACCAGGTCTTGCGCAACATCCCGCCCTCCGGGTCCGGCGCCCTCAAGCGCCCGACAATATCGCGTCAGCCATCTTCTCGGCGATCATGATCACCGGCACATTGGTATTGCCGGCGGTCAGCGTCGGCATTACCGCGGCATCGACCACGCGCAAACCGGCCACACCGTGTACGCGGCCCGCCGTATCGACCACCGCGTTGCGGTCGCCCGCCTGCCCCATGCGGCAACTGCCGGCCGGATGAAACATGCCGGCGATGTTTTCGCGCACATGTGCGGTCAGACGCTCGCGGTCCCGCACAAGTTCAAACAGATTGATGCGTTTGCCGGTAAGTTTACCCAGCGCGAAATCGCTGAGCCCCGGCACCGCGTCGAGCATGCCCGCGATGAACGAACTCTTTAATGCATTTTTCCCGTTGAGTTCGTTCAACTGCCGCAACTTGTCGGAAAAGCGCACCGGAAACGGCGTACCCATCAGATCGCGCATCTGCTGCCAGGCGAGGATCTCCACGGTGCGTGCGTAGGCCATGGTCAAACGCTCGAGATCGCGCGGGTCGCCAAGAAAATTGAATTCGATCAACGGATGCGCATCCGGGTTTTTCGACGTCAGCGTGAGGCGGCCGCGCGACAGCGGCCGCAGCAGACAGGGCGCCAGATTGCCGATCTGCTGGCCGAGTGCGTTCCATGAAGTCTTGCTCTGCACATTAATATAAAGATCGCCCGGCGCGCAACCCGCCACGCCCGACGAATAACGAAACGCCGAGGTCACGTGCGTGTTAAGCGTGCGCAGCTGGCGTGCCGCGCGCTTGAGATGAAAACCGATAAAGAGGATGGCGTGGTTCTGCAGATTGTTGCCGACCCCCGGCAGATCGGCGACGACCTCGATGCCGAGCGCGCGCAACTGTTCGGCCGGACCGATGCCGTTGCGCAGCAACAGTGTCGGCGAAAATACGCCGCCACCGCAAACAATCACTTCACGCGCGCTGAAGGTTTGTTCTGCGCCATCGACCATCGCGGTCACGCCGGTGACGCGACGGCCGTCGAAATTGATCGCCCGCACCGTTGCCGACGACGTGATGGTTAGATTGGGGCGTCGCCGCACTTCCGGCGTCAGGTAGGCCATCGCGCTCGACACGCGCTGCGCGGGCGTATTGGTCATCGGCACCGAGCAATAGCCGTCGCGAAAATCGCCGTTCATGTCGTCGACGTACGCAATGCCTTTAGCCGCGGCGTAATCCGCCAGCGTGC
>JANYDY010000117.1 GCA_025363435.1 Betaproteobacteria bacterium
GCCGGCCGCCAAAATCGGCCATCCGGCCAAGGGCGCGATCTGGCTGAAGGTTAACGGCAAGACCACGCAAACCGGCGATTTGTCCGAGCTGATCTGGAACATACCGGAAACGATTTCGTACCTGTCGGGACTCATCACGCTGCTGCCGGGCGATCTGATTTACTCAGGCACGCCGGCCGGTGTCGGCCCGGTCAAGGCCGGCGACAAGCTTGAAGGCCACGTCGATGGCGTCGGCGATCTGATGGTGACTTACGTAAAGTAACGGCAATCATTCGTCGCGGGAGAAATCGACATGCAACAGCGCAAACTCGGCAGCAACGGCCCGGCGGTTCCTGCCATCGGTCTGGGTTGCATGGGCATGTCGATCGCCTACGGCGAACCGGACGATGCCGAATCGATCGCGACCATACATCGTGCGCTTGATCTCGGCGTTAATCTGCTGGTGACCTCGGATGCCTACGGCAATGGCAGTAATGAAGAGTTGATTGCGCGCGCGATCAAAGGCCGGCGCGACAAATTTCTGCTGGGTTCGAAATTCGGCAATCTCTCGCTGGCGGGTATCACCGCGCCGCCCGGCCTCAGCGCAGGCCATCCCGATTACGTCATGCAGGCTTGCGAAAAATCGCTGCAGCGACTCGGTGTTGATGTAATCGATTTCTACGGCGTGCACCGTGTTGATGCGACGGTGCCGATTGAAGACACCGTCGGCGCGATGAAAAAGCTCGTCGAGCAGGGCAAGGTGCGGTATCTCGTCTTGTCGGAAGCCGGGCCGCAAACCATACGCCGCGCGCATAAAGTGCATCCGATTGCCGCGGTGGAAACCGAGTATTCATTGTGGAGTCGCGACGTCGAGCGCACGGTGCTGCCGGCGTGCCGCGAACTCGGGATCGGCTTCATGGCTTACGCACCGCTCGGCCGCGGTTTTCTGACGGCGACCATGAAAACACTGGACGCGCTGTTGCCGAAAGACCGCCGGCGCGATCACCCGCGCTTTAACGCGGACAACATCGGCCACAACGCCGCCCTGCTCGCACCGATCGAGAAAATTGCCGCAACGCACGGCAGCACGGCGGCGCAGGTAGCGATTGCCTGGGTGCTGGCGCAGGGCAATGACATCGTGCCGATACCCGGCACCAAACGGCGCAAATTTATCGAGCAGAACGTCGCCGCGGCCGACTTGAAACTGTCGGCGGATGAAGTCGCGCTGCTGGCGCAAGCGTTTCCGCCGGATGTGACAGCGGGTACGCGTTATCCCGAAAAGCAGTTGAAGGCGCTGGGCATATAGTTTCCGCGGGCGCCCTGAACTCAGGACCAGATGTGTTCCGGGGATGCAGCGACAAAAGCAGCAAGGTCATCCTGCCAGGACGCCAAATCGATGCCGAATTCGGCGCGCAGCCTGTCGGCGCAGAGCGCTGAATAGGCGGGGCGAACGGCGGGCAGATTGAAACTTGCCGCGGTGGTCGCCGCGATCGACGCGACCTTGATAAAGTCCTTGCCGAAACGGGCGGCCAGCGCGGCAACAATCTGCAGCGCAAACGCATGCCGTGAAACGGCGCCACGTCCGGCGATATGCAAGGTCTGGCGCAGATCGAGGATATCCGTGTCGAGGCGTTCAACCAGGCGCTGCACCACCAGCGCCAGCGTTCGCGCCGAGGTGGGACTGCCGGTCTGATCGGCGGCGACATCGAACTGCCGCTGCGTGCGCGCCAGGCGGCAAATGGTCCGGCAGAAGTTTTCGCCGTGAACACCGTAGACCCAGCTCGTTCGCACCAGCATATGCGCGCAATCCGATTGCAGTATGGCCTGCTCGCCGGCCAGCTTCGAGCGGCCATAGACATTCAGCGGTGAGGTCGCGTCGGTTTCGACGTAGGGAATGGTTTTTTTACCGTCGAATACATAGTCGCTGGAAAAATGAATCAAACAGCCGCCCGTTTTTTTCTGCTGTTCTGCAATGAGCGACGGCGCATCGCGATTGATCGCCATCGCTGCGGACGCATTGCTTTCGGCCAGATCCACCGCGGTGAACGCCGCCGCATTGATCACGATCATCGGCTTTAACCTGCCGAGCATGTCTTCGATGGCGGCGGGGTCGGCCAGATCCAGTTCCTTGCGACCGATTGCGACGACGTCGTTTTTACCGGCAAAAGCGGCAACCAGCGCGGCGCCGATCTGGCCGCTCTTGCCCAATATCAGGACGCGTGTCATGCGTACTTGTCGGCATTGCGGAAAGCGGGGGCGGTGGCATCGGCCTTGTTCAGTATGGGTGGCCCCTGAATCGGCCAGTCAATTTTCAAGTCGGGATCGTTCCATGCGATGCGACGCTCCGACGACGGGTTCCAGTATTCGGTAACCTTGTAATGGATTTCCGCGCTTTCCGAGAGTACGAGATAGCCATGTGCGAAGCCCGCCGGAATCCACAGCGATTGTCCGGACGCGGCGCTGAGCTTGATCGCCAGCGATTTTCCAAAGCCGGCGGATTGTTTTCGCAGGTCAACCGCGACATCAAAAATTTCGCCTGCACTGACGCGGATCAACTTGCCCTGCGGAAATGCAATCTGATAGTGCAGGCCGCGCAGCACGTTTTTTTTCGAGCGCGTGATATTGTCCTGAACGAAATGTGCGGCGATGCCGGTGTCGCGCAAAAAAGCCGCCGCGTTGAAACTTTCGAAAAAGCAGCCGCGTTCATCTTCGAATACGGCCGGTTCGAAAAATTTCAGCTCGGGCAAGTCGGGATTTCCAACCTTCAATCCGCCCCCTTGATTATGGTTGCTCAGCCGGGTAACAGCCTGTCGTGTTGCCCATATACCGGCGCATTGCTTAACCACATTTCAATGCTTTGCATAAACCGTTCGAATCCAAAGTCCGCGTTTCCCTTAGCCTTGAAGGTACCCTTTCTGAAGTGCGCCAAAAACGGATTGGCTGTTCCCTCATCCCGGTAGACTTCGGGAAGTTCCACCATTTGCGGGTCAAGATCGCCTGAGTAATCGGCAGCAGTCGCAAATATTTTCTGCTCTTTGAATTCGACGAAGCGCAGGGCGCTGGCGTGGAGATTTTTTTCGCGAATCACGAACGGCAGTTCAAATCCGGTATCCATCCAGATCACCGTTCCTACCGGCAACTTCAGCGTGTCAGCCATTTGGGGTGTGTTTACGATTTGAAATGGCAGTCCGCCGTTGGCCAGGAAGGAATCGAAAGTTGTCAATTTCCTGTTAAATGTTCCGTTCAGGCATTTTTTTGTGATGGCAAGAAAACTCAGGTTCGGTGTTTGCTGGTATTTCGCCAGCGGAATATTAACCAGCCACGGCAACTGCGGGAGTTCGTAGCTGGTCCACAAAGGAGGATACGCAACGCCGCAGATGTCTTGTGTTTCGAGTATCTGCTCGAGGCGCGTATCCCACCCGTGGCAAAGGAAAGCCATGTCGTAATCCGAAAAAATCGTAATCTCGGCGTCGGATTGTGCGGCGAGCGCGTTGATGGCGCGCGAGTGATTCGCAGAGGGGAAAAAAAGCATATTCCCGGGGTAAGGCTCTGCCATCGCAATCGCATGCACCTTGCTGGAAAAGCTTGAATTCCTGATTGCGGCGACATCGGTCTGATCGTGCGCGCTCATTGAGACCGTAATTCTTTCAGGGTGCGCGGCCGTCGCATACAGATTGGAAACAAGGAACCCGGCGTATCGGGTTCCCGGGGCGATAAAAGGGATGCAGAAATTAATGGAACGCATGATTTGGGTTACCTTTACGATCCCCATATTTTGGCTGACCGTGCGTCATAATTTTGTCGGGGGGCGCGAGAACCGGAAAACGGCTATGCCGCTTTTCTCCGATTCCTGCACAAATCTGGTTGCC
>JANYDY010000029.1 GCA_025363435.1 Betaproteobacteria bacterium
CCGCGCTTTGTGGTCTTCAATGAGTCGATTCCGCACACGCCGACGCACAAGGTTGCCAAACACATTCTGAAAAAAGACACGACCTTGCGTACGCGCGCGACGGATTTCCAGCCGCCGAAGTAGTATTAGGCGTTGTCGTTAAACAATAGGCGCAGCAGCGCCCTCACCCCACCCTCTCCCGGAGGGAGAGTGTGAGAACGGCGCCGATTCGCTGATGCGAATCGACGGATTGGAGAAAATATGAAAAGCGGCGTCAAGACCTGGCCCAACGGCAGCAAAATCGCCGTCGCACTGACCGTCATGTTCGAAACCTGGCCCGAGGGTAAATGGCCGCCCTACGCGGCGCAGCGCTGGCAGCCGAAACCCGGCGCGCTCGATCATCAGTCGATCACCTTCGCGCAGTATGGCGGTAAGGCCGGCATTTGGCGCATCCTGCGCATCCTTGACGAATGTGAGATGCCGGCAACCTTCTGCACCAATGCGCACAGCGTCGAGGTTTATCCCGATGCCGCCGCACAGGTAGTGAAGTGCGGCCATGATTTTGCTGCGCATGGTTATACGCAGGACGCGAATCTTGCCGACATGACGGCCGAGCAGGAACAGGCGACGATACGCCGTTGCATCGAAGTGCTGGAGAAAAATACCGGCCAGCGCCCGCAGGGCTGGCTGTCACCGATTCTGGCGTGGACAGCCAACACTGACGGCTTTCTCGCGCAGGAAAAAATGCTCTGGCACGGCGACGCCAATTACACCGATCTGCCGCGACGCATACAAACACCGCACGGCCCGCTCGCCCACGTGCCGCACAGCGACTACACCGACAACCGCGTGCTGTGGCTCTCGCCGCAGGATTATTTCAACGTCTACAAAGACACTTTCGATTATTTGTACGCCAATGAACCGCTGTCGCTGCTGGTGATGACGGTACACTGCCATTTCGGCGGGCGGCCGCTGATGTCGGCGCAACTGCACAAGCTGCTGCGTTATTTCTCGAGCTTTCCCGGCGTCTGGTTTGCGCGCCATCGCGAACTTGCGCAATGGGCGCTTGAAGGCGATGCGGATGAAATCAGCAACGCGCAGCGTTTTTTCCCGAAGTAGCAAAGGAGGAATCATGACAATTACCAAACTTGCGATTGCTGTGCTGGCCGCACTTGCTGCGTTACCCGCGGTTGCGCAGAACTATCCGACCCGCGCGATCCGCCTCGTCGTGCCGTCATCACCCGGCGGCGGCACCGACATCACCGGCCGCATCGTTGCGCAAAAACTCTCCGAACAGCTCGGCCAGACCGTAGTTGTCGATAACCGCGCCGGCGCCGGCACCATCATCGGCAATGATATCGTCGCCAAAGCGCCGCCCGACGGTTATACGCTGCTGATGGGCCTGTCGACATTGGCGATCAATCCGAGCATGTACGAAAAAATGCCGTACGATGCTTTGAAAGATTTCGCACCGGTGTCGCTGGCGGTGATGTCGCCCAACGTGCTCACCGTGCATCCGTCGCTGCCGGCGAAAACGGTGAAAGAGTTTATCGCTCTCGCCAAAACAAAGCCGGGCACCATTACTTACGGCTCGGCCGGCCAGGGCACCAGCCCGCATTTGTCAGGCGAATTGTTGAAGGTGCTGGCGAAAATCGACATCGTGCATGTGCCGTTCAAGGGCTCTGGCCAAAGCGTGATCAGTTCGCTGGCCGGTGAAATTGCGTCGAACTTCCCGAGTGTGCCGACGGCGATGCCCTACATCAAGGCCGGCAAGCTGCGCGCGCTCGGCGTGACCACGGCGAAGCGCACGCAGGCATTGCCCGATGTGCCGAGTATTGCCGAAGCCGGTGTGCCCGGTTATGAAGCCACGCAATGGTTCGGCGTTCTGGCGCCGGCCGGCACGCCGCGACCTATCATCGACAAGCTCAATGCCGAAATGGTCAAGCTGCTGAAATCACCGGATGTGCGCGAGCGCTTCATTGCCGACGGCACCGATCCGGCGCCGACAACACCGGAGGAGTTCGCCGCCTATATCAAGTCCGAAACAGATAAATGGACCAAGGTCATCAAGGCAGCGGGGATCAAGCCTCAGTAATTTGCGTCTGGTTTTGTCGTCCTCCGTTACGCTGCTTAGCAGCGTCTATTCCCGGGGATACAAGGGGGGGCACGCCGGAGTGTGGCGCAGGGGCCCCATTTGTGGGGATGCGACCACGGAGGCGTGCAAGCGCACGCGAATTCCGGCGTGCTGCGTCCCGCTACGGGGTCGCATCCATCGGCAAGCCGATGGAGCCTGCTCTGCCCTTCGCGGGCGCGCGCCTTCGTTCAAATTTTTTTCATTTTTTTGTCGTTGCTCTGACTAAACGCTAAACGCTTGCGGTGATTCTCCACGCAGATGTCGTTGCCAGATCGTCGTATAGGCAGCTTCCAGATGCCGGCAGTAGCGCGCCGTATCAAACAAGGCACAGGTGCCACGGTTGCGTTCGATACGGCTGCGGATTTCAGCGAGCACGCCCGGTGAAGTTGCAAGCGCATAAGCACGCGCTTCGTATTCGGCAAGATTCTGCGTAATCAAATCGGGCAACCCCACCGCGCTCAATACGCTAGCGGCAACGCGGCCGGTGAAGGTCTCTCCCATACAGGTCAGCAGCGGCAGGCCCGCCCACAGCGCATCGCTGGCAGTCGTATGCGCGCAACACGGCAGCGTATCCAGAAACAGATCGGCACAGCGCTGGCGCGCCAGATGCGTTTCGAGATCAACGCGGCGTGCGAACACCAGTCGATCCGCTGCAACACCGCGCGACACCGCCTCACGCCGCAGATTGGCGGCGGCATCCGGATTGTCTTCGAGCAGCCACAGTACGCTGCCGGCTATTTTTTTTAGCAGGCGCATCCAACTATCGAATAGTTGCGGCGTGATTTTGTAGTTGTTGTTGAAGCAGCAGAAAACAAATGCGCCCTCCGGCAGACCGCAGGCGGCACGACTTGGCGCGGCAGCGGGAATCGCGCGTTTTGAATCGTTGACCTGATAACAGTCCGGCAAGCAGATCACTTGTTCGCTGAAATACGCTTCGTGCTGCACCGGAATGACGATGCGGTCGACGATGATGTAGTCGTAACACGGCATGCCCATGGTGCCGGGCGCGCCCAGATAATTAATCTGCAGCGGCGCGGCGCGGCGCGCGAACAGGCCGGGCCGCGCAATACCAACGAAGCCGTTCAAATCGATCAACAGATCAATCGAACGCGCGCGGATTTCAGCGGCGGCCGCATCGTTGCTGAGCCTGCGGATATCGACAATTTCATCAAAGGCGTGGTTGATACGCTGGCGCACTGCACTGCCGTCGTCACCGCCTCGATCAAAAGCGATCAGCTCGAAGCGGGTCTTGTCGTGCCGCTCGAACAGCTCGACCATCAGAAAGCCGGTAGCATGATGGCGGAATTCGCCGGCGACGTAACCGATGCGAATGCGGCCACCGGGCTGACGCGGCGCCGCTGGCGGCAGCGGCGGCAGCGCAAAATCCGCGCCGTAAATTTCAGCGCAGCGGCGCTGGCTTTGCGCCGACGACACGGTTGCGAGATAGGCGAAAGGTTCGATGGTTTTTTTGCCGGCGGCGATGCCGGTTTCGACCGCAGCGGTGAGTTCGTCGAAGCGGCTCCAGTCGCAGCAGATCATGCTCGCCTGCAACAGCCGGCCCGGCGCATACGGGTAATCCGGTGCGATCGCCAGCAGGTTGCGATAGGCGATGGCGGCATCTACCGGCCGCAACATCAGCATCAGCAACACGGCGCGGTTGTACAGGGCTTCGACGTAATACGGTCGCAGCGTCAGCGCCCGTTCATACGAGGCAAGCGCCTCGTCGTTGCGTTTGAGCTCCTGCAATACATTGCCGCGGTTGTTCAAGGCCCCGGCATCGGCGGGTTTGAGTGCAACTACGCGTTCGTAACTGTCCAGCGCCTCGTTGAAACGCCCGAGCTGCTGCAAAGCGAGGCCGCAATTAAACAACGCGTCGGCGTAATCGGGCCGGCCTTTCACCGCCTGCGTGTAATCGTCAACCGCCTGCGTCAGCGCGCCCAGCGCCATGCGCGCGTTACCGCGCTGATAGGCGATTTCCGGATTCCACGGATCGTATTGCTGCGCGCGATCGAACCAGGCGAGCGCATCCGCCGGCCGCTTTTGTTGCAACAGCGATTTGCCGCGGCGCAGAAAATGCGCGGCGACGCCGAACGCCCTGATCAGATGCCGGAACATTTCATTTGGCATAGGAATGCGCAGGTATCCGTAGTTGGGTCAGCATTGCCTGATGATACAAGCCGGCCTGACCGGCGATGGAGGCATTTTGCCGCTTAGTCTTCGCGAATTCCCGCGTCTTTAATGACTTTGTCCCAGCGGTTGATGTCAGCACGCATGGAAGCGGCAAATTCCTCCGCGGTGCCGCCGAGTGTTTCAACACCGGCGCTGAAAAAACGTTCTTTGACGTCGGCGCGGCCGAGCACGCGCAGGGTTTCCTGATTCAGGCGCGCCACAATAGCCGGTGGCGTTTTTGCCGGCGCAAAAAATCCGTAAAACGAAACCGACTCGTAGCCGGACAGCCCGGCCGAGGCCACGGTCGGCAATCCCGGCGCCAGTTCGGTCGGTCGCGCGCTGGTCACGGCGAGCGCTTTCAAGCGCCCTGATTTGACATGCAGCATGGCAGCGCCGGCGGCCGGGAACATCACTTGCACCTGACCGGCCATCAGCGCCGTGAGCCCGGGGCCGGTGCCCTTGAACGGCACGCGCACGATTTCGACACGCGCCATCGATTTGAACAATTCGGCGCCCAGATGCATCGCCGAGCCCGCAGCGCCGGTTGCATAGTTGAGCTCGCCCGGTCGCGCACGCGCCAGCGCCGTCAGCTCTTTGACCGAGTTCACCGGCAATGCCGGATGCACGACGAGTATGTTCGGCGCCATCGCCACCAGTATGATGGGCGAAAAATCCCTGACCGGGTCCCACACCACCTCTTTCATCAACGGCAGGATCCACAGCGCGCTGCTGTATAAAAGCAGCGTGTGGCCATCGGCTGCGGATTTTGAAACCGCCTGCGCAGCGAGCGCACCGCTGCCGCCGCCTTTGGCTTCAACAATCACCTGTTGCGCAAAGGCGGCCGTGAGCCCCTGCGCAATCAGGCGCGCGGCGAGATCATTGCCGCCACCGGGCTCTGCGGTGATGATGCGGATCGGTTTGGACGGATAGTTTTGTGCCGCGGCATTGAACGCAATCGCCACACACATCAACACAATCGCAAAGGCTCGCATCACCGGCTCAAAGATCGACCACCAGATTGCTGTAGGCATCGACAGACCATTTTGCATCCGGTGCAATGACAACGGTCGTTTCGCGTTCTTCGATCAGCGCAGGGCCGGCGCCGCTTTCACCCGGCGTCAGGCCATAGCGGCTGTAAACGGCGCAGTCGACATGGCCATGCTGCGGGCCGAAATAAACGCGGCGGCTGGCCTTGCGGGCCGTTGCATCAATTTTGCCGGGCAGCTGCGGCGACAGATTGAACGGCGGCTTTTTGCCGGCAGCGCGCACGCGCCAGGTGATGGCTTCCGTTGCGGCGATGCTGAGTGCGCGGCCGAACTGGCGCGCGTACGCGGTCTCGAAGCGTGCCGTCACCTGCTGGAGCGCCGCGGCGCGATCGCCGCCGGTGAAATCGATGCCGCTGACCGGCACTTCGATTTCATAGCCCTGCCCGCTGTAACGAATATCGACGCTGCGCTCAATCGTGATTTCATCGATTCGCGCGCCCGCTGCTTCGAGCATGGCGTTTGCGCGCGCTTCCATTTCGGCATACATCGCGCCGACACGCGACCAGTCAAGCACATCGAGCGGGCCGACGTAACTGCGCGACAGGTTGATCACCGGTGGCGCGATGCACAAGCCGACGGCCGATGTAGCGCCAGCGCCGAGCGGATACACAATGCGGCGTATGCCGAGAATTTTCGCCACCTGCCACGCGTGTATCGGCGCCGCGCCGCCAAAAGTTATCAGCGTGAACGTGCGAATGTCGAGCGCGCGCTCGGCGGCATAACGTTTGCCCGCCGCCACCATCGCCTCATTAACAACAGCAAAAATGCCCCACGCCGCTTCCACGGTGGTTTTGGCAAGCGGTACGCCGACGCTTTCATCGATAGCATTTTTCGCTGCAGCGGCATCCAGCGTCATGTCACCGCCGAGAAAACCCGCCGGGTCGACAAAGCCGAGCACGAGGTCGGCGTCGGTTACGGTCGGTTTTGTGCCGCCCCGACCGTACGCCGCCGGCCCGGGTGCGGCGCCGGCGCTATGCGGACCGACCTTCAGCAACCCAAGCGTGTCGATATGCGCGATGCTGCCGCCGCCGGCGCCGATCTCGATCAATTCGATGACCGGGATCAACACCGGCAGACCACTGCCACGACGGAAACGCATGGCGCGCGCGGTTTCAAATATGTTGGCGTGGAAGGGCTGGCCGTTTTCAATGCAGCACAATTTTGCCGTCGTGCCGCCCATGTCGAAGGCAAGCGCGTGCTCAATGCCCAGCAACTCGGCGTAACGCGCTGCGGCAAGCGCACCGGCGGCCGGCCCCGACTCGATCAACTGGATCGGGATCTGCTGCGCGATATCGACGCTGGAGATACCGCCGTTGGAGAGCATGACGTGCACATGCTTGCGATAGCCGCGCGCGGCTAAAACGGCATCGAGTTGCGAAAGATAATTTTTAACGCCGGGCCGCACGTAGGCGTTGAGCACGGTAGTTGATGCACGTTCGTATTCGCGCAGCTCGGGTGCGACTTCACTGGAGATCGTGCAGTCGATCTGCGGAAATTCGCGCGCCGCCAGATCGCGTATCACCTGCTCGTGCGCGGCGTTGCGGTAGGCGTGCAGCAGACAAACGGCAACCGAAGCCACGCCGGCGGCCGCAAGTTCAGTCAACGCGCGGCGCGCCGAATCGAGATCGATCGTCTGCAATACCTCGCCGTTCCACGCCATGCGTTCGCTGACTTCGCGTGTGAGGCTGCGCGGCACGATGGGATCGGGACGCTCGAAACGGTAGTCGTAATGATCGTAGCGCGATTCGCGACCCATCACCAGCACGTCGCGAAAGCCTTCGGTCATGATCAAGCCGGTAACGCAGCCTTTGCGCTCGATGATAGCGTTGGTGACGAGGGTCGTCGCGTGCGAAATTCTGGCGAGATCGGCATACGCCACGCCGGCGCGCTTGCACAATTCGCCGACACCCTCGAGAAAGGCCCGGCCCGGGTCGTCAGGCGTAGTCAGTTGTTTGCCGATATAGAGTTCGCCGCTCGCCTGCTTGAGCAAGGCGAAATCTGTAAACGTGCCGCCGATGTCGACACCGAGAACGATGTCGCCGGTATTTGTGTTGGTACTCATTGCGATTCCGCGCCATAGATCTTGCGCGCCGCCTGTTCCGTGACGAGGCCTTCGACGAGATCTTTCTTGAGCTTGGCCGGACTGCGTTGTTGCGGCGGCCCGAAACCGCCGCCACCCGGCGAATGAATTTTCAGGAACTGGCCGGGACCAAGCTCACCGCGCCCCTTGGGCGGAAACGCTTTGACGCCGTCGAGCCAGATGCCGGCCGTATCGGCATCGCCGCCACCCGACAAGCCGCGCGGCGGATGCGTGACGCGATCCATACGGCTCGAGGCAGTGATGACTTCACCGGTGCTGTTTTCGACCACCAGTTCGATGCCGAGACCGCCGCGAAATTCACCGGCGCCGCCCGAATCCGCGCGCAGCGCTTTTCTTTTGATCGTCAGCGGCACCACACTCTCGATCACCTCGACCGGCGGCGAACCCGAATTCGACGGATAGGGCGTGCACGAATAACCGTCCTTGCCGTCGCAGGCGCCCATGCCGCCGCTGCTAATCATCATGAACGAGAATGGGCGGCCGTCGTGGCCATGCGCACCGGCGAACACCGTACGATTGGTCGGCGAACCGCAGGCCGCCATCACGCGTTCCGGGATCGCTTTGGACATCGCGTCCATGGTCAGCGTCGGAATGTAGTGTGCGGTCTGGTTGCGCGCGAACACCGGCGCCGGGAACTGCGCATTCAGTATGCACCCAGGCGGCGCAAAGACGTTGACCGGCCGCGTAATGCCTTCGTTGTATGGCGTATGCGGATCAAGGATGCATTTCAGCGCGTAGATAAACGCTGAATGCGTGAAGTTGTAGACAACGTTGATACCGCCGGGACTGACTTGCGGCGAAGTGCCGGCGCAGTCGATTTCGATTTCGCTGCCGCTAACCTTGATCGTGCATTGCAGAGTGACCGGGCTTTTGAAGCCGTCGGCCTCCACCGTGCTGGAGTACGTGCCGTCGGGAATTTTTTCGATGGCGCGGCGAAATACCGCTTCGGTGCGCGCGTTAAGCGCGCGCGACAACGGTCGCCAGTCGTCGATGCCGGTTTCATCCATCAGCCTGACGAGTTCGGACGCGCTGGTACGGCAGGATGCGATCAGCGCGTTAAGATCGCCGATGACCTGCTCGGAGACGCGCACATTTTTCTCGAGTATCGCGAACAACATGGCGTCGGGTTCGCCGGCGCGGAACAGCTTCACCGGTGGGAAACAGATGCCCTCTTCATAGACCTGGCGCGCGTCGGGCACGGTTGAGCCGCCGACATCGGCGACGTGCGAGCAGGCGCCGGCAAAACCGACCAGCCTGCCGGCGCGGAAGATCGGCATGGTGATATAAAAATCCGGCAGATGGCCGGAGCCGAACCACGGGTCGTTGGTAAACAGCACGTCGCCCGGCTGCAGAGTTTGCGGCGGGATGCGTTCCAGTATGGCGCGTATGGTGCGCGGCAGGATGATGCCCATGCGCGGCGTGCCGCGCGTGGTGTAACCGATGCCGGTACCGTCACTATCGCAGAGCGCACAGCCGAAATCGTTGGATTCACGCGCGACCGTCGAGAACGCCGCGCGCACCAGTGTGTGCGCAGCTTCGTCAACAATAGAAATGCAACGCTCCCACAAAATCTCGAGCGTGACCGGATCGTCAAGCGATATTTGCATAACCCGGATTATGCCGCTAATCAGGCGGCAGGCAGTTCGATCGGTAGTTCCATGCCGATTTTTTTCTTCAGCGCACGCTGATAAACAAGATTGGCCAGGGCGATGTCCTGGCTGGCCATGCCCTGGGTGATGATGAGGACGCGCTGATTTTCGTTGCTGCGGCCCGGATGTTTGCCGCTGACGACTTCGGCAACCGTGGCATCGATCCAGCCCGGCGCTTCGGCGCCGAACAGTTCCGTCAATTCTTTTTGCAGCTGCGCGCGGCTGTCGACCACAAAGAGATCGGACTTCTCGGCGAGGTCGCGCCCCGGTTCGGCGCTGTCCAGAGTAGCCACCACGGTACCCGGCGCGATCCACGATTCTTCGAGCATGGCACGCGCGCTATTGGTCGCCGTCAACACCAGATCGGCACCGCGCACCGCGGCTTCAATGCTGTCGGCCGCTTTGGCATTGACCCCGTAATTTGCTTTTGCTTTGGCAGCGAGTGCGGCACGCGTTTCCGGGCGGCGCGAGGCGATGCGCACTTCTTTCAGCTTGAACAGCCGCGTAAAATATTCGAGCGCGGTGGTCGCCAGGCGCCCGGCGCCGACCAGCGCCAGCGTGCCGGCGTCCTTGCGTGCAAGGCGGTGCGCCGCCATCACAATGGAGGCAACCGTGCGCTGCGCATAGGTCCAGGTTTCGTCGACCAGCGCCAGCGGGCGCGAGCTCGCAACATCGACCAGCATGATGAAACGCGTGGCGTCCTGCGAGGTTTCATCGGTGGCATTGTGCGAAACAAAACGAAAACCGCCGACCGAAGCCTCATCGAGTATGCAGGCCTTGAGGTGGTAGTGATTCTCGAAACGGTCGCGCATATTCATGTTCGGCGGCACCGGCCAGCGCACCTGGCCGGCGGCATCCTGCGCGACGACGCGCGCGATTTCGGCGAGCACATCGTCCGGCGTCAACAGCGCATGGCATTGTCTGGCGGTGAGGTAAATCAGCGACATGTAATTCTTTCCTGCGTAATCAAACGTCGGGTTTGATGCCGGCTTTGATGATAATCGGGCCGATCACATCGCTCTCAGTCTTCAGCGTGGCGGTAAACTGTTCGGGCGTATCGCCAACGATATCGAAACCGATTTGCGCAAGACGCTGCTGCACTTCCGGGTTCTTCAACGCAGTGACAATCGCGGCGTGCAGTTTAGCGATAATTTCACGCGGCGTCCCGGGTGGCGCAACGACGCCGTAACGACCTTCCATCGGATGTATTTTGATGCCGACTTCGTTCAGCGTCGGCAGCTCGGGCGCCGCCGTCGGGCGTTTGCTACCGATGCTCGCCAGTAGACGCAGGCGGCCGTTTTTCGCCTGCGGCAATGCCGGACTGAGATCGGCGAACATGAGGTCGATTTCACCCGAGACCACGGCGGTCAGCGCCGGCCCGGTGCCTTTGTATGGCACGTGAACCATGCTGACGCCGGTCACCGCCGAGAACAGCTCGGCCGCAACGTGTGAACTCGCACCGCTGCCTGATGAACCGTAACTGAGCAGATTTTTTTTCGACAGCGCGAGTTTGATCAGCTCGCGCACGTTCTTCGCCGGCACGCCTGGATTGACTGCAATCACGTAGGCGGTAACCGCAAGTTGCGACACCGGCAGCAGATCCCTCTGCACGTTGTAGCCGATTTTCGGATAGAGATGCGGCGCCACCACAAGATTGCCGGAACTGCCGAGCCCCAACGTATAGCCGTCAGGCGCCGCCTTCGCCACCAGTTCCATGCCGATGGTGCCGCCGGCGCCGCCGCGGTTTTCAATCACTACTGCCTGCCCCAACGCTTCGCTCAATTTGGGCGCGATCACACGCCCGCAAATATCCGCCGGGCCGCCCGGCGCAAAACCGATGAACACGCGGATCGCTTTGCTCGGATAGTTCGCCGTGCTCTGTGCGACGGCACCGCCGTTTACAAGCAGCGCAGCCATCGATACGACCGCCAACGAAATTTGACCAATATGTTTCATGATGTGCTCCATAAATTTTGACCGGTCATGTCACTAAGCAAGGATCATGACAGCCCGCGTGCGCGGCAAACCCGGGCGCTCAATGCAACCTCGCACCATGCCGGCCCGCAATGGCCCTGAAGCAGTGCACGCTAACGCGGCTCTTCGTAGAGCTCGATTTTATTGCCGTCCGGATCGGCGACGTATATCGTGCGGCCGTAAATGCCGTCGTGCAGCTCCTCAAAAAATTGTACGCCGGCTTGTTTCAGCCGCGCGGCCAACGCATCAACGCCACTGACACGAAATGCCATGTGATCGATTTGCGGTGCGCCGCCGGGCCCGCCGGTGGTCAGCGCGAGGCCCTGCTTGAACGGCACGAAAGGGCGGCCGTCGGTCAGGGGTTTGGCATTGCGCCCGGTGAAGCCGAGCAGATCGGCATAGAATTTTTTCGAAGCATCGAGATCGCGTACCTGCAGCAACATATGTGCGAAGCCGTATATTTTCGGCTCTTTCGGTGCTGCAGGCTTGCCGGGTTCAGGCTCGTTGTCGATACCGAGTTTCCCATCGCGGCCCCAGCTGTCTTTCGGCACGTCGTGAATAATCACGTGCAGATGTTCGCCGCCGCAATCGGCATGCTGCATCATCGCTTCGGTAATCGCCGCGACCAGCCGGCGTTTTTGATTGACGCTGCGTCCCGGCCATAAATCAACTGTCACTACCGGCATAAGCTGCCTCCGTTTTCAAATACCCTGTTACGCAGATTTTCTGACGCGTGCCAGCAAACCCTTCAGATCGAGGCCCGTGATACCCATCGCCGCGGCGCCGCGCCCGCCATCGCGATAACTTTTGCCGACAACGATTTCGGCAAGCCGGAACAGATTTTCCGCCGCCGGCACAGCAACACCGGCGATTTTCGCAAAGGTCATGAACGGCAACAGGCCGTGGCCGAAATCTTCCTGATAATAACGGTGATTAAGCGAACCCGGCGCCTTGATGCGACTGTTGGCGCTGCCGGCCGCAATTGCCGCGGCAAAATCATCGCTGTCGCTGACCGCCGCTTCCACCGTGCCGATGGCCTTCATTTCTTCAATCAGGTTTGGCAGCGTGTGGCCAAAAGCGCGCGCCATCGCGCGCCGCTCGTCGTCGAGCGCGCGCATCACGCGCGCTACACCCGGCGTCATGCCTTGCGCGTAAAAAGTATAGTTGCCGGCAGTCGCCTCGACCCAGGCTGCGCCGAGTATCGCGCCCGGCGGATGCAGCACCATGTTGACATTGCACAAGCCGGAGAACAGCACGTCGGCGACCGCTTTGGCGCAGGGAAAAAGCTGCATCGCGATTTCAACCGCGCGTTCACTGCCGGGCAGCGACGCAACGCGCACCTGCTTCGCACGCCCGCTGATCGTGACGCGCTGTGGCTGATTTTTGCGCGCGACGTAAGTAAGCGTGGAAAACTCCGCCACCGGCGGCACATCGGCACGCTGCTTTTTGAAGGCAGTTTCGAATTCGAGCGCACCACCGGTGTGGCCCGGATTGAGCACGACGGGCACATCGGCTTTGGCACCGGCCTGCGCGAGTGCAAACGCCATCACGGCGTGAGAGATGGTCGGCAGCGTACAAACCAGCGCCTCGCAACCATTGATGGCCGCGCGCAGATCGGCGGTAATCAGCAGCGGTTTGGCGAGGCCTTCACCGAATACACCATCGAATTGAACGCCGCCCAAGCGTGCAAACGGATCGAGCGTAGCCTGGGAACGGTTCCACAGATGAACTTCGTGGCCGGCCTGTGTGAGTTCGACCACGGCGGCCGCACCGCCCGCACCTGCGCCGAGTATGGCAACGCGCATATCAGCGCACGACCAGTAATTTATCAGTGTTGGCGTAATCGGACAGCAGCTCGCAACCCGTCCCGGTCACCAGCATCATGTCCTTGTTCTGCATGCCGTAGCCATGACCGGTTTGATAGCACAAGGGCTCCACACCCAGCACCATGCCGGCCTCAAGTTGCGCGTCACCGCGCTTGCCAATTTCCGGCGTTTTACCAATGTAAGGATCTTCGTGCAGATGCAGGCCGATACCGTGACCGACGAAGGAAATCGGCGGCAAATTCAATTCCATTAATTTGCGCAAAAAGGCTGCGTATATCGCGCGGCAGCTCGCCCCCGGCTTAATCATGTCCATCAACAGATATTTGCACTCGACAAGATTCTGCCAGATTTTTTCCGCATGCGCAGGCGCGCGCTGCACGACGGCGGTGCGGCAAACGCCGGCCTGGTAGCCGTTGATCACGGAAAATATTTCGACACGACAGACGTCTTCGATTTGCAGCTTGCGCTCGCTCGGCCCGACATTGGGCAACTGGCTGCGCTCGCCGGTGGCGACGATCATCAACTTGAAATGCTCGGCGCCCAGCGTGTAGATATTGCGCGTCATTTGCGCAGCGATGTCCATTTCCGTGTCGCCGGTTTTCACCGCCGCCAGCGCGTCGGTGATCGACTGATCGGCGATACGCGACAACCGCCGCAGCAGATCGATTTCATCGCGCGTCTTGATCTGTCGCAGGCGCGCCAGCAACGCTTCGTTGCCGCTAAAGGTTGCTTTTGGCAATTCGCGCGTCAACCGCGCCAGATCACCGGCCGGCAGATAGTCCATCTCGATACCGATACGCGCTGCTTCGAGGCCAAGCTCTTGCAACTGAATGGCCAGCACCGCCATCGCGCTGTCGGTGAATTCGGCCCAGATGCGCGACGGCGTATCGGGTTCGCGTCGCTTGATGGTAGACGCCTCCATATCGACACCGAAAATCGCCGTTCTGCCGTCGGTGGTGACGATCACCATCGCATGGCGGTGGCGGATCAGCGGCTGCGACGGCACGACAAAACCGGTCAGATAAGCAAAGTTCTCCGGCGAACAGGAGATCATGGCATCGAGACCCGCCGCCTGCATGGCTTTGACCTGACGGTTTACAATTTCCTGTCGCATTTTTTTATGCAGTCGTACGGTATTTTTCGATTTTGGCTTCGTCAATCGCGATACCCATCCCCGCCGCCATCGGCACTTCAATCGCACCATCGACGAATTTCATCGGCACTGCGATCAGATCGTCTTTGTAATAAATACCGGCAATGCGGCCGTGCTGATGTTCGGCCGGCGTCGACACCGGGATCACGCAGGAAAGCGTTGCCGCCGGCGCCGCAGCGGCCAGCTGCACATTAGCGAGATTGCCGATACCGGTTTCAATCGAACCGTTGACGTTGCAGACGATGCCGGCAGCGCGGCACACTGCAGCAACTTCCATCGCGCGATACAACCCGCCGGGTTTGGTGGTGTAAATCGAAATGATATCGATGGCATGCTGTTCGGCGATTTGTATAGCGTCGTGCGCATTCCACGCCGACTCGTCGGCCATCACCGGCGTGTCGAGCGCGCGCGCGACTTCGGCAATGCGCTCGATGCCCATGCACGGTTGTTCGGCGTATTTGAGGCGCTGCTTTTCCATTTCGCGCAAGATCACTACCGCTTCGCCGGGTGTTTTATAACCTTCATTGGCATCGACGCAGATGTCGATGTCGGGGCCGGCGGCGTTGCGCACTGCGCGCACCATCTCGATGTCGCGTTTGGCATCGACGCCGATCTTGACTTTGATGGTCTTGATGCCTTCCTTGACGACCTGGGCGACCTCCTTTTCCGCCTCGGCAATCGCAATCAAGCCGATCGAGTGCGTGACCGGCACCCGCGTGCGCACACACCCGCCGAGCAGCACGTGCACCGGCACGTTGAGCGTTTTGCCGGCCAGATCATAGGCGGCGAATTCGACCGCGGCCTTCGCGTACGGATAACCCCTGATCGCGGCATCCATGCGCGCATGCAGTTCGACGATATTGGTCGCATCAACGCCTTTGACTGCCGGCCCGAGATAACGCGCGATGACGAGCTCGACGATCGCCGCCGATTCACCGAAGTAACGGCCGAATTCACCGCCCCAGTCTTTCAGCGCCGCCGCTTCGCCCCAGCCGATGCGGCCGTCTTCGTCGGTCATCCTGGTCAGGATGTAACGGCCAATCGGCTCGGTGAGGCCGGTCCATTTATGTTCGCGCCGCGTCGGCAGTTGCACGACGATGGTTTCAAGAGAAGCAATGCGGCTCACGGTGTACTCGTGATAAAGGTGAAATAAATAGTGGATTACTGCAAGAAAATTGCTGCCTGCAGTTTATCGGTGATGCAGAGGCGGCGCAATCATGCGCGCTTCGCCGCGCGCGCATTTTCAATCAACTGCCAGACCCGCGCCTGCGACAGCGGCAACGCATTGGTCGCCACAGCGAGGGAACTCAGCGCCGATGCGACGGCGTTGGCAACGACGCCGCCGACCGGAATGATGCCGCCCTCACCCGCGCCTTTGACGCCGAGCGGATTGAGCGGCGACGGATACTGTTCAAGCGCAATTGCGCGGATGCGCGGAAAATCGACCGCGCAGGGAATCAAATAGGCTGCAAGCGAGCCGGTCAGCAACTGGCCTTCTTCGTCGTAGACCATGCCTTCGAGCAGCGTGCCGCCCAGACCCTGCACGATGGCGCCAACCGTCTGCCCGTGCAGCGTATTCGGATTGAGGATGCGGCCGACATCCTCGACGGCGACGTAATCGAGTATTTCGACCTGGCCGGTGCGCGGATCAACGCTGACGTGCGCAGCGTGTGTGCCATAGCTATAGGTGCGCTTCACATTGTGGAAGGTGCCGGCGGCGGCAAAACCGCCGACGGACAATTCGCCCAGCGTCAGCCGGCGCCTGCCCGCGGTAACGGCGCGCAGGCCGTCGACAATGGCGACCTCCTGCGGCACGCAACTGAATCGCGCTACCGCTGCATCTCGTATCGCCTGTTTAAGATTTTCCGCAGCCACCAGTATCGCCGAGCCGCCCATCACCGAGGCGCGCGAGCCGAACGAACCGAAGCCTTCGTGGATGCCGGTGGTCGAGCCGTGATGCACGGCGGCGATATGCTCAATGGGAATTTCGAGCGCATCAGCGGCGATTTGCGCGAACACCGTTTCGAGGCCCTGGCCGACCGCAGAGGCGCCGACATAAACCGTTACCATGCCCTGCGCATCGAGCAGCAACCGCGCGTTTTCACGCGGGCCGGCCGAGCCGCCCTCAACGTAACAACCGATGCCGAGACCGTGATAACGGCCATCGATCAATTTGCCCTGCAGTGCGGATTTCGTTTTCCAGTCGATCTCGACGAGACAACGCTCAAGCGTGATGCTGTACTCGCCGCTGTCGAATTCACCGCTACCGCCGTACGGCAGCACCTGCGGCAAGGCATACGGAATTTCCGCCGCGGTGACGAGATTGCGCCGGCGCATTTCCACACGGTCGAGGCCGAGTTCGGCGGCGGCGATATCGATCAGGCGCTCACGGCAGAAATCGGCTTCGAAACGCCCCGGCGCGCGATAAGTGCCGACCGGCGTTTTATTGCTCACATAAAGCGTGACGTCGAGTTGCACAGCGGGTATGCGATACGGCCCCGGCAGCATCTGCGCCAGATTGCGCGATGGCGTGACGGCGTTCGGCCGCGCATAAGCGCCGATGTTGGCCCACGCACTGCCGCGTAAACCGAGGATGGTACCGTCACGGCGGCAGGCGATTTCGAGTTCGCATTCGACTTCGCGCGCATGCGTGGTTGCCATCAGATGTTCGCGCCGGTCTTCGACCCATTTGACCGGACGGTTGAGCCGGCGCGCGGCGAACGGAATCAGAAAATCTTCAGGGAAAAATTCGCCGCGCGCGCCGAAACCGCCACCGATGTCGGTTTCGACCGCATCGACCGCGTGTTCGGGCAACTCGAGCATTTTCGCCAGTGCCGCGCGCACAAAAAACGGCACCTTGGCCGCACCCGACAGCGTCAGGCGATTATTCACGGCATCCCATTCGGCGACGAGGCCGCGCGTTTCCAGCGGAATCGCCGCATGCCGGTGCACCTGAAAGGTTTCGCGTCGCACATAGCCGGCGTCTTTGAAAGCCTGTTCGATATCGCCGCGCACCGCGCTTAACCCCGCTACGCGATTGCTGGCGCAGGCTTCGAACAGCAGTGCCGCGCCGGCGGCGAGACCGGCGCGACCGGTGACCGCGGGCAATGCTTCAATATCAACATCAACCACATTCGCCGCGTCTTCGGCAATTGCCGCCGAATCTGCAATCACCAGCGCGACAGGCTCGCCGACATAACGTACTTTGTCGCGCGCAATTACCGGCTGCACCACACGGTCGAGCGAGGGCTGCGATTCGGAACGCACCGCGATGGTTGGAATAGTGTTGCCGAGATCGGCGGCGGTAATGACGGCACGCACACCGCGCATGGCCAGTGCCGCCGCCGTATCGATTGCGCTGATGCGGCCATGCGCAACTGCGCTGCGTACAACTGACGCATACAACATTCCGTCGCGTTGAAGATCGTCGATATACTGACCGCGCCCTCGCAGGAACCTCAGGTCTTCAATACGTTCGACGGGATTTCCGATATAGGAATCCCGGCGCGTCATGGCGTGCCGCCGCGTCTGCCTGTTTTATACGCGGCGCGTGCTTCGAGCACGGCCTCGACGATGCCGATGTAACCGGTGCAACGGCAGAGGTTGCCGGAAAGCGCTTCGCGTATGCGCGCCTCGCCGCAATCCGGCTCCACGCTCAACAGCGCGTGCGCGGTCATCAGCATGCCGGGCGTGCAGAACCCGCATTGCAAGGCGTGATGGCGGCGGAACGAGACCTGCAAAGGCGCCAGCGTGTCGCCATCGGCAAGGCTTTCGACCGTTTCGATTTTTGCGCCGTCAACCTGCACCGCCAGTATCAGACAGGCGCGCGCCGGCTTGCCATCGACAATCACGGTACAGGCGCCGCACACGCCGTGCTCGCAGCCGACATGCGTGCCAGTGAGGCCAAGTTCGTGGCGCAGGCAATCGACCAAGGTCAGGCGCGGCTCGACATCGACCTCGTGCGTTTTACCGTTGACATTGAGTTTGGTTTGCATGGCTAGCGCGCCGCCGCACGTTTGAGCGCGCGTTCGGTCAGCGTTTCAACCAGCGCGCGGCGGTATGCGGCGGGCGCGTCGATATCGCCGGCAGCATCAATCGCGTGCGCTGCGGCCTTGGCGGTTTCAAGTATCGCAGCAGCATCAGCCTTGCGTCCGTTCAAGACGGCTTCGGCTTCGTTGATACGTTGCAACTCCGCGCTGGCGCCGATGACGCCGATATGTGTGTTGCCGGCGACGCCGTCGGCGAGATCGTAATACAGCGCAATGCCGGCCAGCGCGAAAGCGCCTTGCTGACGCGCGAATTCCTCAAACGCCCAGCGCCGCTGCGGCGGCCACGGCGGCAGGCGCAATTCGGTGACGAGTTCATCGTGCGCGAGTGCATTCATCATCGGCCCGACAAAAAAATCTTTTGCCGCAATGCTGCGCGAACCGGCGCGCCCGACCGCAGTGATTTCGGCGTCGCAGGTCAGCGCGATACCCGGCAATTCGGCCGCGGTGTCGGCATGCGCAAGACTGCCGCCAACGGTGCCGCGGCTGCGGATCGGATAATGCGCGATATACGTAACGGCATCGGCGAGCAGCGGATGCGCCGCCGCAAGCCGTTTATCGTTTTCGATATCGCACCAGCGTACTTTGGCGCCGAGGCAGACGCCTTGCGCTGAAATCGTGATCGCATCGAGGCCGGGAATACGCCGCAGATCGACCAGCAGCGAGGGCGCGGCCAAACGAAAAGCGAGAATCGGAATCAGACTTTGCCCGCCGGCAATCGGCAACGCATCGGCGTGCGCAGCCAGCAGTTCTATCGCTTCATTCAGCGTCTGCGGCGCAGCGTAGTTGAAGGCGGGCAGCTTCAAGAGTGGCGGTCTCTTATTGTTTCGATGAAAGGGCCGGTGGCGCGCCGCGCGCCGCACCACACATGATCATGCATGGAGGTCTTAAGTATAGCACCGCGAATTTCGCGCAAATTTTTGCGCGGCAGCTATACATTTGAATGGATGGTGGCCAAGGACGGAATTGAACCGCCGACACAAGGATTTTCAGTCCTCTGCTCTACCAACTGAGCTACTTGGCCGTATCGGGACTGGCCGCGAACGCGGTCAGGTCGACAAAAGGGCGCTATTAAAACCTTATTGCTGTAATGCGTCAAGCAAGCGTCACACCGATTTTACCTCATGCGGAAGCGCTTGCCCTGCCGCTGCGCGAGGTTTCACGACGCACAAACAAGAAGGCCCCGCTTGCGCGAGGCCTTCTTTTGCAACTTGACCCGGGCGAACCCGGGGAGCTTTGTAATTTGCGCGGGTGCGCGAACTACATGCCCATGCCGCCCATACCGCCCATGCCGCCCATGTCACCGCCATGGCCGTGGCCAGCGTCATCCTTGGGGGATTCGGCAACCATTGCGTCGGTGGTGAGAATCAGCGCGGCAACCGAAGCGGCGTTCTGCAATGCGCAGCGCGTCACTTTGGTCGGATCCAGCACGCCCATTTCAACCATGTCGCCATACTGACCGGTCGCAGCGTTGTAGCCAAAGTTACCTTTGCCTTCGACCACTTTGTTGATCACAACCGACGGTTCATCACCGGCGTTGTAAGCAATCATGCGTGCCGGCTCTTCGAGCGCGCGCAGGACGATTTTGATACCCGCATCCTGGTCGCTGTTGTCGCCCTTGATTTTGGCAAGACCGCTGCGTGCACGGATCAGTGCAACACCGCCGCCCGCCACGATGCCTTCTTCGACTGCTGCACGGGTTGCATGCAGCGCGTCTTCGACACGCGCTTTTTTCTCTTTCATTTCGACTTCGGTTGCAGCGCCGACTTTGATTAGCGCCACGCCACCGGCCAGTTTGGCCACGCGTTCCTGGAGCTTCTCTTTATCGTAGTCGCTGGTCGCCGCTTCGATTTGCTGGCGGATGTTCTTGACGCGGGCTTCGATGTTCTTGGTTTCGCCTTTGCCGTCGATGATCGTCGTTTCTTCCTTGCCGATCTCGATGCGTTTGGCCTGGCCCAGATCTTTCAACGTCGCTTTTTCGAGCGACAGGCCCACTTCTTCAGCAATCACGGTGCCGCCGGTAAGGATGGCGATATCTTCGAGCATCGCTTTGCGACGATCGCCGAAACCCGGCGCTTTGACGGCGCAGGTTTTCAGAATGCCACGGATGCCGTTTACCACCAGCGTCGCCAGAGCTTCGCCTTCGACTTCTTCGGCGATGATCAAGAGCGGACGGCCGGCTTTCGCCACTTGCTCAAGCACCGGCAGGAGGTCGCGAATGTTCGAGATCTTCTTGTCATGCAAGAGAACGTAGGCATCGTCGAGCGTCGACATCTGCTTTTCGGCGTTGTTGATGAAGTACGGCGACAGGTAACCGCGATCGAACTGCATGCCTTCGACAACTTCGAGTTCGTTGTTCAGGCTCTTGCCGTCTTCAACCGTGATCACGCCTTCTTTGCCGACTTTTTCCATTGCCTTGGCAATGATGTCGCCGATGTCTGCATCGGAGTTGGCGGAGATCGAACCGACTTGCGCGATTTCCTTGTTGGTGGTGCAAGGCTTGGAAAGCTTTTTCAGTTCGGCGACAACCGATTCAACGGCTTTGTCGATACCGCGCTTCAAGTCCATCGGGTTCATGCCGGCGGCAACGAACTTCATGCCTTCCTGCACGATCGATTGCGCGAGCACGGTCGCAGTGGTGGTGCCGTCGCCAGCGATGTCGGAGGTTTTGCTCGCGACTTCCTTCACCATTTGCGCGCCCATGTTTTCGAACTTGTCTTTAAGTTCGATTTCTTTGGCGACCGATACACCGTCTTTGGTGATGGTCGGCGCGCCGAACGAGCGCTCGAGCACAACGTTGCGGCCTTTCGGGCCGAGGGTCACTTTGACCGCGTCGGCGAGAACGTTTACGCCGGCGACGATCTTGGCGCGGGCTGAATCATGAAATCTTACGTCTTTTGCTGCCATGTGGATTCTCCTGTTTGCCGATCCGAATTATTCAACGACGCCCATGATGTCTTCTTCACGCATCACGAGCAGTTCTTCGCCTTCGACTTTGACGGTTTGGCCGGAATATTTTCCGAACAGCACGCGGTCGCCGACTTTAAGGTCGAGCGGGCGCAGTTTGCCGTCTTCCAGAATCTTGCCTTTGCCGATGGCTTTGACTTCGCCTTGATCAGGCTTTTCAGCGGCGGCGTCGGGAATGACGATACCCGAGGCGGTCTTGCGCTCTTCTTCCAACCGCTTGACGATAAGGCGGTCGTGTAAAGGACGAATCTTCATACTTGCATCTCCTCTGCGTTTACTTGGACGAACTGAAAAGGGGGTTGTTACTAGCACTCGATATGAGCGAGTGCTAATAATAGGGGCTTGCGGCTTGTATTTCAAGCGCAGGCGCTAGCGGGCAACGCGCGCTGGCCGCGCAGGCGGGCGCCTGGTCGGCATTATAATTTATTTAAAACAGTGTCTTACTGGATTCCTCCGGCGCGGATGCGGCGGCCGAAGTTAATTTGACGCCGTCAACGGATTAGTCGCCGGCACACCGAAGCGGTAGACCGTGCGGCGGCTGCGGTCGCATTTTGGCGGAATCGGCGAGTGCGGGCAGGGGCCGCTGCGGCGGCCGCTTTCGTCCAGCGTGGCGTCATCGGCGTACTCGCCCCAGATGCCGCCGCGCACCGGCCGGAATAACCACATCAGGTAACCGCGGCGCGCCGCCACTTCGACCAGATCGTCGGTATCGGGTGCATCAGCGACCACCATCTGATTATTGTTCAAGCCATACGGAAAAGCGCCGAACGCCTGCAGGCATTCAACGGCTTCGCGTGATTCCGCGCCGGGGCGCGTACACGCCGGACGCTCGGCGCGCTGCACATCCCACGCACCCAGTTCCCAGGCCGCCTTCATCGCCGCGAGATCGACGGTGAGAAGATCGTTCCAGCGCTCGTTGAGTTGCAATGCAGAACTCGGCACCGGTGTATAGGAAACTGTCTCGGCCGTTGGAATATCGGCGAGCTTTTCTTTGATGAAAGCGTGCCAGTGCAAAGTAAGGATGACCGGTGTATCCGCGCAGGGCACGGCGGCCAGTGTTATTGCGAATAACGGCAAACCAGTCGCGTTGACCTGATCTTCGATACGATCGAGTAGTTCCATGGCAAGATCACCTCCACAGGAATGCTACACTCAGACCAGCACAAACTATGCCACACATATTCAACAACGCTGTGCAATGCGGCAAGGTTGACCGTCGCCCGTCGCCAGCTGGTAAATATCGTTACGGCAGCCTTCAAATCGAACTTGAGTTACGGCTGCGCGGGATCCTCCCGTGATAGTCGCGTGAAAAACCGGCCTTCTCTGACATCATGCCCGTGCGATTCACATTTTGCATGACGCCGTCCGCTTGTAAAGTCTTATTCAGGACGCCAATGCCGAGCAGCAGATGAACCCCGGCGCTGCCAATTCCGATCTGCTTGCACGCAGCGCACGCGCGGTGTGGCATCCGTGCACGCAAATGAAGCAGCACGAGACGCTGCCATTGTTGCCGATCGCGCGCGGCAGCGGCGTCTGGCTGTATGACTTTGAAGGCCGTCGTTATCTCGATGCGATCAGTTCGTGGTGGGTCAATCTGTTCGGCCACGCCAATCCGCGCATCAACGCTGCGTTGCAAGAGCAACTTGAAACGCTGGCACACGTCATTCTTGCCGGCTGCACGCACGCGCCGGTGGTCGAATTGTCGGAGCGCCTCGCCGCGCTGACCGGCGGCCGCCTCGGCCACTGCTTTTACGGCAGCGACGGCGCTTCGGCCGTTGAAATCGCCTTAAAGATGAGCTTTCATTATTGGCGCAATTGCGGTCGGCACGGGAAAACCGGCTTCGTCAGCCTCACCGGCAGTTATCACGGCGAAACGCTGGGCGCGTTGTCGGTCACCGATGTCGCCCTGTTCAAGGACACTTACGCACCGTTACTGCGTCAAAGCGCGCAGGTACCCAGCCCGGACTGGCGGCTGGCAGAGGCCGGCGAATCGCCGCGCGATTTTGCTGCGCGTTGCGCGCAGTCGCTCGAAACGCATCTCGAACAACATCACGGCGAGACCGCTGCGCTAATCGTCGAGCCGCTGGTGCAGGGCGCCACCGGCATGGCCATGTATGACGCCGAATATTTGCGCCTTGCGCGTGCGTTATGCGATCGCTACAAAGTGCATCTGATCGCCGACGAAATCATGGTTGGTTTCGGCCGCAGCGGTACCTTCTTTGCGCATGAGCAGGCCGGCATCACGCCGGATTTTCTGTGCCTGTCGAAGGGCATTACCGGCGGTTACCTGCCGCTGGCGGCGGTGATGACGACCGGCACCGTCTACCGGGCGTTCTATGACGACACGACGGCGCGCGGTTTTCTGCATTCGCATTCGTACACCGGCAACGCCCTGGCCTGCCGCGCCGCACTGGCGACGCTCGATATTTTCGCCGCCGACAAGGTCATTGAAACGAACCGCGCCAAACGTTCGGCATTGAGCGAAGCTGCGGCGTCCATCGCGCAGCATCCGCGCGTGCGCAACTTCCGCAACACCGGCATGATCTGGGCCTTCGAAGCAGAAACCGGCGACCCGGATTTCGCACGCAAATTTCATCAGGCCGCACTCAATCGCGGTGTGCTGCTGCGGCCGATCGGCAATACCGTCTATTTCATGCCGCCCTACGTTATCAATGAAAGTGAAATTAATTTTCTGACGGCGGGTACGCTTGACGCCCTCAACAAATGCCTGACATGAGCGTCCGCCGGCAATGAAGCTGAGCTTTCTGGGCGCTGCTGGTGAAGTGACGGGATCGTGTTATCTGATCGAAACGGCAAACCTCCGTTTCATCGTTGATTGCGGCATGTTTCAGGGCGGGCGCGATGCCGATGAAAAAAACCGCGCGGATTTTGCATTCGACCCGCGCACGCTCGATTTCGTCCTGCTGACACACGCGCATATCGATCATTCGGGCCTGTTGCCGCGCCTTTGCGCGCAGGGTTTTCGCGGTGACATTTACACCACGGCTGCGACCATCGATCTGCTTGAGGTCCTGCTGCTCGATTCTGCGCATATCCAGGAAAAAGATCTGGAGTGGCGGGAACGCGCGCACAAATCGGGCCGGCGGCCCCGCAGCGAACGCAAGCTGCCGCTTTACAGCGTAGCGCAGGCGCTGGCCAGCCTCACGCAGTTGCGCGCCATCGACTACGACCAGGAGTTCCGCCCGAAACCCGGTGTACGCTGCTGCCTGCGCGATGCCGGGCACATACTGGGCGCGGCGATCATTGAAGTCCGGGTGTTGGAAGGCGGCAGCGAGACAAAATTTGTTTTCTCCGGCGACATCGGCCGCGCCGCTCATCCGATCGTGCGCGACGTCACGACTATCGATGATGCCGATGTGCTGCTGGTGGAATCGACCTACGGCAACCGCTTGCATAAAAGTCTTGCCGACACGATGACAGAACTGGAGGCCGCGCTCAACGCAACACTTGCGCATGGCAACGTGATCGTTCCCGCATTTGCGGTCGGCCGCACCCAGGACCTGCTCTACCTGCTGAGCGATCTGTACCGGCAAAAGCGCCTGCCGCCGCTTTGCATCTACGTCGATTCGCCGATGGCGCTGAAGGCAACCGAAATCACACTCAAGCATGCCGAACTGCTCGACGCGGAAACGCGCGTTATGTTCAACTGGCTGTGCAGCAATCACGAACGACCGCAGATCAATTTTATTCACGATGTTGAAGAATCGATGGCACTGGAAAAAATAAAAAGCGGTGCGGTCATTATTTCGGCCAGCGGCATGTGCAACGCCGGTCGCGTAAAACGCCACCTCGCGAATAATCTGAACCGCCCGGAATGCGCGGTGGTGTTCACCGGATTCCAGGCCGCCGGCACGCTCGGTCGCCGTATCGTTGATGGCGAAAAATCCGTGCGGATTTTCGGTGAAGAAATAGCGGTGCGCGCAAAAATTCACACGATCGGCGGTCTTTCCGCGCACGCCGATCAGGCCGAGCTGCTGACATGGTTGCGCAATTTCCGGCGGCCGCCGCGGCGTACCTTTGTTGTGCATGGCGAGGCAGAGGCCGCCGCCGCATTTCGCGCCGCGATCGTGCGCGAGCTGAAATGGAATGCGGATGTCGCGCAGGCGCGCGCCGTAATTGAGGTCTGATATGCGTAACCTGATTTTTATTGCGCTGTTTTTTGCTGCCGCTGCTTTTGCGCAGGAGCGCAACGCGCGCCTGCCGGCGGGCGTTGCCCAGGCCCTCGCGCAAGCCGGCATCGGCGAGCCGGCGGTCAGCATCTTTGTGCAGGAAGCCGGCGCCGATCAGCCGGTCCTCGCGGTGGGCGAAACGCGCGCCTTCAATCCGGCCTCAACCATCAAGCTGCTGACAACCTTCGCTGCACTCGATCAGCTCGGCCCCGCTTATCAGTGGATCACCGAAGCTTATGCCGCGGCACCCTTGCAAGGCGATGTGCTGACCGGCGACCTGATTCTGCGCGGCAGCGGCGACCCGCGCCTGACGCTCGAAAATTTCTGGCTGATGTTGCGCAACCTGCGCGCGCGCGGGCTGCGTGAGATCCGCGGCGATCTGGTTCTCGACCGCAGTTTTTTCAGCGGCATTGAAACGACCGATCCGGCAGGCTTCGACAATGAACCGACGCGCCCGTACAACACGCTGCCCGATGCATTGCTGGTCAATTTCAAATCTTTTCGCCTGAGTTTTATTCCGAATGCCGCACAACGCGCCATCAATATCGCCGTTGAACCGGCGTTACCGCAGGTGCAAATCGTCAACAACCTTGTGCTCGGCACGGAAGCCTGCGGCGACTGGGTGGAAAAACTGAAAATCACCGCGACGGCAGAGGCTGCGTCGGCACGCCTGGTTTTTAGCGGCAACTACGCGCTCGCCTGCGGCGAGAAAGACCGCCATTTCAGTCTGCTCGGCCACGCGCAATATGTACACGCGTTGTTTACACAGTTGTGGCGCGAACTCGGCGGCAGCTTCAATGGCGGCGTGCGCGACGGCGTTGCGCCGGCAGGCGCGAAACCATTGCTGCTCAATACGTCCCAGCCGCTTGCAGACATCGTGCGCGACATCAATAAATTCAGCAACAACGTGATGGCTCGGCAGCTCTTTCTCTCGCTGGGCGCGACGACACTCGGCGCGCCGGCAAGCAACGACAAGTCGATGCGTACGATAAAGCAGTGGCTGGAGCTACGACGTCTGGCGATGCCCGAGCTGGTGCTGGAGAACGGCTCGGGTTTGTCGCGCCTCGAACGCGTCAGCGCGCGGGGGCTCGGGCAAATGCTGCTCTACGCCAACCGCAGTGCGGTGATGCCGGAGTTCGTTGCGTCGCTGCCACTGGTCGCCGTCGACGGTACCATGCGCAAACGTCTCAATGGCGCGGAGATCGCAGGACAGGCGCATATCAAGACCGGCAGTCTGGCCGGCGCGCGCGCGATTGCGGGCTACGTGCTCGACGCCAAAGGACGCACCATGATCGTGGTGTTCCTAGTCAATCACGCGCGCGCCGCTGAGGCGCCCGCCGCCCAGGACGCGCTGTTGAAATGGGTTTATTCGCGCTGATCGGCCAGCCGATTTGCGCCGGCGCATAGCCCCTGCCAGCGCGTTTTCCCCGGCCAAGCCGACACGGCGTGCGCCAAGTATGACGTCGCACAGCCGTGCCCGAGCAAAATCAGGCGCCATAAAATCATATTTATTTATATAAATCAAATATTTATATCTGTTTGTTGCCAAAACACAACAGATTTAAGCATTTTCCCTAACAAATAAATGGACTTATGTGGACAACTTAAAGCGCTTTCTTTACTCTGAACCTAACGCCTAACCGATGGGAGATTTGGCAAGTCGATACGAGCCTGCATCAGGGAAGCAACCGGAAGTATCCCGTTGAAGGCTCCAGGCAACCCAAATTCAATCATCGTAATGGCCCACGTGCAATAAAAGTGGCGCGGTACTAAAGGTCTAATCACAAAGCTGCGCCACCATCTACATAGCCGGGTCGCCCCCGGCTATTTTTTTCGAATTTGCAGTTTTTGGTAAAGATCATTTTGAGCACTATAGGAGAAGCAACCATGTCCATGAAAACACGTATCGGTATCATTGCAATTGCAATTGGTGCGGCCGTCAGCGGCATCGCCGCTGCTGCCGACAACACGTATTACATTGGCGGTGGCTGGGGTCAGACAAGGCCCAATTTCGATACCGCCGGGACGGCGTCCGGCGTAGGCACAAATTTCGACAGCTCGGACGGCTCTTATAAACTCTACGGCGGTTATAACTTCCACAAGAATTTCAGCGTCGAAGCCACCTGGATCAATCTCGGCAGCTTTAACTCAAACGCCGGCAGCATGGTCGAAATGGCGGGCTGGGGTCTGGCGCTGGTCGGTTATATGCCGTTGAACAAAGAGTTCTCGCTGCTCGGCCGCATCGGCGAATACCGCATGCGCCTGAAACGCAATCCGCTGGGCACCTCGGACAACTCGTGGAGCCCGAGCTTGGGCGTCGGCTTGAAATACGATTTCAACGCGAACTTCAGCGCGCGCGGTGAATTCGAACGTATCACCAAAATGGGCAGCAACACGACCACCATCAGCACGAACGCCAATGTTTACACGCTGGGTCTGAGCTACCAGTTCTAGAAATTCGCCAGCGGGAAACAAGGGCCGGTGATCCGGCCCTTGGTATTGCCGGCACTACAAGCCGATTTCTGTCCACAAAGCGTCGATACGCGCTTTGGTTGCTGTATCCATGGCGATCGGGGCGCCCCACTGCCGCGATGTTTCCTGCGGCCATTTGTTGGTCGCATCAATGCCCATCTTTGAACCGAGTCCGGCCACCGGGCTTGCAAAGTCAAGGTAATCGATCGGCGTGTTGTCGGCGATCAGCGTATCACGCTGCGGATCAACCCGCGTTGTCAACGCCCAGATTACTTCCTTCCAGTCGCGCACGTTGATGTCGTCGTCGGTGACGATAATGAATTTTGTGTACATGAACTGGCGCAGAAACGACCAGATGCCGAACATGACGCGCTTGGCATGCCCCGCATACTGTTTGCGCATGCTGACCACCGCGATGCGATAGGAGCAACCTTCCGGTGGCAGATAAAAATCGACAATTTCCGGAAACTGCTTTCGCAACAGCGGCACGAAAACTTCATTGAGCGCCGCACCCAGCACCGCCGGTTCATCCGGTGGCTTGCCGGTATAGGTGCTGTGATAAATCGGCTCGCGCCGCATGGTCATGCGTTCAATGGTGAACACCGGAAAACGTTCCTGCTCATTGTAATACCCGGTGTGGTCGCCGAACGGGCCTTCGAGCGCGGTTTCGCCCGGCTGAATAAAACCTTCGAGTATGATTTCGGCATTCGCCGGCACCTGCAAATCATGGCTCAGGCATCGGGTGATCTCGGTGCGCGCGCCGCGCAACAACCCCGCAAACTGATACTCGGACAAACTGTCAGGCACCGGCGTCACCGCACCGAGTATGGTTGCCGGATCGGCGCCGAGCGCTACCGCCAGCGGGAATGGCTTGCCCGGCTGCGCGAGACAATGATCGCGATAATCGAGCGCACCACCGCGCATGCCGAGCCAGCGCATGATTACTTTGTTCGGCGCGATGATCTGCTGCCGGTAGATGCCGAGATTCTGCCGCGCTTTGGCCGGCCCGCGCGTAACAACAAGGCCCCAGGTAATCAGCGGCGCAATATCGCCGGGCCAGCAGGTCTGGATCGGCAGGCGGGTGAGATCGACCGCATTGCCTTCCCACACTACTTCCTGGCAGGCCGCGCTCGACACCAGCGAGGGCGCCATGCTGAAAATCTGCTTGAGCAGCGGCAATTTGTCCCAGGCATCCTTCCAGCCACGCGGGGGTGCGGGCTCCTTGAGCGCCGCCAGCAGCTCACCGACCTCGCGCAAGGCGCCGGCATGCTCCTGCCCCATGCCAAGTGCAACACGCAGCGGCGTGCCGAACAGATTGCCGAGCACCGGAATGCTGTGGCCTTTGGGGTTTTCGAACAACAGTGCGGGGCCCTGCGCCTTCAGCACGCGGTCGCATATTTCGGTCATCTCCAGCCGCGGATCAACCTCGGCGGTGATGCGCTTGAGTTCGCCACGGCGTTCGAGCATGGCGATGAATTCTCTGAGATCACGGTACTTCATTCTAAAAATACCTGACTCAGCGGCCGATCGGCGGCCCCGGAAACAGCGGCAGAAAATAAACAAAATCGGCGGCAATGCCGGCGAATATCGCCGCACCTATCCAGTTGTTGCACAAAAACGCCTTAAAGCAGCGCTCGCGCTGCCGCGTGCGGATCAAATTGTATTCAAGGGCGACCAGCATGCACGCCATCACCAGGCCGGAAAAATAGCAAACGCCCATGCGCGCCCAGTAGCCGACATAAATCATCATCGCGATGAACAGGCAGTAGCAGACCATGATCGCCAGCACGTCGTGACGGCCGAATAAAATAGCCGAAGACTTGAGGCCGAGCTTGATGTCGTCATCGCGATCGACCATCGCGTACTGCGTATCATAGGCAATCGCCCAGAACACGTTCGCCAGCACTATCGTCCAGGCAATCGGCACAACAACGTTGTGATGCGCAGCGAACGCCATCGGCACGCCGAAGCCGAAAGCGATACCAAGCCAGGCTTGCGGCAGCCAGAACACGCGTTTTAAAAACGGATAGATTACCGCCAGCGCCAGCGCTGCCACCGAAAGCCGCACCGTCAGCGCGTTGAGTTGCCATACCAATGCGAAGGCAAGTCCGGCCAGCACTGCGGCCAGCAGCAGCGCCTCGCGCGGTGAAATCCGTTTTGCTGCGAGCGGACGATCGCGCGTGCGTTCGACGTGGGCGTCGAAATTACGGTCGGCGTAATCATTCATCACGCAGCCGGCCGAACGCATCAGGACAACGCCCATGACAAATATGAACGCAATAGAACTATTAGGCGAGCCAACCGACGACATCCACAGCCCCCACAGGGTCGGCCACAACAACAACAATATGCCGACCGGCTTGTCGAGCCGCGTCAGCTTTTCATAAATGTCGAGTCGTTCGGTCAGTTTCATGATGGCAACGCAAGGATAGCGGGCAAAAACACTTCCGTCACTAACAGGCGCGAACCGCGAAACACAAACAACGACCGCCGCGCCCACAGGCTGGCCGGCTTGACCTCAAGCAGGGCGCAGGCCGATGCGTAGAGCGCATGCCCCGGCCTGATCTGCCGGTAACGCAGTGGCTGCCGCGCCACCCGCGGGTCGGCGAACAGCGCCGCCCCCAGCGGGCGCGTTCCCAGGGTCAACAGCAGGCGCCACGGCCCTCTTAACGCGCGGCGCGCCGCCACCGAGTGCGCGAACACCACCGCTACGCCGTCGCTGTGCAGCGCGACCTCACGCACAGCGCACGATATGCGCGCAGCGGATGCGATCAGCGCGCGCTCATCGCGGGTCGCCGGCGCGCGCGTCAGCGCCAGCAGATCGACGTGGAAGCGGCGTGAACGCAGCTGTATGCGCCGCGTCAGCGAGCCGCGATGGAGCAGCCAGCGGCGCATGCGCGCATCGGCGCCAACCGGGCGGTGGTGCCAAAGTGTGTCGGAAAATTTCATGGCCATGCTTTATTTTAAGCGGCTGGTCCGCAAGCGCGGATGCCATCGCCGCCGCCGATTATCCTCTACCGCGGAAATATTTACGCACTCACCCGCTAAACGCGCAAATAGTTCTGTCTGCCGCCGAGCCATCGTTGCAAATGCGTATCCGCAACCTGTGACTGTGTTTGCAGCATATCCTGCGCAACGTTACGCGCCGATTCGACCAGATCGATATCCGTGTTGACGTCGGCGAAGCGCAGCATCGGCACGCCGCTCTGCCGCGCGCCGAGCAGCTCACCGGGCCCGCGTATACGCAGGTCCTCACGCGCGATTTCAAATCCGTCGGTGTTCCCGTAAATGATTTTCAGCCGCTCGCGCGCCAGCGCCGAGAGGGCGCTTTGATACAGCAGTATGCAGGTGCTGTGGCCGGGCCCGCGGCCGACGCGGCCGCGCAACTGATGCAGCTGCGCCAGCCCCATGCGTTCAGCGTTTTCAATCACCATCAGCGTCGCATTCGGCACGTCTACGCCGACTTCGATCACCGTTGTCGCCACCAGCAATTGAATCGAGCCGGCGGTGAAAGCCTGCATCACCGCGGCTTTTTCCGCCGTCGCCAGCCGCCCGTGCACCAGCCCGATACGCAGTTCGGGAAAAGTGGCACGCAGGCGTTCGTGGGTGTCGAGCACTGACTGCAGCTGCAATGCTTCGAAGCTGCCGCGGCCGCGCCCTTTTTTCGGCGGCGGCGCCGCACCTTCCGCCGCCTCGGCCTCTTCAATCAGCGGGCACACCCAATAGGCCTGGCTGCCCGCCATGCAGGCGTCGCGCACGCGCTGGATGACTTCGTCGCGCCGCGCGTCCGACACCAGGCGCGTTGCTACGGGCGTGCGGCCGGGCGGCATTTCATCAATCACCGAAACGTCAAGGTCGGCGTAATAACTCATCGCCAGCGTGCGCGGAATCGGCGTTGCGCTCATCATCAACTGGTGCGGCTGCGTGCGCGCGCCGGCTTTGCTGCCTTTCTGGCGCAAGGCCAATCGCTGCTTCACACCGAAACGGTGCTGCTCATCGACGATGGCCAAGCCGAGTTTTTTGAATTCAACATCATCCTGAAACAGCGCGTGCGTGCCGATCACGACCTGCGCTTCCCCCGATGCGGCGCGTGCCAGCGCCTCGCGTTTGGGTTTGGCGGCGAGATTGCCGGCGAGCCACACCACCGAAATATCGAGCCTGGCGAGCCAGCCCGAAAATTTTGCGTAATGCTGTTCACCGAGAATTTCGGTCGGCGCCATGATCGCAACCTGAAACCCGTTTTCGATCGCCTGCAAAGCAGCCAGCGCCGCCACAACCGTTTTGCCGCTGCCGACGTCGCCCTGCAATAAACGCTGCATCGGGTAAGCGCGCGTCAGATCAGCGCTGATTTCACCGGCCGCCTTGCGCTGTGCTGCAGTCAATGCAAACGGCAGGCTGTCGAGCAGCGCGCGCGTCAGCTCGACACGCGGCTTCAGCGCAGGCGCGCTCACCTGTTTGCGCCGGTCGTAATGGATGCGCATCGACAATTGTTGCGCCAGTAGTTCGTCGAACTTGACGCGCTGCCATGCCGGATGGGTACGTTGCTCAAGTTGCGCGAGTTCCGCCACTGGCGGCGGATGATGCAGATAACGCACGCTGTCGCGAAATCCGGCCAGTTTCAATTTTCGCAGCAGGCTTTGCGGCAGGGTATCTTCAAGGTCGACCGTTTCAAGCGCGTTGCCGACCAAACGCTGCAGACTGGCCTGCGACAAGCCCGCTGTCGTCGGATAGACGGGCGTCAGCTGTTTGGCAACCGGCGCACCTTCAGCCACCACGCGATATTTCGGGTGCACCATTTCCGCACCGAAAAATCCCTGACGGATCTCGCCGTACATGCGCACACGCGTACCGACCGCGAGCTGGCGCACCTGGCTCATATAAAAATTCAGGAAGCGCATGACCACCACACCCGAGTCGTCTTCGACCGTGCAGACGAGCTGGCGCTTGGGCCGGAACTTGATCGCGCTATCGCTGACCACGCCTTCGACCAGCACGACCTGTCCGCCGGGCGCATCGGCGATGCGGTACAAACGCGTCTGGTCTTCGTAACGCAACGGCAGATGCAGCACGAGATCGAAATCGCGATGAATGCCGATTTTAGCCAGCGTCGCCTGCGTCGCTTTGCTTGCCTTGCCGAGGATACCCGCAGGCGACGGACGCGCGCCGGCGGCGGACTCGCGTTGCGCCGCCGGACGCTTCAAACGCAATCTCTCACGCGAGCTGCAAAACGGCGTCGATTTCCACCAGCGCGCCGCGCGGCAGACTCGCCACGCCGACGGCGGCGCGCGCCGGATAGGGCTGGCGAAAATATTCGGCCATCACTTCATTGACGCGTGCGAAGTTGGCGAGATCGGTCAGATAAACCGTCACGCGCACCGCATCATCGAGACTGCCGCCGGCCGCCGCCGCCACCGCCTTGAGATTGTCGAACACGCGCACGATTTGCGCGTCGATGCCGTCCACCATCTGCATGGTTTTCGGGTCGAGCCCGATCTGCCCCGACATATACAGGGTGTCGCCGCTGCGCATCGCCTGCGAATAAGTGCCGATGGCCTGCGGCGCATCGTTGCTGTGTACCGGCTGCTTCACTCTGGCCTCCCGTTGATTTCGATTCGCGAACAGGTGTAATCATGAAGCCTGCAAGTCAGGAATTCAATCACAACGCGTCAGCGCGGTCTGCACAGCCGGCGCCGGCACGCTTAGAATCGGTGTCTGCGTTGGTTTTACCGGTCGAAAGGTCTTGCCATGACAACTGCCGCCCCTGCGCAATCCGCAGCCCCGTTTGTTCCAGACGTGACGAAATGGCGGCGCTATCCGTTGCACATACATATATCGGTATTGTTCACCTTGCTGATCGTTGTTTTCGGTGCCATTACCGGTTGGCACAACTACCAGCAGAACACCTCGCTCATGCTGTCGGCCTCCGATGAATTGTTTGAAAGCATCGGCCGCGAAACGGTACTCGAAATCAACCGCACCTATGCGCCGATCGAACTGTTGACCGACCTGATCGCCAAACAGCAGCTCACCGAAGCAACCTCGCTCGAAGACCGCCTGCCGCGCCTGCCGGGCCTGACCGAAGCGCTGACGCGAAATCCGGCGATGTCGGCTTTCTACGTCGGTTACGCCAGCGGTGATTTTTTTCTCGTGCGCCCGCTGCCCACCGAACAGAAGCTGCGCGACAATCTGGGCGCCCCGCCCGCCGCCGCCTATCTGGTGCAAAGCATCGACCATGACAACAAGCGCGGCTCGCGCGCCCGTTTCATCTATCTCGACGCCCGGCTCAAGCCACTGCTGACCGTCGAGCGCCCCGACTACCGTTTCGACCCGCGCACGCGCGAGTGGTACATGCGAGCGATGGCGTCGGAGCAGCAGATCAAGAGCGACCCCTACGTTTTTTTCACTACGCGATTACCCGGCATTACGATGGCGCGCAAAAACCGCTCCGGCGTCAGCGTCGTGGGCGCCGATGTCGGGCTTGCCGACATCTCGGAACGCCTGCAAAAACGGCGCATTGCGCCGTCGGCTGAAATCGTGCTGTTCGACGCGGCGGGCCGCGCGCTGGCTTCGAGCAGAACCAACCGGCCGCTGTGGAAGGAAACGGGCGCATCAACGCTGCAACTCGCCACGCTGTCGGATCTCGGCGGCGCGGCCCTGGGTGGCCTCGCCAACGGCTTCCGCAGCGGTAACATCGACCGCAACTTCAGCTTCACAGCCGATGACCGCGACTGGATCGGTCGCATCAACAAACTCAGCGCCGGCGGCCAGGATTTGTATCTCGGCGTGCTGGCGCCGCACGACGAGCTGCTGCGCGATGCGGCACGCATCCGCAGCGAAAATATCGCCATCACGCTGGCCATCCTGCTGCTGACGATTCCGGTCGCCTGGCTGCTGTCGCGCGCCGTCTCAAAACCGCTGCGGCAGCTCAGCGCCGAGGCCGGTGCAATCCGCAATTTCAATTTCGGCCAGAGCACGCCAATCAATTCCTTCGTGCTCGAAATCGACGATCTTGCGCAAACCATGGACGGCATGAAATCCACCATCCGCAAATTTCTTGATCTGTCGACGGCACTCGCCGCTGAAAGCGATCTCGACCGCCTGCTCGAACGCGTGGTCAGCGAATCAATGGCGCTGGCGCACGCCGATGCCGCCGTGGTGTATCTGCTTGACGACGATGGCGTGTTGCTGCAGCCCACCCATCGCAGCTGGCGCAACGCCACCGCACTGTCGGCGCAAAACCCGCTCGCCTCGCTGCATCTAAAGAACGACGCAGCCAATCAGGTGGTGGCCGCCGCGCGCAGCGGCAGCGCACGAGTGGCCAGTCTGCGCATCGGCGATAGCGATGTCACCACGCGTTATTTTGCCGATGCCATGCGCGGATTACGCAGCGAACGCCTTGGTGTGGCGGTAATCCCGTTGCGCAATCGCCACCACGACGTTATCGGTGTACTCGCGGTCGGCCGCAAAATCGATAATGACACCGCGGTCGCGTTCTCACCCGAACTTATTGCCTTCATCGAAGCGCTATCGGGCACCACCGCGATCTCGATCGAAACGCGGCAGCTGATCAAGGCGCAGAAGGATCTGCTCGAGTCGCTGATTCAGCTGGTGGCCTCGGCCATCGACGCCAAATCGCCGTACACCGGCGGACATTGCCAGCGCGTGCCCGAGCTGACCAAGATGCTGGCGCAGGCGGCCTGCGCTGCGGAAAGCGGGCCGTATCGCGATTTCAATCTGAACGCCGAGGAATGGGAGGCCGTGCACATCGCAAGCTGGCTGCACGACTGCGGCAAGGTGACAACGCCCGAATACGTAGTCGACAAGGCAACCAAGCTGGAAACGATTTACGACCGCATCCACGAAATCCGCACGCGCTTCGAAGTATTGAAGCGCGACGCCGAAATCGATTACTGGAAAACTGTCGCCGCCGGCGGCGACGCGGCCGCACTCAAACCGGCGTTGCAAACAGCGCTGGCCGAACTTGATGCCGATTTCGCCTTCGTCGCCGAATGCAATATCGGTGGCGAATTCATGGCGGCGGAAAAAATCGAACGGCTGCGGCGTATCGCCGGGCGCCACTGGCTGCGCACGCTCGACGCCCGTCTCGGCGTCTCGCACGACGAGAAAAAACGCATGGAACGCGCGCCGGCGGCGGCGCTGCCCGCGCGTGAGCAACTGCTCGCCGACAAAGCCGAACACATCATCGACCGCCCGCCGCAGGAACTGATGAGCGACGACAATCCCTGGGGCTTCAAGCTCACGGTGCCCCTGCATAAATACAATCGCGGCGAAATCCACAACCTCGCCATCAGCCGCGGCACGCTGACCGATGAAGACCGTTTCATCATCAACGACCACATCGTGCAAACCATCATCATGCTGAGCCGGCTGCCGTTTCCGAAACATCTGCGCGGCATCCCCGAAATCGCCGGCGGCCACCACGAAAAAATGGACGGCACCGGTTATCCAAAACGCCTCTCACGCGATGAAATGAGCCCGGTTGCACGCATGATGGCGATCGCCGATATTTTCGAAGCGCTGACCGCCGCCGATCGCCCTTACAAAAAAGGCAAGGCGCTATCAGAGGCAATCAAGATCATGGGCTTCATGAAAAAAGACCGGCACATTGATCCCGAATTATTCGAACTGTTCCTGACCTCGAACATCCACCGCCAGTACGCGGAACGCTATATGCGGCCCGAACAGATCGATGACGTCGATATTCGTCCTTATCTGTCGCAAACCGTTTGAGTTTCACCTGCCGTCCGGCCAATTCGCACAGGGAAACGCCAGTGTCCTTTCACCGCATCGCTGCAATACTCACGGTCGTTGTTGCCGCCTGCGGCGCAGACATCGTGTCCGCACAAAGTTATCCGGCCAAAGCGATACGTATCGTTACCAACGAAGCCGGCGCCGGACTCGATTTTTCGGCGCGCCTGATCGCGCAGGGCTTAAGCGAACGCTTGAAGCAACCGGTGATTGTCGATAACCGCGGCGGCGCCGGCGGCATTATCGCCGGCGAAATGGTGGCGAAGGCGCCTCCCGACGGTTACACGCTGATTTTTTTCAGCAACGGCTTGTGGACGGTGCCGCTGTTGCAAAAAGCGCCATTCGATCCGCTGAAGGATTTTGCACCGGTCACTCTGGCGGTGATTTCGCCGAACATTCTGGTTGTACATCCCTCGCTGCCGGTCAAATCAGTGAAAGAACTGCTGGCGTTTGCCCGGGCGCGACCGGGCGAACTCAATTACGCATCCGGCGGCAAAGGCGCGCCCACCCATCTCGCCGCCGAGTTGTTCAACTCGATGGCTCACATCAACCTCGTGCACATCCCGTACAAGGGCAGCGGCCCCGCGCTCAACGCGCTGCTTGGCGGTGAAGCACATCTGATGTTCACGGTTGCCAATGGCGGTCTGCCCCATGTGAAATCCGGCCGCCTGCGCGCATTGGCCGTGACCACAGCGCGGCCCTCGAGTTTGCTGCCGGGGCTACCGACGATTGCGGCAGCCGGTGTTCCCGAATACGAGGCGGTGACCATGCAGGCATTGTTTGCGCCAGCACGCACACCGGAAGCGATTATTCAATTGTTGAATCAGGAAACCCTGCGCGTGATTCAATTGCCTGAAATCCGCGAGAAATTTTTTAACGCTGCGACCGAAGTGGTCGGCAGCACACCCGAACAATTGCGTACGGCTGTGGCTTCCGATATGGCAAAACTCGACCGCGTCATCAAGGCGACGGGGTTGCGTAACGACTAATGCACAACGGATGCGCGCGTAACGAATTACCAGGGCTCGCCGGCCAGCGCCTTGACGACGGCGCGACCATCGCGTGATTTGTCGCGGCTCTCCGGCGTTTCGCGGCCGAGCGCGGTGCTGGCGACAAACTGATAAACCTCAGCAGCGCCTTCGATCATTTTCGGCGTCATGCCGGCGGCTTCCAGCGTTTTGGCGATTTCCAGCACTTCGGGTACCCAGCGATAGGATTTCGACGGCATCACTGGCAGCGCATCGATGACCACATCGTGTATGCGTTTGCGCGGCGCCGTGAACTGCGCTTCCAGTTCGGCGCCGACCCCCAAACGCTCGGCGGCAATCAACATCTGCAGTACCAGTGCGGTGACGCCCTTGCTGATGACGGCGTCGCACATTTTCAACGCGCTGGCATCACCGATGCGCGCGCTGAGCACGCGCACTGCGAAATCCGGCGTGGCGAAAACATTCAAGACTTCGGCATCGGGCCCCGATGTATAAAGCCGCGCCTGCACGCCGGCGCGCGGCGGTGGACTGAACACGCCGGCATCGAGGCAGCGCGCGCCGCTCGCCGTAATCGCTGCGTAAACCGCCTGCATGGTGGTCGGCGCAATCGCATTGCAATCGACCACCAGCGGCTGCGTGCCGGCGCGCTTGATTGATTGCGCGAGCAACTGCGCAAACTCCAGTGCGGCGCCCGGATTCATGATCGATAGAATCACGTCGCATTGCGCGGCAAGCCGGTCTAACGAACCGACATCACGGATGCCCGCCTCGTGCGCCAGTTCGCGGCTGCGTGCGCTGCGGCCGTCGAGCGCGGTACAAACGTCGAAACCCTTGCCTCGCAGCTGTTGTGCGATGGCCTGCCCCATGCTGCCGGGACTCATGACACCGACCGTTTTGATCGTCATGCAACCGCGTAACGCTTGATGATGTCGCGATTGAACGACAGGCCGAGACCCGGCTTGTCCGGCACCACGAGATCGCCTTTTTCGATTTGCGGGATTTCTTCCCACAGCGGCGACGACCAGGCAATGTATTCGACGGTGAGGCCGTTCGGCACACCGGCGATCAAATGCACGTGCAGCTCAGGCAGCACGTGGCTGACCACCGGGATGTTGAACGCTTCGGCCATGCCGGCAACTTTCAGCCATTGCGTGATGCCGCCGACGCGCATCAGGTCGATCATCGCAATGTCGACCGAGTGCGCTTCGAACATATGACGGAAGGGCACCGTGCCGAAAGTATATTCGCCGCCGGCACAGGGTGTGGCCAGCGCATCGGCGACGCGCGCCAAGCCGGCGTAATCGTCATGCGCCGAGACGTCTTCGAGCCAGTAGAGATGCACGTCCTCGATGCGCCGTCCGATGTCGATCGCCTGATGCACGCTCCAGTGTTGATTGATATCGCACATCAGATCGATATCCGGCCCGATCGCTTCGCGGATTTTGCGCGCGCGCTCGACTTCGACCAGCGGGTTCCTGTTGCCGGGAATCGCCAGCTGCATTTTCATTTGGCGAAACCCGCGCTCGACCAGTTTCGGCGCCGCCTTTAAACAATGGTCGAGCGTGTAGAAACGCATCAAGGCGCCACTCGCGTATGTCACCACGCGGTCGCGGTGTCCGCCGACCATTTTCGCCAGCGACAGATTGGAAGCCTTGCCCTTGATGTCCCACAGCGCAATGTCGATCGCCGCCACCGCGTGCGCCATGATGCCGCCGGGCCCGAGATTGCCGCCCAATGCACGCAACTTGCCGGTAACCGCTTCGATGCGCAGCGGATCTTCGCCGACCACCATGCCGGCCAGCTGATCAACCATCGCTTTCAACGACGCAATCGCCGGGCCGCCGTAAAAGCCGCCGTAATAGGTCAGGCCGATGCCTTCGATGCCGGCGTCGGTGCCAAGTGTGAGCGTGACGATATCGCGCGACGCACCATGCGCGACCGGGCCGTCGGCAAGCGCTTCGACTGCCGGCAGGCGAATGACTTGCGATGAGACATGCGTAATTTTCATTTTCGTTCCCTGAAAGTAGCAGCGCCTAAAAGCGACAGATGATATCGCGCCACAGCGGGCGCTGCGAGACTGTCCCGGCGCAAAAACCTGCACGACTTTGGCGGCTGAACGGTGCCGCCGGGCGCTGCGACAGAATGGCGAGCGCGCACGCAGAAAAAACCTGCGCAACGGCATTCCAGGGAAATTGGTGGAGACGATGAGGATCGAACTCACGACCTCCGCATTGCGAACGCGGCGCTCTCCCAGCTGAGCTACGTCCCCACTATAAGCGCTTATTTTAGCAGCAATTCATGGCAACAGGAAAGCCGCGCCCTCAAGGTCGGCACGCTTTCGTGCGTTATAATCCGGACACCCTTTCCTGGAGGACCCGCCATGCCGACCACACCCGAAACGACCGCGCCGCAAATTACGCCGCCCTATGGTTTTCAGGAGGTCGTTGCCCTGACCAAATCGCACCGCGTACTGCTACCGAAGGGAACGGCGCTGCCGATGACCTTCCGCAACATGAATCCGATGCCGGTCAGCTTTACCGAGTTTCCGATCGCCAGTCGCGACTATCCGCTGGTTTTCATCAGCGGCGATCAGGGCAAGACTGTGACGCCCATGCTGGTCACGGGCCTGGCTGCGCAACAAAACCTGTTTGTCATGTCGGACAACACCTGGGACCGCCGCGCCTATCTGCCGGCCTACGTGCGGCGTTATCCGTTCTGCATGACGCGCGTGATGGTTGATGGCAATGAAGCGCCGGAACGCGTCGCCTGCGTTGAAAAACGCGCGATCAACGATAAAGGCGAAAAACTTTTCGACGACAAAGGCGGACCGACCGCGGAGTGGGAAATGCGGCAGAAGCTGCTGTTCGAATACGAAGCCGATCTGGCGCGCACCGAAGAAATGTGCCGCCTGCTGACTCAACATCAATTGCTCGAACCGTTCACCATGCAGGCAACGCCGGATCAGGGCGAACCGATCCAGCTCACCGGCATGTTCCGCGTTTCGGAAGAAAAGATTGCCCTGCTGGATGCCGCCGTGCTGAAAGATCTGACGCTCAAAGGCGTGCTCGGCCGCATTTACGCGCATCTGATGTCGCTCGACAACTTTCAGCGCGTGCTCGTTCGCAGCGCCGCGCTGACCAATCGCGCAGCGACGAAAGCACCGCCGAAAAAAGCCGATTAACGCCGGCTGTTCGCAAACGCGAACAGCGCCACTCCCGCGGCGATCATCGGCAGTGACAGCCACTGCCCCATGCTGAAGCCGAACGCGAGCAAGCCGAGAAAGCTGTCGGGCTCGCGCGTGAACTCGACGGCGAAACGGAAGCTGCCATAGCCGACGAGAAATGCCGCCGCCACCGCGCCGCGCGGCCGCGGCTTCGCCGCGTAAAACCACAGCAACAGAAACAGCACGGCGCCCTCGAGCGCAAATTCGTAGAGTTGTGACGGATGGCGCGGCACGCGGTCGACATTCGGAAATATCGTCGCCCACGGCAAATCGGTCGCGCGACCCCACAATTCCGCGTTGATGAAATTGCCGATGCGCCCGCTGCCGAGCCCGAGCGGCACCAGGGGTGCGATGAAATCGATGGTCGCAAGCCAGCTCTGGCGGTGCTTGTGCGCATACCACGCCAGCGCAACGACGACGCCGAGAAACCCGCCGTGGAAGGACATGCCGCCTTCCCACAGATAAAAAATACGCCACGGCTCGGCGAAGTACTCGCTGAATTTATAGAAGAGCACATAGCCGAGACGACCGCCGAGAATGGTGCCGACAATGCCGTAGAATAAAGCGTCATCGAGATCGGCATAGCTCCACACCGAATGTGGACGCGTTCTGATCGCATAGCGGCCGACCGCCCAGATCAACCCGAAACCGATCAAATAGGTCAGCCCGTACCAGCGCACCGCAAGCGGGCCGAGATGAATCGCGACGGGATCGAATTGCGGATGTACCAGCACAAAGGCCGCCTGAGGTTGGGTTAGAATCGTAATTATAAACACTCACTGAAGCGGACCATCATGGCACTCAATAAGCGCAGTCACCTTATCACTCAGGGCGTGGCGCGTTCGCCCAATCGCGCGATGTTGCGTGCGGTCGGTTTCGGCGACGGCGATTTCGAAAAACCCATCGTCGGCGTCGCCAACGGCCACTCCAACATGAATCCGTGCAATGCCGGCATCCAGCCACTGGTCGATCGCGCGATGACGGCGCTGCGCGCGGCAGGCGCGATGCCGCAGGTATTCGGCGTGCCGACCATCACCGACGGCATCGGCATGGGCACCGAAGCGATGAAGTATTCGCTGGTGTCGCGCGAAGTGATCGCCGATGCGATTGAAACTTCTGTGAATGGCCAGGCCATGGACGGCGTGCTGGTGTGCGGTGGCTGCGACAAAAACATGCCGGCGGGTATGATCGCCATGGCGCGCATCAATGTGCCGGGCATTTACGTCTATGCCGGCACCATCAAGCCGGGCAAATGGAAAGGCCAGGACCTCACCGTCGTCAGCGTATTCGAAGCGGTCGGCGCTTACAGTGCCGGCAAAATGAACGACGAAGATTTCATCGGCATCGAAAAAAACGCCTGCCCCTCGGTCGGCGCCTGCGGCGGCATGTACACCGCGAACACCATGTCATCATCGTTCGAAGCGCTCGGCATGAGCCTGCTCGGTTCTTCGCAAATGGCCTCGCCCGATGCGGAAAAAGCCGATTCCGCCGCAGCATCGGCGACGACACTGGTCAACGCGATCAAGCTGAACATCCGCCCGCGTGACATCATTACGCGCAAGTCGATCGAGAATGCGGTGGCGCTCATCATGGCGACCGGTGGCTCGACCAACGCAGTGCTGCACTTTCTTGCCATTGCGCACGCGGCCGACGTCAAATGGACCATAGACGATTTCGAACGCGTGCGCCGCAAGGTGCCGGTATTGTGCGATTTGAAACCCTCGGGCAAATACGTCGCGGTTGATTTCCACCGCGCCGGCGGCGTGCCGCAGGTTTTGAAAATGCTGCTTGCGCACGGCTTGCTGCACGGCGAATGTATGACCGTCACCGGCCGCACCATGGCCGAAGAACTGGCAAAAATTCCGGCCGCACCGCGCGCCGATCAGGATGTGATCCGGCAATGGGACAACGCGCTCTACAAACAAGGCCACCTCGCCATACTCAGAGGCAATCTCGCACCTGAAGGCTGTGTCGCCAAAATCACCGGCCTTAAATCGCCGATGATCACGGGGCCGGCGCGCGTGTTTGATTCCGAACCGGCGGTGATGAAGGCGATCATGGCGCGCAAGATCAAGCCGGGCGACGTTGTCGTCATCCGCTACGAAGGTCCGCGCGGAGGCCCCGGCATGCAGGAAATGCTGGCGCCGACCGCTGCATTGATCGGCCAGGGCCTCGGCGAATCGATCGGCCTGATTACCGACGGCCGTTTTTCCGGCGGCACCTGGGGCATGGTGGTCGGCCACGTCTGCCCCGAAGCCTATGCCGGCGGCCCGATCGCACTGGTGAAGGAAGGCGATTCGATCACCATCGATGCACACAAACGCCTGATTCAAGTCAACGTCAGCGCGCGCGAACTGGCGCAGCGGCGCAAGAAATGGAAACAGCCGAAGCCGCGCTACACGCGCGGCCTGCTGGCCAAATACATGAAGCTGGTGTCGAGTGCCAGCACCGGCGCGGTAACAGACTGACTGCGCAGCCAGGCAATCACGATACGGCGAAACAGTGCCCTCCCTCGTCACAGCAACCTGGTCTGCCTGGCGCGCGGCCAATTTGCCGCCGACCGGAAGATTCGCCGAACGCGATCTCGCCTCGGCCATTGTCAAACTGGGCATACGCGTACCGCGCTCGGCGCGCACCGCCGAGACGCTGGGCGCCGAGCGCGAAGGCACCGGCGTACTGATCGATAACGATGGCTTGATACTCACCATCGGCTATCTGCTGCTCGAAGCCGATTCGGTGCTGCTGGTGGCCAGCGACGGCCGTGTCATGCCGGCGTCTATCGTCGGCTTCGACCATTCAACCGGTTTCGGACTGGTGCGCGCGCACCAGCCGCTCGGCGGCGCGCCGCTCGAACTCGGTAACGCCGCGTCGGCGCGCGAACTCACCACGGCAATGGTCGCCGCACATCCGGGCGCCGGCGGCCTCTCGTACGTCTGCATCACGTCGCGGCGCCGCTTCACCGGCTGGTGGGAATACGCGCTTGATGACGCCATCTTCACCGCGCCGGCGCGCGACAATCACAGCGGCGCTGCATTGATCAATGCAGACGGGCAACTGGTCGGCATCGGTTCGCTGTGGGTGGGTGACGCCATCAACGCCGGCGCGGCATTTCCCGGAAATATGTTTGTTCCGACCGATGTGCTGCCGTCCATCACGCCGGACCTCATTGCACACGGACGCCGGCGCGATGCGGTGCGGCCGTGGCTCGGCGTGTACTCGGAAGAAGTGCGCGGCCACGTGCTGGTCACCCAGGTGCTGCGCGGCGCACCGGCGGATCTCGGCGGACTCAAACGCGGCGACGTCATACTCGCCATCGACGGCAAGGCGATCGGCAGCCAGTCCGAGTTTTATGAAGTGCTGTGGACAAGCAGCAGCGCCGGCGACGAAATCACACTGCAGATCTGGCGCAACAAGCTAGTGCGCGAACTCAAGATCCGTTCGATCGATCGCATGGACTATCTGCGGCCGTGGTCGGTATCGACGCACTGAGCCGCAATGACCAATAGACTCGCGCAGGAAACCAGCCCTTACCTGCAGCAACACGCCGACAATCCGGTCGATTGGTACGCCTGGGGCGACGAAGCGCTGACGCTGGCGCGCAAAAGCAACAAGCCCATTCTGCTCTCGGTCGGTTACTCGGCCTGCCACTGGTGCCACGTCATGGCGCACGAATCGTTTGAAGACCCCGCGGTGGCGGCGGTGATGAACAAGTTGTACGTCAACATCAAGGTTGATCGCGAAGAACGCCCCGACCTCGATCAGATTTACCAGACCGCGCATGCCATGCTGACGCAGCGCAATGGCGGCTGGCCGCTCACCATGTTTTTGCTGCCGGACCAGACGCCGTTTTTCGGCGGCACCTATTTTCCGAAGACCGCGCGCCACGGCCTGCCCGGCTTTATCGACCTGCTGCCGCAAATCGCCACCGCCTATCGCAATCAACAAACCGAGATCGCCCAGCAAAGCGAATCGCTGAAGGCGGCCCTCGCGCGCACGCTGCCGCCGCCGGCCACTGCGGCAACGCTGACTTCGGCGCCACTCGACACTGCGCTGCGCGAATTGAAAGACAGCTTCGATGAAGTCGAGGGCGGCCTCGGCAACGCGCCGAAGTTTCCGCATCCGGCCGAACTTGAGTTGTGCCTGAGCAGCGGCGTCGGGCTGGGTGACGACTACGCACACCAGCTGGTCAAGCTGACGCTGACCAAAATGGCCGAGGGCGGCATTTATGATCAGGTCGGCGGCGGCTTCTGCCGCTACAGTGTCGACCAGACGTGGACGATCCCGCACTTCGAAAAAATGCTCTATGACAACGGGCCGCTGCTGCGTCTCTACAGTGATATGTGGCTGCTTGATGCGCAGCCGCTGTTCAGCCGCACGGTCGCCGACACCGCCGCGTGGGTGATGCGCGAAATGCAATCATCTGAAGGCGGCTACTACTCATCGCTGGATGCCGACTCGGAGCACGAAGAAGGCAAGTACTACGTGTGGACGCCGGATGAGGTGCGCGCCACCGTCAGCGCAGATGAATACACCTTGATCGCGCCGCACTACGGTCTCGACGCGCGCGCCAATTTCGAACATGAATACTGGCATCTGCGCGTCAACCGACCGCTCGCGCCGGGGGCCGACGATCTTGCGCGGCTCGATGCAGCGCGCGCGAAATTGTTCGCGCTGCGCGAACAGCGCGTGCGCCCCGGTCGCGATGAAAAAATTCTGGTCAGCTGGAACGCGCTGATGATCAAGGGCATGGCGCGCGCAGCGCGCGCCTTCAATCAGCCGGTGTGGCTGCAATCGGCGCGCCGCGCGGCGGATTTTCTGCGCACGACACTCTGGCGCAACGGCCGCCTGCTGGCGACCTGCAAGGACGGCCACGCCCATCTCAACGCCTATCTCGACGATTACGCCTTCCTGCTCGACGCGCTGATCGAACTCATGCAGCACGATTTGCGCGCCGCCGACATCGCCTGGGCGCGCGAACTGGCGGAAGTCCTGCTCGAGCAGTTCGAAGACCGCGACAACGGCGGTTTCTTTTTCGTCAGCCACGATCACGAACAATTGATCCTGCGCAGCAAAATCGGGCACGACAATGCCACGCCTTCGGGCAATGGCATCGCCGCAATCGCCTTGAACCGTCTCGGCCATCTGCTTGGCGAGCCACGCTGGTGCGTGGCCGCCGAACGTACGATCATGGCCTTCAAACCGGCGATGGAACGTCAGGCCAGCGGCCACAGCAGCCTGTGCGTCGCGCTTGAAGAGCAGTTGGCACCACCCGCAATTGTGGTACTGCGCGGCGATGGTGCGGCAGACTGGCAACGCCGGCTCGCCGCGCGTTACCTGCCGCACGCATTGATCGTGCGCATCCCGGATGCGCCATCGGCGCTGCCCGCCATGCTCGACAAGCCTGCGCCGGCACACGGCGTCAACGCCTGGGTTTGCCGGGGCGTTGAATGTCTGCCGGCGATCAGCGGTTTCGACGACCTCGTTGCGACGCTCACCGCCTCGCGACACTGATTGGAAGCAAACAAACGAATTTGTTATGATGCCGCCGGTTTGCAATTGTCACCGCGGTGGCATAAACACCGCGCAGCGCCAGTTACCCGAGTTTATACAAGGAGACCACATGAAAGCGTTTTACGTTGCACTGATCGGCATCACCAGTCTGCTCGCCACCGCCGGCGCCGCTGCCGCAACCGCCGAGGAAACCTATAAAGCAAGCTGCGCCGCCTGCCACGACGCCGGTGTTGCCGGCGCGCCTAAACTGGGCGACAAAGCCGGCTGGGCGCCGCGCATCAAGACGGGCAAGGACGAGCTCTACAAATCGGCCATTTCGGGCAAACCGGGCACCGCGATGATGGCCAAGGGCGGTGCGTCCAACCTGTCCGACGCCGACGTCAAGGCCGTGGTTGACTTGATGATGGCCAAAGCCAAATAACCGGTCTTGCACAGAAAAAGGCGCAGCATTTGCTGCGCCTTTTTTATTGCTGCCGCCGGGCTTCTGTTCGTTGCCGCGAAATTGACAAGCCGCATGCGCCTACGGATAATGATTTATCTTGTCACAACAACAATTTAACGAGGCGGGGACGCTATGAACAGAAGCCGGATTTTTACGCTGTGCGGCGCCATGGTTTTGCTCCTCAGCGGTTGCGGCAAGGAAGAACCGCCGGCGCCCAAGGCTGCGGCCCCGGAAATGATCGTCAAAATCGGCCACGCCGCACCGCTCACCGGCGGCATTGCCCACCTCGGCAAAGACAACGAAAACGGCGCGCGTCTCGCCATTCAGGAAGCCAACGCGCGCGGCATCATGATCGACGGCAAAAAAGTCCGGTTTGAGATGCTGGCCGAAGACGATGAGGAAAAACCCGATCGCGGCCCCATCATTGCGCAAAAATTCATCGACGCCAAAGTCGCCGGCGTAGTCGGCCATTTGAATTCCGGCGTGTCGATTCCCGCCTCCACCGTTTATGCGCAGGCCGGCATTCCGATGGTGACCGGTTCGTCGACCAATCCGAAACTCACCGAGCAGGGATTGAAAAACGTCTTCCGTACGGTCGGCCGCGACGACCAGCAGGGTCCGGCAATCGCCAGTTACCTCGCCAGCGAATACAAACCCAAACTGGTCGCCATTATCGACGATGCCACTGCCTATGGCGAAGGTCTCGGCAACGAGGTCGAGAAAACACTGACCGTCGCCGGCGTCAAAGTACTGCCGCGCGAAAAAGGCAGCAAGGACACGCGCGACTGGAAAGCGGTGCTGACCAAAATCAAAGGCAAAAAACCCGACGCCGTGTTCTACGGCGGCATGGACGCCACTGCCGGCCCGCTGTTGAAACAGGGCCGCGAACTCGGCATTAAAGTCGTTTTCGCCTTCGGCGACGGCGCCTGCACCAACACCATGAAAGATCTCGCCGGCGACGCCGCCGAAGGTTTCGTCTGCTCGCAGGCCGGCATACCGGTGCAGGCGGCAAACCCCAAATTTCTCACTGACTACAAAGCCAGATTCAACACCGAGCCGATTCAGTATTCGCCCTTCACCTATGACGGCACGCATTTGCTGATTGCAGCGATGCAGAAGGCCAACTCGGCGGAGCCGGCAAAATATCTGCCGGAGCTCGCTAAAATCAGCTACGACGGCGCTACCGGCAAAATCGAATTCGATGAAAAAGGCGATCGCAAAAATGCCGAAATGACCATCTTCATGATGAAAAGCGGCAAGATCGAACCGCTCGCCATCATCACCGGCGGGGCATCGGTCAAGTACGAGGATTTCGTCAAGGCGGCCGCTGCCGCTGCGGCGCCGGCAGTTGCCGCGGCGGCGCCTGCCGCACCGGCAACCCCGGAAAAGAAATAGTGATCGGACAACAGTCAATCAAATCAAAACGGCACCTGCGGGTGCCGTTTTCTTGTGCTGTCGCCTGAAGCAAGACGATGGATACTTTTCTTCAGCAGATCATCAACGGACTGACACTCGGCAGCGTCTACGCCGTCGTCGCGCTCGGCTACACGATGGTTTACGGCATCATACAACTGATTAATTTCGCGCATGGCGAAGTCGTCATGATCGGTGCGATGGTCGCCTTTACCGTCATCGGCTGGCTGGCCGCCAACACGACGCTGCCGCCGCTATTGATCGTGCTGATCGGCACGCTGGCGGCGATTCCGGCCTGCGTTGCTGTCGGCTACGCGCTGGAAATTTTCGCTTATCGGCGCTTGCGCAACGCGCCGCGTCTGGCGCCTCTGATCACCGCAATCGGCGCGTCCATCGTGCTGCAGCAGCTCGCCATGATGATCTGGAGCCGTAACCCGCTCGGCTTCCCGCAGATCATTCCGAACACCGTGTACCACATTGAGGGCGCGACGATCACCCTGATACAGATTGCGATTATCGCGACCTCGGTGCTGCTGATGGCCGGGCTGACATTTGTGGTCTATCGCACGCGCCTCGGCGTTGCGATGCGCGCGGCTTCGCAAAACGCGCAAATCGCCGGCCTCATGGGTGTCAACGTCAACCAGATCATCGCCGCCACCTTCATGCTGGGCGCGGCGCTGGCGGCAGTCGCCGGCGTGATGGTCGGCACCTATTACGGCATCGCACATTACACGATGGGTTCGCTGCTCGGCCTGAAAGCATTTTGCGCGGCGGTGCTGGGCGGCATCGGCAATCTCGCCGGCGCCATGCTCGGCGGCATGCTGCTTGGCCTCGTCGAAGCGCTCGGCGCCGGCTACATCGGCGACCTTACTAACAACGTATTCGGCAGCAATTATCAGGACGTCTTCGCGTTTCTGGTTTTGATCGCCGTGCTGGTGTTGCGCCCGTCCGGCCTGCTCGGCGAGCGCATCGGCGAGCGCGCATGAACATCAGCGACAAACTGAAATCGAATCCGGCCGCGCTGTGGAGCGCCGTCGTGCTGATTGCCTGCGCGCTGGTCGCGCTGCCGTTTGTTTTGGCGATGGCGGGCACGACGTGGGTGCGCGTCACCAATCTGGCAATACTGTTTACCCTGCTGGCGCTGGGTCTGAACATCGTGGTCGGTTTCGCCGGGCTGCTCGACCTTGGTTACATCGCCTTCTACGGTGTCGGCGCCTACACGTACGCGCTGCTGGCGTCGCCGCAATTCAATCTGCATCTGCCGTTCTGGATCATTTTGCCGATCGGCGCACTCACCGCCTGCGTGTTCGGGGTACTGCTCGGCGCGCCGACGCTGAAGCTGCGCGGCGACTATCTGGCGATAGTCACCCTGGGTTTCGGCGAAATTGTCCGCATCTTTTTCAATAACCTGTCGCAGCCGGTCAATATTACCAACGGCCCGCAGGGTATTTCGCGCATCGATCCGATCAGCATCGGCAATTTCAGTTTCAACGGAAGCGAAGTCATTCTCGGCATCAATTTCAGCGGACCGGTCAAATACTATTACCTGCTGCTGCTGGTGCTGATTGCAGTGATCGTGATCAATCTGCGGCTCGAGGATTCGCGCATCGGCCGCGCCTGGCAGGCAATCCGCGAAGACGAAATCGCAGCAGCGGCGATGGGCATCAACACGACGCGGATCAAACTGCTGGCCTTTGCGATGGGCGCCTCTTTCGGCGGCGTCGCCGGCGGCATGTTCGCCGCGATGCAGGGCTTCATCAGCCCGGACAGCTTCGTGCTGGTCGAGTCGGTGATGGTGCTGTCGATGGTGGTGCTGGGCGGCATGGGCAATATCTGGGGCGTGATTGTCGGCGCGCTGCTGCTGTCGTTTGTGCCGGAGTTGCTGCGCCACACCGTCGACCCGCTGCAGCGTTCGCTGTTCGGGCGGCTTATTGTCGAACCGGAAGTGGTGCGCATGCTGCTGTTCGGGCTGGCGCTGATGCTGATGATGCTGTTCCGCCCGGCCGGGCTGTGGCCGTCGAAAGTGCGCCGGCGCGAGCTGGCGGAAAAATGAGCGCCCTGCTCGAAGCAACCAATATCAACAAGCGTTTCGGCGGCATCGAAGCGCTGTCGGCGGTTTCAATGCGCATCGAACGCGCCGAGATCTATGGTCTGATCGGCCCCAACGGCGCCGGCAAAACCACTTTTTTCAATGTGCTGACCGGCGTTTACCGCGCCGACGGCGGCGCCTTTACCTTTGACGGCACAGCACTCAATGTAAAAGCGCCGCATGAGGTCGCCGCCGCAGGCATCGCCCGCACCTTCCAGAACATCCGCCTCTTCGCCAACATGAGCGCGCTCGAAAACGTCATGGTCGGGCGGCATGTGCGCACGCACGCCGGCATCTTCGGCGCGATACTGCGCGGCGCCGGCACCCGCGCCGAAGAACGCGCGATTCACGAACGCGCCCGTGTTTTGCTCGATTATGTCGGTCTCGCCGCGCGCGGCAACGCGCTCGCGCACAGCCTGCCGTACGGCGATCAGCGCCGGCTGGAGATCGCCCGCGCGCTGGCAACCGCGCCGAAACTGCTCGCCCTCGACGAACCGGCCGCCGGTATGAATGCAACCGAGACGGCAACGCTGCGCACGCTGCTCGAACGCATTCGCGATGACGGCACCACCATCCTGCTGATCGAACACGACATGAAGCTGGTGATGGGCCTGTGCGACCGCATTGCAGTGCTTGATTACGGTCGCAAAATCGCCGAGGGCGCACCGGCCGCAGTGCGCAACGATGCCGCGGTCATTGAGGCCTATCTCGGGGGCGAGCTTGCTTGAAGTGAGCGGACTGCGCGTTTCTTACGGCGGCATCAATGCCGTCAAAGGCATTGACTTCACGGTGCGCGCCGGCGAAATGGTGACCCTGATCGGCGCCAACGGCGCCGGCAAAACAACCACGTTAAAAGCGCTGACCGGCCTCTTGCGCCCCGCTTCAGGCAGTGTCCGTTACAATGGCGAAGATATTGTCGCTGTGCCGGTGTATCAGCGCGTAAAAATGGGCATTGCGCTGGTGCCCGAAGGCCGCGGAATTTTCCCGCGCCTGACGGTCGAAGAAAATCTCGACATGGGCGCCTATAGCCGTGACGATAGTGTTGCGGCAGGTGCGGACCGCGACCGTGTGTATGCATTGTTCCCGCGCCTGGCAGAACGTCGCCGGCAGACCGGCGGCACTTTGTCGGGCGGCGAGCAGCAGATGCTGGCGATCGGCCGCGCCATGATGAGCCGGCCGCGGCTGTTGTTGCTTGATGAACCGAGCATGGGACTGGCGCCGCTGATGGTGCAGAAGATTTTTGCAACTATCCGCGCGATCGCTGCCGAAGGCGTGACGATTTTGCTGGTCGAACAAAATGCGAAGCTGGCGCTGGAAATATGTCAAAGAGGCTATGTGATGGAAAGCGGGGAAATAACGTTGCACGACAATGTGCAGGCTTTGCTGGCCAATCCACAGGTGCGCCGCGCCTATCTCGGCGAGGACCTATGAAAATATCCGAACCCGTTCAAAACACCCTGCTCGCGCTCGGCGCCGCGGCATTGATCGGCGCGCTGTTTTTTCTCTATAACAAGACCGAAGCGGTTGATCTGCGCGAGCGCAACGAAACTCTCGGCACGCTACGCGAACTGAAGGAAATTGATGTGCGCTGGGACGTCGACGTGCTGCGCGCGCGCCTTGAAGCCGATGCCGCCGGCGCGCCGCAAATCGACCGCGCGCCTGCTGCGCGCAAAGCGCTGCAAAATCTCGAGGCGGCGGGCAAAACGATCGTCAGCCCGGCGCTGACCGCGGCCTTGCCCGACCTCGCCAAGGCATTTCAGCAAAAAGCCGAGTTGGTGGGTAAATTCTCGGCCGCCAGCGCGGCAGCCAAAGCCGGTCTTGACGGACTGTTGCGCAACAGCAGCGAACTTGCGACGCAAACTGCAACGCCGAAAGCGCGCGGCCCGTCGCTCGAAGCCACGCTCAATCGCCT